>NZ_JAYSDA010000006.1:0-192377 GCF_041914625.1 Aquitalea pelogenes | reverse complement strand
GCGTTTCGTTTCCGTCGCTGCGTTGTCTGCTGAGGAGGCGAACTATACCGCCCTGCCCCACCCTCGTCAACACTTTGTGCGAAGAAATCTGCAGGTTTTGCCAAAATTCCGTCGCACAGAGCGCTAAGTCACTGAACGGTAATGCTTTATGAAATGCGGGTTTCATGGCTGTTTTGCTGCGGGCGCACAGTCAATGCTCGACTCACATCCCTTCCGGCGCCGACCGACGGTGAAAACTGGCGCAAAAAGCTGGCCCCAGCACCGACACAGGCAGCAAAAAGCCCGGCTGAGCCGGGCTTTTTGCAAACGGGATGCTGATGTTGGCGATGACTCTATATAGATGGCGGATGACGGGGCTCTTATTTGATGCCGAGCCGGTCCATCCGGTAGCGCATGGATCGGAAGGTGAGACCGAGCAGCTTTGCCGCCTGGGTGCGGTTGAAGCGGGTGGCATCCAGTGCCTTGAGGATGGCTTCCCGTTCCACCCGGTCCAGAAAGTCTTGCAACGGTTCACTGCCTGCATAGCCGGGGATGGCTTCATCCTGTTCCTGCAGTGGCTGGCTGAGGGTGAGTTGCAGATCGGCGACATCGACCTTGTCGTCACCGGCCAGTGCTACTGCGCGTTCGAGGATGTTTTCCAGTTCACGGAAGTTGCCCGGGTAGTTGTAAGCCAGCATGGCCTTGACCGCATTCGGGGTGAGACGCGGTCGGCTGTCGGCGGTGGCGAAGCGGTCGAGCAGGGCGCCGATGAAGCGGGGAATGTCGTCGCGCAGTTCGCGCAGTGGCGGCATGCGCAGCGGCAGTACATTGAGCCGGTAGTACAGGTCCTGACGGAACTGGCCGGCTTCGACCAGCGCTGCCAGGTCCTTGTGGGTGGCGCAGATGATGCGCACATCAACCGGGTCTTCTTGCGGGCTGCCCAGCTTGCGCACCTTCTTTTCCTGAATGGCACGCAGCAGTTTGACTTGCATGACCAGCGGCAGGTCGGCAACTTCGTCCAGAAACAGGGTACCGCCGGCGGCTTGCTGGAAGAATCCGTCGCGCTCGCTGTCGGCACCGGTGAAGGCACCTTTGCGATAGCCGAAGAATTCGCTTTCCATCAGGTTTTCCGGAATGGCACCGCAGTTGACCGGAACAAAGGGGCGTTCGGCACGTCCGCTTTGTTCATGAATCAGGCGGGCGGCTTGCTCCTTGCCGGTGCCCGATTCGCCACTGATATAGACAGCAGCCTGGCTGCGCGCCAGCTTGTCCACCATGCGGCGGACTTCCAGCATGGCAGGCGAGTCGCCGACCAGGCGTTCGATACTGCTGGATTTGCCATTGCCATCCACTTTGAGTACCGATTTCACCAGGGTGCGCAACTGGGCCAGGCTGATGGGTTTGGACAGATAGTCAAACGCGCCGGCCTTCATGGCCTTCACCGCGTTTTCGGTACTGCCGTAGGCGGTGATGATGGCGCTGGGGATGTCCAGTCCTTGCTCGGCAATGAATTCGACCACTTCAATGCCTTCGCCATCCGGCATGCGCATGTCGGTGAGCACCAGATTGAAGGGTTCGCGCTGCAGGCGCGCCTTGGCATCGCTGACATTGCCGGCCGTGATGACGTCCAGGCCCATCTTGATCAGGGTGAGTTCCAGCAGTTCGCGGATGTCCGGTTCGTCGTCCACGACCAGCACGCGCAGGGGGGCTTTATTCATAGGCTAGATGACAGCTCAGACAGAAAACACCGCCGGGCGGGATGTAGTCGAGGCGTGCGTCATTGGCCTCGGCCAGTTCCCGGGCAATATAGAGTCCCAGCCCGGTGCCGGTGCTTTCGGTAGTGAAAAAGGGTTCGAACAGGTGTAACTGTGCGTCTTCGCTCATGCCCGGTCCATCGTCCATCACACGGATGAGCACCTGGGTTTCGATATGGTTGATTTCAATGCATACCGCACCATGTACCCGTGAGGAGTGACGCCAGGCATTGCCCACCAGGTTGGACAGGATCTGCCCCAGATGACCGCGGTCGAAATAGATGCTGTCGGTGCTGTGGAAGATGGTGAGGATGCGTCCGGCGGCATCTGGCTGGGCCATGTCGAACTGATCCAGAAAATCAGCCAGGAACTGGGACAGCTTGATGGTTTCGGTTTTGACCCGGTCGCGTCGTCCCAGCATCAGCACTTCTTCCACCAGACCGTTAATCCGTTTGGCGTTGTCACGCACGATACGGGTGAGCCGCTGGGTGGCCGGGTCTTCCGCGCCTTCGGCCAGCAAATCACCGGCATGGGAGATGGCGGCCAGCGGGTTGCGGATTTCATGGGCGATATTGGCGGTGAGCCGGCCCAGCGCCGCCAGCTTGATGCGTTTGGCCTCTTCGGCCATATCGGCCATATCGCGCAGGAACATCACCACGCCGCGCAGGTCACCAGCCAGAATGGGCACCATGCGGCCACCCAGTTGCCGGCCACGCACATTGCGCTCGACAAATACCGGCATCGGGGAATGGTTGTTGATGCGCCAACGCTCGACGATGGGTGACAGTTCCGGCAGCAGGATGCCGCGTTGCATGCTGGGGAAGTAGCGCACGGCCTGGGCATTGAATTGCCGCACGGTGCCGGTTTCGTCCAGCACGATGACGGCATCGCGCTGGCTTTGCAGCACCAGTTCGTTCAGCCGGTTGAGGTTGGCAATTTCGCCGCCGCGGCGTGAAGCCAGCTCTTCGGATTCACGCGCCACGCGCGCCAGCTGGTAAGTCACCACCGAGGTGACAAAACCGGCCAGCGACAACAGGCCGGTCTGGAACAAATCGTTGGTGCTGCCAAACAGCATGTGGCTGCGGACATGCTCGTAACCGACATAACCGAACAGGCTGGCGGTGGCGATGGAGGCGTAAAACAGCGCAAAACGGCCAGAGGACAGCAGGCCGGCTACCGCGAGGTAGGGCAGCAACAGCATGCCATAGCCGCTTTTCACCCCGCCGTTCATGCCCATCAGCCAGACAATCATCAGGATGTCGGCCACAATGGCCAGCGACAGCTGCAGGGTATGGGCAATCTTGCCATCGCGCAGGGCAAACCAGCTGGCAATCAGGCAGCCATACACCACGGCCCAGAGATTGAAATGCCCGCCACCGTCGACCAGCCGCTGTCCTTCGCTGCCTTGCAGCAGCGACATGAACAGCAACACCAGCAGCATGATGGCACGAAAGCCGTTGACGAAGGCCAGGGCCTTGCGCGGACTCAGCGGCAGCGAGCGTTCAGACATCATGGCGTGTCAGCCGTGGGCACATCACCAATGGCCGATACCGTCCACTTCTTCGGCATCAGTTTGCCTTTCTTGCCGCGTTTGGCATCGAAATCGGCCAGGGCCAGTTTTTCGTCTGCCACCTTGCCACGCACCGATACCGTGGCCAGCACGGCCTTGTCGCCCTTGACCAGCCCGATGGCGGTGAGCGACTCGCCCGAGTCCAGCCCCATCAGCATCAGGCCACGGCCCTTGGCCATTTCCTTCAGCTCGCCGGCCGGGAAGGCCAGCAGACGGCCATTGTCCGCCGCGGCCACCAGGCGCAAGGTGGTCAGGTCGGCATTGGCAGCCACGGCCACCGGGGTAATGACGCTTTCGCCATCGTCCAGCGTGATGAAGGCCTTGCCCGCCTTGACCCGGCCCGCCATGTCGGACAGCCTGGCCACAAAGCCATAACCGCCGGAACCGGCTACCACGAAGCGGGCATCGTCCTTGCCGGAAATCATTTGTACCGGCTTGGCGCCATCCTGCAAATCCACCAGCGAGGCCACCGGCACGCCGTCGCCACGACCGGTGGGTACATCCGCCGGGTCGATGGTGTAGGCGCGGCCCTTGTTGTCCAGCACGATGACCGACCACACGGTGCGGGTTTCCACCACGGTGTGCAGGCTGTCGCCATCCTTGAAGGCCAGCGCCGACAGGTCGACATTGTGGCCGACGCGGGCGCGGATCCAGCCTTTTTGCGACAGGATGATGGTGACCGGCTCGTCGGCGATGGTCTGGGTCAGCACGGCACGTTCGGCCGCCTTGATTTCACTGCGGCGTTGGTCGCCGTATTTGGCAGTGTCGGCCATGATTTCGTCGCGGATCAGGCGGGTGAGGGCGTCCGGCGTATCCAGCACATGGCGCAGGCCTTCGCGTTCTTCGCGCAGCTCGGACAGCTCTTTCTCCAGCTTGAAGCCTTCCAGCCGCGCCAGCTGGCGCAGGCGGATTTCCAGAATGTCCTCGGCCTGCGCTTCGGACAGGCCGAAGGCTTTCATCAGGTCGGGCTTGGGTTCGTCCGATTCGCGGATGACGCGGATGACTTCATCGATATGGATGAAGGCAATCATGCGGCCTTCCAGAATATGAATGCGCTTTTCCACCTGACCCAGGCGATGCTTGAGACGGCGGGTAACGGTGCTGCGGCGGAAGGCGATCCACTCGCTCAGAATGGCCTTGAGGCCCTTCTGCGCCGGGCGACCGTCCAGGCCGATCATCACCAGGTTCATCGAGGCATTGCCTTCCAGACTGGTTTGCGCCAGCAGGATGTTGATGAACTCGTCCGGGTCCTGTCGGCTGGACTTGGGTTCGAACACCAGCCGCACCGGGTTCTGGCTGTCCGATTCGTCGCGCACGCGGTCCAGCAGCGACAGCATCAGGCTCTTGAGGTTTTGCTGCTCTTGCGTCAGCGCCTTCTTGCCGGTCTTGAGCTTGGGATTGGTGGCTTCTTCAATCTCGGCCAGCACCTTCTGCGCGGAAGAACCGGGCGGCAGCTCGGACACAATGACACGCCACTGGCCACGCGCCAGCTTTTCCACTTCCCACTTGGCACGCACCCGCACGCTGCCACGGCCACCTTCATACGCCGCCAGAATGTCGTCGAAGGGGGTGATGATCTGGCCACCGCCGGGGAAGTCCGGGCCGGGGATGTAGTCCATCAGCTGGCGGGTCGTCAGCTCCGGGTTGGCCAGCAAGGCCAGGCAGCCGCGTGCCACCTCGGTGAGGTTATGCGGCGGAATTTCCGTGGCCATGCCCACGGCAATGCCGGATGCACCGTTGAGCAGCACCATGGGCAGGCGCGCCGGCAGCAAGGCAGGCTCTTCAAATGCGCCGTCATAGTTGGGCACAAAATCCACCGTGCCCATGTCGATTTCGCCCAGCAGCAGCTCGGCAATCGGCGTCAGGCGTGCTTCGGTGTAACGCATGGCGGCGGCACCGTCGCCATCGCGGCTGCCGAAGTTGCCCTGACCGTCGATCAGCGGGTAGCGCAGGGTGAAGTCCTGCGCCATGCGCACCAGCGCCTCGTAAGCCGAGCTGTCGCCGTGCGGGTGGTATTTACCCAGGATTTCACCCACCACACGGGCCGACTTGACCGGCTTGGCCCCATGCACCAGGCCCATGTCGCGCATGGCATACAGAATGCGGCGCTGCACCGGTTTCTGGCCGTCGGCCACTTCCGGCAGCGCGCGGCCCTTGACCACGCTCATGGCGTATTCCAGATAGGCACGCTCGGCATACTGGTCCAGCGGAATCCAGTCGCCCGACTGCGCATCTGCCGGCGGGGCGGGCGGTGTCACGGGCGGCTGCATGCCGGTGGCGGGCAGCGCATCGTCAAAGAGATCATTACTGTTCATGGGCAGAGCTTGCTTGTGTGATAGGTTTACACGTGTTCATTTGCAGCGACGCCATCCACGGTTTCCGACACCATATCGGCAGGACAGGCGCGCTGCGCCATTCATTTTCGAGGGCAATTCTACTATGGCCAGCCTGTTGCAGTGGCAATGCCACCCGTTTGACGGCTTTTCCCCGCTTGCACTGTATGAAATGCTGCAGTTGCGCGACCGGGTATTCGTACTGGAACAACAATCCATTTATGGCGATGTGGATGGCGTGGACCTGCACTGTCACCACCTGCTGGGCCGCGATGGTCA
This sequence comes from Aquitalea pelogenes, assembly GCF_041914625.1. Classification (NCBI taxonomy): domain Bacteria; kingdom Pseudomonadati; phylum Pseudomonadota; class Betaproteobacteria; order Neisseriales; family Chromobacteriaceae; genus Aquitalea; species Aquitalea pelogenes. The sequence continues at coordinate 186,462 of NZ_JAYSDA010000006.1, read as the reverse complement.
CGGCAAATTGCTGGCTTACGCACGCCTGATTGCACCGGGCGAGAAGTATCCGGATGCCAGCGCCATCGGTCGGGTGGTACTGGAACCAGCAGCACGCGGCAAGGGCCTGGGCCAGCAATTGCTGGCGGAAGCGGTGGCCCACTGCCTGCAACTGTGGCCTGCCACCCCCATCATGCTGTCGGCCCAGACCGCCGCCCAGGGGCTGTACGAGCGTTTCGGCTTTGTCGCGGTGTCACAGCCTTATGACGATGGCGGCATCCTGCATGTGGACATGCGGCGCAGCGCGCTCAGTCACTGAACCTGGCCCGGCCTGTTCAAGCCGCCTGCGGTGCGAACAGGTCTTTCCAGCCGGTGTAGGCGGTGACATACAGCACCGGAAACCACAGCAGCAAGCCCAGCCCCAGCGGCAACACGGCCAGAAACAACAACACGGCCAGCATGAAGGCACTGAGCAGCACCGCCTGCCAGTTGGCAATACCACCGCGAAAGCTGTCCCGCAGCGCCTGCCACGGACCCAGGCCATTCAGTACCACCAGCGCGGGCGCAAACCAGTAGCACAGGCTGAGCAGGAACATCAGCGCGGCGCTGAGCAGCATGAACAGCCCGACCGGGCCTTCCAGCCTTGGCAGCTCCTGCGCATTCTGCGCTGCTATCAGTTGCAGGCCCAATAGTGGCATGGCGGCACTGAGCAGCATCATGGCCAGCAACAACAGGGCCAGATACAGCATGCCGACATTGAGCAAGGCGCGCGGTGCGCGGTCGAACCCGGCAAACAGGGCGCGCAGCTTCAGTTCGCGGCCTTGTTCGGCCTGCTGTGCGGCCAGCACGAAGCCGCCGGCAAAGATCGGGGCCAGAAAGAAAGTGAGCGGCGCCCCCAGTAAGGGGATGGCCGCCACGGCAAAGTGGATGAGCAGATAGCCACCGGCCAGCAGCATCCAGGTGAGTGGCTGCTGCCGCACCAGATAAAACGCCTCCACAATCCAGCGCCAGCCCCGTGCATAGCCCACCTGGCGTGCATTGATGCGTGCGGGAAATTCAGTCTGCATGCGTGCTCCTGTCCGGCTGTTTGATGGCAAAAACCCGAAAACCTGCGCCGACTGTCCACCAGAGCAGCAGGCTGGTCAAGCCCATCTGCCCGCCAGCCCCGGGCCGGACGCGTGGCGCTGCGCGCAGCAATGCTGTCAACAATGCATTGAAATTGCACGAAAACGGCGCACAAGCTGCGCCGTGACGGTTGCCGCAATGCGGCAAAATCAGGGATAATCCCATGATTTAGCGGCGGTTAATCCATGCCGGTGCCATGCACGGGTTGCGGGCTGACTGTCGTACCGCATCTGTCCCGCCCCCTTTATTGTTTTTGAGGTTTTCCTGAAATGGTCACCCGAACCGAGCTAGCCAACGCCATTCGTTTCCTCTCCATGGACGCAGTGGAAAAGGCAAAATCTGGTCACCCCGGCGCCCCGATGGGCATGGCTGATATCGCTGAAGTGCTGTGGCGCGATCACCTGAAGCACAATCCTGCCAATCCTTCCTGGTCCAACCGTGACCGCTTCGTGCTCTCCAACGGGCACGGCTCCATGCTCATCTACAGCCTGCTGCACCTCACCGGCTACGATCTGTCCATCGACGACCTCAAAAACTTCCGCCAGCTGCATTCCAAAACCCCGGGCCACCCGGAATACGGTTATGCACCGGGCGTGGAAACCACTACTGGCCCGCTAGGCCAGGGCATCACCAATGCGGTGGGCATGGCGCTGGCCGAAAAAATGCTGGCCGCCCAGTTCAACCGTGACGGCCACACCGTCGTTGACCACAACACCTGGGTATTCCTGGGTGACGGTTGCCTGATGGAAGGCATCAGCCACGAAGCCTGCTCGCTGGCCGGCACCTGGGGCCTCTCCAAGCTGATCGCCTTCTGGGACGACAACGGCATTTCCATCGACGGCCACGTTGAAGGCTGGTTCACCGACAACACCCCGGCCCGCTTCGAAGCCTACGGCTGGCAGGTGATCAAGAACGTCAACGGTCACGATCCGGTGGAAATCGCCACCGCCATCGAAACTGCCAAGAAGGGCGACCGCCCGACGCTGATCTGCTGCAAGACCACCATCGGTTTTGGTTCGCCCAACAAGCAAGGCACTCACGATGTACACGGTGCTCCGCTGGGTGCGGCTGAAATTGCCGCCGCGCGCGAAGCCCTGAACTGGCCGCATGCGCCGTTTGAAATTCCGGCCGACATCTACGCCGCCTGGAGCGCCCGCGACAAGGGTGCACTGGCCGAGATCGAATGGAACAAGCAGTTTGATGCCTACCGCGCTGCCTACCCGGAACTGGCTGCCGAATTCGAACGCCGCATGCAGGGCGAACTGCCGGCTGCCTGGGCCGAAGCCCGCGACGCCGCCATCGCCAAGATCGTCGACGCAGCCCAGACCGTGGCCACCCGCAAGGCCAGCCAGATTGCACTGGAAGCCTTCTCGCCCAGCCTGCCTGAGTTTGTAGGCGGTTCGGCCGACCTGACCGGCTCCAACCTGACCAACTGGTCTGGCTCCAAGTGGATCGACGCTGCCGGTAACGGCAACTACATCAGCTATGGCGTACGCGAGTTCGGCATGGCCGCCATCATGAACGGCATGACGCTGCACGGTGGCCTGCGCCCCTACGGCGGCACCTTCCTGATGTTCAGCGAATACGCCCGCAATGCACTGCGCATGGCCTCGCTGATGAAGATCAACCCGGTGTTCGTGTTCACTCACGATTCCATCGGCCTGGGCGAAGACGGCCCCACCCACCAGCCGGTGGAACAAGTGGCCACGCTGCGCATGATCCCGAATCACCACACCTGGCGTCCGTGTGACACCACCGAAGCTGCGGTGGCCTGGGCACATGCCATCGAACAGAAAACCACGCCGAGCAGCCTGATCCTCAGCCGCCAGAACCTGCCTTTCGTGCAGCGTGATGCACAGCAGGTGAAGGACATCGCCCGTGGCGGCTACGTGCTGCGCGATGCAGCCGATGCCCGCGCCGTGCTGATTGCCACCGGTTCGGAAATCGAACTGGCGCTGAAGGCACAGGAAGCACTGGCAGCCGAAGGCATTGCGGTGCGCGTGGTGTCCATGCCCTGCACCAATGTGTTCGACCAGCAGGACAAGGCCTGGCAGCAAAGCGTGCTGCCGGCCGGCCTGCCGCGCCTGGCCATTGAAGCCGGCGTGCCGGACTTCTGGCGCAAGTATGTCGGTCTGGAAGGCGACGTGGTCGGTATCGACCATTTCGGCGAATCCGCACCGGCAGGCGTACTGTTCAAGGAATTCGGCCTCACCGTCGACAATGTCGTCGCCAAGACCAAGAACATCATCCAGTAAATAAAGCACAGGCCACCCCATCCAAAAACAAAGCAGGGGTGGCCTTATTTTTGTGGTGTCTCCATTCTGACCCGCTCACGCGGGGAGGCACCAGACTTTCCGGGAGAGTAATAGTATGACCATTCGCATCGCGATCAACGGCTACGGCCGTATTGGCCGTCAGGTTCTGCGCGCCATTTACGAATACAACCTGCACAACGATTTCAAGGTTGTTGCCGTCAACGCTACTGGCGATCTGGCCACCAACGCCCACCTGACCAAGTTCGACACCGTGCACGGTCGTTTTCCGGCAGACATCGCCCACGATGAAGAAAACCTGCTGATCAACGGCGAGAAGATTCCGTTCTTCTCCACCCGCAATCCGGCCGAACTGCCGTGGAAAGCCCTGAATGTAGACCTGGTACTGGAATGTACCGGTGCCTTCACCAGCAAGGAAAAGTGCCAGGTTCACCTGGATGCCGGTGCCAAGAAGGTGCTGATCTCCGCGCCGGGCGGTGACGACGTGGACGCCACCATCGTGTACGGCGTGAACCACAACGTGCTGACCAGCGCCATGACCGTGGTGTCCAACGCATCCTGCACCACCAACTGCCTGGCACCGGTGGCCAAGGCACTGAACGACACCATTGGCGTGACCAAGGGCCTGATGACCACCATCCACGCCTTTACCAACGACCAGGTGCTGACCGACGTGCGTCACAAAGACCTGCGCCGCGCCCGTTCCGCCACCGAAAACATGATCCCCACCAAGACCGGTGCCGCCAAGGCCGTGGGTCTGGTGCTGCCGGAACTGAAGGGCAAGCTCGATGGCTTCGCCGTACGCGTTCCCACCATCAATGTTTCGCTGGTTGACCTGACCTTCAAGTCCGGCCGTGACACCACCAAGGACGAAGTCAACGAAATCCTGCAGGCTGCTGCCGAAGGCCCGATGAAGGGCGTGCTGGGCTTCAACACCCTGCCGCTGGTTTCCTCCGACTTCAACCACAGCACCGAAGCCTCCACCTTTGACGCCACCCTGACCAAGGTGACTGGCGGCAACATGGTGAAGGTACTGGCCTGGTACGACAACGAGTGGGGCTTCAGCAACCAGATGCTGAAAACCGCTCGCGCCATGTTCGAAGCCAAGTAAGGTACGGCCCTGCGGGGCCTTGCAGCATACGAAAGCAGGCCGGATGCATCCGCGTCAGCTTGCTGACAAACCCCTCTCGCTTTCTGGAAAGAAAGCGAGGCTCCTTTCTTCAAATTGGCAGGGCAAGGGCGGGGGGATTGGGAATAGATGGAAGGCTGCGGAATCAAGCTGCTAGCCGGAAGGCCCGGCTTTGCCGGGTCCTGCCACATCGCACCAATTACGTTGTCAGCAGCCGCAGGCAGGATACATGTCCGCCTGCTTTCCTGCAGTTAAAAGGGTTGACGGGTGAGCCGGTTGAGCCATGCTCCCGCCACTGCGCCCCAAGGCAAACACCCCCGTCCAGACTGCGGCCTAGCGCGGCGCTTAACAGCCAGCAGGGCAGGGTGCAAGAGCCAACTGCTGTAATAAATACACTACTTGATCTGCTGTCTGTTGCGCATGCAGACAGCCCGGTACAGTAGCTACAGCGATAGCCAGCGCAGTGACAAGGCTGCCAGTCATATGTCATTGCGCTTACACTATCGCCAAGCCCGAATACGGCTGTACGGCCTTCTCCCACGAAGGCGGTCGCCAATCGCATTCAACAGATAAAAGCGAGCCACCGATGAAATTCAACAAACTGACCGAGCTGGACCTGGCCGGCAAACGCGTACTGATCCGTGTTGACATGAACGTGCCGGTGAAAAATGGCGTGATCGGCGACGACACCCGCATCCGCGCCAGCCTGCCGTCCATCGAACACAGCCTGAACGCCGGTGCCGGCGTCATCCTGATGACCCACCTGGGCCGTCCGACCGAAGGCGAACCCAAGCCGGAAGACAGCCTGGCGCCGGTCGTCGAGCGCCTGTCCGCCCTGCTGGGCAAGCCGGTACGCCTGGTTGCCGACTGGCAAGCCGGCCTGAACGTGGCTGCCGGTGAAGTGGTGATGCTGGAAAACGTACGCCTGAACAAGGGTGAGAAGAAGAACAATGCCGAGCTTGGCCAGGCCTACGCCAGCCTGTGCGACGTATTCGTCAACGATGCCTTTGGCACCGCGCACCGCGCCGAAGCCTCCACCCACGCGGTGGCCCAGTTTGCCCCCACCGCCTGCGCCGGCATCCTGCTGGCTGCCGAGCTGGACGCACTGGGCAAGGCCCTGCTGGCCCCGGCACGTCCGCTGGTGGCCATTGTGGCCGGCTCCAAGGTTTCCACCAAGCTGACCATTCTGGAATCGCTGGCCGACAAGGTGGACCAGCTGATCGTGGGCGGCGGCATTGCCAACACCTTCTTGCTGGCCGAAGGCAAGAACATCGGCAAATCGCTGGCCGAAGCTGATCTGGTAGAGGAAGCCAAGAAGGTGATTGCCAAGATCCGCGCCCGTGGCGGCGATGTACCGCTGCCCAGCGACGTGGTGTGCGCCACCGAATTTGCCGAAACCGCCGCGGCCACCACCAAGCCGGTGGCCGAGGTGGGCGCTGACGACATGATTCTGGACATCGGCCCCGATTCCGCCGCCGAACTGGCTGGCATCATTGCCAAGGCCGGTACCGTGGTATGGAACGGCCCGGTCGGCGTCTTCGAATTCGACCAGTTCGGTAACGGCACCAAGACCCTGGCACAGGCCATCGCCCAGTCGCCGGCCTTCTCCATTGCCGGTGGCGGTGACACCCTGGCGGCGATTGCCAAGTACGGCATTACCGATGACATCAGCTATATCTCCACCGGTGGTGGCGCCTTCCTGGAATTCCTGGAAGGCAAGACCCTGCCGGCAGTGGCCATTCTGAGCGAACGCGCCGCCTGATCGCAGTCATCACCACATGCAAGTGAATGGCACGCCCGGCGTGCCATTCTCCCCACCCTTGCCGGAGTACTGCCATGCCGTTGAATACCTGGTTGCTGTTTGTCACCACCGTGTTTTTTGTTTCCGCCACGCCCGGCCCCAACATGCTGCTGGCCATGACCCACGGCATTCACCATGGCGTGCGCCGCACCGCCGTGACCTGCCTGGGCCTGATGACCGGCCTTGGCATCATCATGCTGGGTTCGGCTGCCGGCCTGGGTGCCTTGCTGGCCGCATCGGAACAACTGTTTTCTATCGTAAAATACGCTGGTGCCGCCTATCTGATTTACCTGGGCATCAAGACCTGGCGCGCCATCCCGCAACCGGTGACGGAAGTGGCAGAAGACAGCAGCGCCCGGCATACGCCGTGGATGATGTTCCGCACCGGTTTTCTGGTGTCGATGAGCAATCCCAAGGCCTTCATCTTTTTTACCGCGCTGTTCCCGCAGTTCATGGACGCGCGACTGCCGCAGGGGCCGCAGCTGGCCGTGCTGGCAGCCACGTTTTATGTGATTGAAGCATCCTGGCAGTTTGCCTACGCCAGTGGCGGAGCCCGCCTGGCAGGCTGGCTCAATAGCGCCCGTCGCCTGAAGCTGGTGAACCAGGTATCCGGCGGGGCTTTTGTCGGTGCCGGCCTGCTGTTGTCCGGTGTGTCCCGCCACTAGGCGGCTTGCATTACCCGTATTCCTGATTGGATTGCCGCTGTATCACGGCGGGCAGTCCCCGATTTGAAACCCATGCCGCCCAACCGCGGCATGACCTGAGGAGATTTTCATGGCACTCGTTTCCATGCGTCAGCTGCTGGACCATGCAGCCGAATTCAGCTACGGCCTGCCGGCTTTCAACGTCAACAACCTGGAACAGATGCGCGCCATCATGGAAGCCGCTGACAAGTGCGACGCACCAGTCATCGTGCAGGCTTCCGCCGGCGCCCGCAAATACGCCGGCGCGCCCTTCCTGCGTCACATGATCCTGGCCGCGGTGGAAGAATTTCCGCATATCCCGGTGGTGATGCACCAGGACCACGGTACCAGCCCGGACGTATGCCAGCGCTCCATCCAGCTGGGCTTCTCTTCCGTGATGATGGACGGCTCGCTGAAAAGCGACGGCAAGACCCCGGCCAACTACGATTACAACGTGGAAGTGACCCGCACCGTGGTGAACTTCTCCCATGCATGTGGCGTGTCGGTGGAAGGTGAAATCGGTTGCCTGGGCAGCCTGGAAACCGGCATGGCCGGCGAAGAAGACGGCGTGGGTGCCGAAGGCGTGCTGGACCACAGCCAACTGCTGACCGACCCGGAAGAAGCCGCCCGCTTCGTCAAGGACACCGGTGTGGACGCCCTGGCCATTGCCATCGGCACCAGCCACGGCGCGTACAAGTTCAGCAAGAAGCCCACTGGCGACGTGCTGCGCATCGACCGCATCAAGGAAATCCACGCCCGCATCCCCAACACCCATCTGGTGATGCACGGTTCCTCTTCGGTACCGCAGGAGTGGCTGCAGATCATCAACGAATTCGGCGGTGACCTGGGCGAAACCTATGGCGTGCCGGTGGAAGAAATCGTGGAAGGCATCAAGCACGGCGTGCGCAAGGTGAATATCGACACCGACCTGCGTCTGGCCTCCACCGGTGCCATCCGCCGCTTCATGGCGCAGAACCCGAAGGAATTCGACCCGCGCAAATACCTGAAGGCCTCCACCGATGCCATGCGCGATATCTGCATTGCCCGCTACGAAGCCTTTGGTGCTTGCGGTCAGGCCAGCAAGATCAAGGCCGTGAGTCTGGATACCATGGCCAATCTGTATCTGAAGGGCCAACTGGCGCAAATCGTAAAATAAGCGCCATTCGCTCCATTATCCAGCCCGCTCCTGTAGCGGGCTTTTTCACGTCCATCCGCCCGCAGGCGCATGCCGGCATCCCCCATCAGCAGCATTGGCGCAGGCCACGCCATTGCTTACACTGCAAGGATGAGCGAACTGCTATCCCCCCTCGAATGGTTTTTTGTCATCCTGCTGGCCGTGGTTCCACTGCTGGGGCTGGGTTTCCACCTGTGGATCATGCTGCTGGGCCATGGCAACAACGACAAGCACACCAAGGACCGACCATGAAACTCGACATCCTGTATTTTGCCCGCCTGAAAGACAGCTTCGGCATGGGTAATGAACAGCTGGACACCGAGGCTGCCAGCGTGGATGAGCTGCTCATCGAGTTGCGCCAGCGCGGCGGCAACTGGAGCAGCGAGCTGGCGGCCGGCAAGGCCTTCCGCGTGGCACGCAACCAGGAGCTGGTGCGGCTGGATGCCACCCTGAGCGACGGGGACGAAATAGCCATCTTCCCACCGGTTACCGGGGGCTGACATGCAGCCATTTACGGTTCGGATCCAGCATGAAGTGTTTGATTGCGGCGCGGAAATCGCCCGCCTGTCGGCCAACCCGGCCTGCGGTGCCGTGGTGAGTTTCAGCGGCCTGGTACGTGACTATGGCGACCGGCAGGACATTGCCGCGCTGGAGCTGGAGCATTACCCGGGCATGACCGAACGCTCCTTGCACGCTATCATCCAGCAAGCGCGTGAACGCTGGCAGCTACAGGCCGCCACCATCATCCACCGCGTGGGCCGGCTTGCGCTGGGCGAGGCCATCGTACTGGTGGTTACCGCCAGCAGCCACCGCAAGGATGCCTTTGCCGCGGCGGAATTCCTGATGGACTTTCTCAAGACCGAAGCGCCATTCTGGAAAAAGGAAATCCAGCAGAATGGCAGCAGTTACTGGGTGGAAGCCAAGGCCAGCGACCAGCACGCCGCCGGGCGCTGGCAATGACGGCCTACACCGCGCTGATTCTGGCCGGCGGCCAGGCCAGCCGCATGGGCGGGGTGGACAAGGGCCTGGTGGAACTGGCCGGCCAGCCGCTGATTGCCCGTACCCTGCACAGCCTCGCCGCGCAAAGCCAGCCGCCTGCACGAATCCTGATCTCTGCCAACCGTCATCTGGATGCCTACGCCGCTTATGGCCATCCGGTGTTGCCGGACACGCTGCCCGATTATCCTGGCCCATTGGCAGGCTTGCTGGCGGGCATGCAGGCCGAGCCTGACAGCAAGCTGCTGATGCTGCCTTGTGATGCCGTGCAACTGCCCGCGGACTTTGCCACCCGCCTGCTGGCAGCACTGCCCGGACGGCAAGCGGTCAGTGCCAGTGACCCGGCACAGTGGCATCCCAGCCTGCTGGCGCTGCAAGCCGGGCTGCAACCCTCGCTGCTGGACTACCTGCAACAAGGTGGCCGCTCCATCCGCGGCTGGCTGGCCGGGCTGCAACACGATACCGTGCCGTTCGCGCAGCCCTTTGCCAATCTCAATACCCTGCAGGCGGTGGCAGCACTGGCGCAACAGTGGCCGGTTGACTGACACTGTCCAGCAGCCAGCGCTTGAACAGCAGCGCATTGTCACTCAGTGATGCATGGCGCGGATGGACCAGGTAATCCACCTTGCCGCTGACAAAGGCAAACGGCCCCAGCCGCTTGAGCACGCCTTGCTGCAGCAGATCATGCGCCATGAATTCCCAGCCCAGTCCGATGCCCATTCTTTGCAATACGGCGTTAAAGGCCAGCGTCACCTGATTGAACATCGGCACCCGCTCCGGCGCGGTATAAGTCAGGCCGAAGTGACCGAACCAGTCATGCCAGTTGATGCAGTTCCAGGCTGATGAGTCCAGCTGGATCAAGGGCAGTTGCGCCAGATCCGCTGGCTGGCTGATGTCGGGAAAGTCCAGCTGCGCGCTATACACCGGGTACACCACTTCGGGAAACAAGGGCTCGACACACAGCGAACTCCACTGGCCATCGCCATAGAAAATGGCGAAGTCGTATTCGGCCACGCTGGCTTCATCCATGCTGTTGCTGGCATGAATATTCACCGTGATATCCGGATACTGCTGACTGAAAGCCACCAACCGGGGAAACAGCCAGAACTGCGCTACCGCGTGGGTGCAATTCACGGTGAGGGTGTGGCGGTTATGCTCGGCCTGCAGCCGCACCACGCTGCGCAGCAAGGATTGCAGCATGGGGCCGACCTCGCGCTGCAAGGCCAGCCCGGCCGGGGTGGGCTGAATGCCACGCACCAGCCGCTCGAACAGCGGCAGCTTGAGCCAGTCTTCCAGCGCGCGAATCTGCTTGCTCACCGCACTTTGCGTCACGCACAGCTCGGTGGCTGCCTTGGTAAAGCTGCCATTGCGCAGTACCGCCTCGAAATGAATCAGGCTTTCCAGCGGTGGCAAGTTCTTCAGATACCGGCTCATCTGCTTGCGTCCCCATCATGATGACTGCCAGGCTGACATTCCTGTTCAGCATCCTGGCTTGATACAGGATATTACCCCGGACAAGCACCAGGCTGAACATGACATTCCTCTGAGGAATGCGTGAATGCCGAGATATCCTTTGTCGGCCCGCCCTGCCAGCACGTAGCCTTGGGCCATCATCAGTTGCGCAGGGAAGATGCAAAATGAAACGCGGAATCAGCTATGCCGGCCTGGCCGGTGCAATATGGGGCATGGTGCTGATGGTGCCGCAGGTGATGCCCGCCTTCAGCCCCTGGCTGCTCAGTGCGGTGCGCTTTAGCTTGTACGGGGTGATTTCCTTGTTGCTGGCGCTGCCGCTGGCCGGACGAATCCGGACCAAGCTGCAGGCTGAAGATGTAATCATGCTGGCCGTACTGTCGCTGGTGGGCAATCTGCTGTATTTCATCTTGCTGGCTGCCGCCATCCAGTTGGTGGGCATTGCTCCCGCCTCGCTGATTGTCGGTGTGTTGCCAGTCACCATCACCCTGCTGGGCCTGAAAGACGAGGGTGCGCTGTCGCTGCGCCAACTGGCCTGGCCCTTGCTGATGGTGCTGGCCGGGATTGTCTGCATCAATATCGATACCTTTGCCGGCAGCCATCCGGCCACTGCCAGCGTGGCAGACCGTATCCTGGGCGTACTGGCTGCGCTGGGTGCACTGGCCAGCTGGAGCTGGTTTGCCTCCCGCAATGCGCGCTATCTGCGCCAGCGCCCCTGTTTTGACAGCCATGAATGGTCTTGCCTGCTGGGCATGGTGACCGGCGTGATGGGGGGTGGCTTGTGGCTGGCGGGTAACTGGCTGGGCCTGCCCATGGTCAGCCAGGCCGTCAGCCATGCCCAGTGGCAGCTGTTCTGGGTGGCGGCCACTGGCTGCGCCCTGGGAGGCTCGTGGCTGGCCAATGCGCTGTGGTATGCCGCAGCGCGCCGTCTGCCACCCACCTTGTCCGGTCAGTTGATCGTGTTTGAAACGCTGTTTGCCCTGCTGTATGGCTTTGTCTGGTTGCAACGCTGGCCGCGACCGCTGGAACTGGCCTCCATGCTGTTGCTGCTGGGCGGGGTGGCCTGGGCGGTACGGCGGCATGCCACGCCAGCAGAAGAGCAAGCCATGCCGGCCTGGCAGGGCGGTTGATTCCGGCGAGTGCCGCACAGAGACAAACCCCCTCTCCCTTTCCGGAAGGAAAGCGAGGCTCCTTTCTTCAAATTGGCAGGGCAAGGGCGGGGGAAAGGGGAATAGATGGGAAGGCTGCGAAAGCAATATCTTAGTCGAAAGGCCCGGCTTTGCCGGGGCCAGTGCAATCGCACCAAATCACTTTATTAGCTGTATGAAAAACGCTGCCATTGGCAGCGTTTTTCATATCGGATGCAAGACAGCTTATTTGCCGCCGGCAACACCCAGCTTGGCACGGCGCGCCTTGACCGCATCGGCCAGCGTGGTGAGCAGCTTCTCGGTGTCATCCCAGCCGATACAGGCATCGGTGATGCTCTGACCGTATTTCAGCTCGCAGCCCGGCTTCAGGTCCTGACGGCCTTCTGCCAGATGACTTTCCACCATCACGCCAAAGATGTGCTGATCACCGGCTGCCAGCTGGCCTGCCACATCGTCGGCCACTTCCATCTGGCGACGGTAATCCTTGCGGCTGTTGGCATGGCTGAAATCCACCATCAGCTTTTGCGGCAGGCCCACGGCTGCCAGTTCGGCAGCGGCGGCGCGTACATGCTCGGCCGAATAGTTGGGTTCCTTGCCACCACGCAGGATGACGTGGCAATCCGGGTTGCCGCCGGTGGAAACAATGGCGGAGTGACCGGTCTTGGTAACCGACAGGAAGTGGTGCGACACGCTGGCGGAACGGATGGCATCCACGGCAATTTTCAGGTTGCCGTCAGTACCGTTCTTGAAACCCACCGGGCAGGACAGGCCGGAAGCCAGTTCGCGGTGAACCTGGCTTTCGGTGGTGCGCGCGCCAATGGCACCCCAGCTGATCAGGTCAGCAAAGTATTGCGGGGTGATCATGTCGAGGAATTCGGTTGCCGCCGGAATGCCCATGTCGTTGAGCGTCAGCAGCAGACGGCGCGCCAGACGCAGGCCGGTATTGATGTCGTAGGATTCATTCAGGTGCGGGTCGTTGATCAGACCCTTCCAGCCCACAGTGGTACGCGGCTTTTCAAAGTAGACACGCATCACCACCACCAGCTCGCCCGCCAGGCTGTTACGCAGCGTGGAAAGCTTGCGCGCATACTCGATGGCGGCATCGGTATCGTGAATCGAACAGGGGCCGATCACCACCAGCAGGCGATCATCCTCGCCACGCAGCAGGGCAGCAATGTCCTTGCGGGTGGTGTAGATGACTTCGGAAGCGGTTTCGGTGATGGGCAGTTCGTACAGATGGGCAATCGGAGGCAGTAATTCCTTGATTTCGCTGATTCTGACGTCGTCGGTCTGGCGTTGCATGTTTGTCCCTAGCTGATATCGTTTTTACCTTGCATAGCAGCAAGATACCCGTACCAGCCAAGGCCGACAAGCCCTTGTGTGACTGTCAGTGCCGCGCAAAAAAACAAAAAGCGCCATCGCAAGGCGATGACGCTTTGTCAGTGCAGAATGCCGCGCAGGCTCAGTCTGCGTATTGGCGCTTCATCCGTTCACGGCGTTCCTGGGCCTCTACCGACAGGGTGGCTGTCGGACGTGCCATCAGGCGGCGCAGGCCGATGGGTTCGCCAGTGTCTTCGCAGAAACCATAGGAGCCATCGTCAATCTGACGGATCGAGGCCTGGATTTTCTGCAGCAGCTTGCGTTCGCGGTCGCGGGTGCGCAGTTCGAGCGCATATTCCTCTTCCAGCGTGGCCCGGTCGGCGGGATCCGGGGTAGCTTCCTGCTCTTGCAGATGGTTGGCAGTGGCATTGGCGTTGATCAACAACTCCTGCTGCATCTGCAACAACCGGTCTTTGAAGAACTCAAGATGGTCGGCGTTCATGTAATCATCGCCTTCCCAGTTGAGAATATCTTGTTCGGTCAGCTTGGCCATAATTTTGGTGCTTCCAGCATGAGAGTTGGCAGACAGGCGAAGAAGATTACCCACGGTATCGGATTTGTGCAACTGGCAGCAACAATTCCCCTTCTTCGGCTTGACCTGCTGCTGACACTCGGTATAGCGCCAATCACGGCAGGTAACAAGCTTGTCACATGAAAAAGGCGGCCGTGGCCGCCTGGTTACACCATTCAGAACTTACTTCTGCGACAAGATCCACTTCACCAGGGTCTTGACGTCAGCATCGCTGACCTGGGCGTTTGGCGGCATCGGGACCGGGCCCCATACACCAGCACCACCTGCTTTCACCTTGGCGATCAGCTTGGCTTCAGCACCCTTGTCGCCAGCGTATTTCTTGGCCACGTCCTTGTAAGCCGGGCCCACTACCTTGTGGTCCACTGCGTGACAGGACAGGCAGTTGTTCTTTTGTGCCAGCGCCAGATTGGCCATGGCAGGCGCAGCAGCAGTACCCAGCAACAGGGCAGCAAGCAGCATTTTCTTCATCACGATTCTCCAGATCATTTAGGAAATGTCTCTACATCTTTTCAGATGTGACTGAGCATGACAAATAAACATATTTACTGCATGACCACCTTGAGTTGCATCAAGAAGCTGTTTTCCAGGTACTGCACTGGCAGCATCAGCACCACCTGGATGATCAGGAAGAGAATCAGCGGCGACAGATCGACCCCGCCCACCGTGGCGCGACGGAAGGGTTTGAGAAACGGCCGGGTCAGCGCATCCAGGATGGGAGTGAGCGGGTTATAGGGGTTCACCCAGCTGAGCACCGCCTGTACGATGACCGCGCCCATCAGCAAGGTCAGCGACTGCTTGAACACATCCAGAATGGCCAGCAAGGACAAGGCCAGCCAGGTTTCCGGTGCCGCCAGGGTGTACATGGGGTTGAATGCCAGGATGACGACGCTGGAAACCATGCTCACCAGCCAGGCCAGCAGCATGGTGGCACTGTCGTAACCGCGCAGCGATGGCACCAGCTTGCGCAGCGGCAGCACGGCAAAGTTGGTGGCCGCCATGACAAACTGGCACAAGGGGTGCTTGAACGGTGCCCGGGCCACTTGCAGGTAAAAACGCAGCAGCAGGACCAGCACAAACAGGTCGGCGATGGTCTTGATCAGAAATTGCACGGTTTCCAGAAACATGAAGCTTTAATCCTGACTGAGTTGTTGGCCCATTTCGATGGAGCGGTCACGGCAATCCATGGCACCGGCGATGATGGCTGCCTTGACGCCTTCGGCCTCGAAACGGGCGATGGCGCGTTCGGTCGTGCCGCCCTTGGACATCACGTTGGTACGCAGGGTTGCCACCGGCAGCGGGCTTTGCCGGGCCAGCTCCACCGCACCGTCAAAGGTAGCCAGCACCAGGCGGCGGGCTTCGTCAGCGGCAAAGCCGGCTTTTTCCGCGGCTTCGATCATGCTTTCGATAAAGTAGAACACATAGGCCGGGCCGCTGCCGGAAACGCAAGTAATGTCGTCGATGCCTTCTTCCTTGTCCAGCCACACCGTAATACCGGCAGCCTGCATGATGGTTTCGGCATTGCTACGGTCGGCAGCACTGACGCCGCTGCCGGCGTACAGGCCGGACACACCCTTGCCCACCATGGCCGGGGTGTTGGGCATCACCCGGACAATACGCTCGCTAGCCAGCCAGCGCGCCATGGCGTCACAGCGGATGCCTGCGGCAATCGACAATACCATGCCGCCATTCAGGCGCGAAGAGAGTGCCTGGCAAACTTCCTTGAGCTGCTGTGGCTTGACCGCCAGTAGCACGATGTCATCGGCTGAAAGCTGCTCGGGCAGGGTGGTGGAGGTTGTCACACCAAAGTCCTGGCTCAGTTCGGCCAGCTTGGTGGTGTTGGGGTCCACCACATGAATGCGGTGGCCACCTTGCTGGTGCAGTCCGCCGATGATGGCCGTGGCCATGTTGCCGCCGCCGATGAAGGTAATTTGCATCGCCTGTTTTTCCTCTTGTCTCTCTATTGTTTTGCCCGGGCAGGCCGGCTGCCCGTGTGCCAATGTCATTGCGGATAGTGGCGGGCACCAAAAATGGCGGTGCCTACCCGCACCATGGTGCTGCCTGCCGCAATGGCTTGCGCCATGTCGGAAGACATCCCCATGGATACTGTATCCAATTTTAAGCCGTCTTGCTGCAATTCATCCCGCACACCGGATAGCAAGGCAAACTGTGCCGCCAGCGTCTCGGCATTGTCGGTGGCTTCCGGAATGCACATCAAGCCGCGCAGTTGCAAACCGGGCAGGGCGGCGACGGCATGTGCCAGTTCCCTTGCCTCGTGCGGCTGGCAACCGCTCTTGCTCTGCTCGCCGGACACATTCAGCTGAATGCATACCTGCAGCGGTGGCAGGCTGGAAGGGCGCTGCTCGGACAGGCGCTGGGCAATTTTCAACCGTTCAATGGAGTGGACCCAATGCGCGGTTTCCGCCACGATGCGGGTTTTGTTGGATTGCAGCGGCCCGATGAAGTGCCATTCGATATCCAGGGCTGCCAGTTCGGCGGCCTTGCCTTGCAGTTCCTGCACATAGTTTTCGCCAAAGGCACGCTGGCCTGCCGCATAGGCTTCGGCCACCGCGCTGGCCGGAAACGTCTTGCTGACGGCCAGCAGGCGCACACTGCCGGCAGCCCGGCCGGCGGCGGCTTCGGCGGCGCGGATACGTCCGGTGACCGAGGCGATGGCTTGTGCGATGGAATCGCTCATATTACTCCTTGTGGCGTGGATGAACCCTCAGCTACAACGAATCGGGTAGCCATGCGGGCTGTATTGCGGTCTGCATATGCTTTTGCAACGGCTTGCGCTTACAATCGGAAAAATACCTTAGCGTCATGCCCGCTGCCGGGTAATCGTGGAGAAATTATAAATGGAAATTTCCGAGCTCTTGGCCTTTACCGTCAAGAACAAGGCATCCGACTTGCACCTGTCGGCCGGTTTGCCTCCGATGATCCGGGTCAACGGCGATGTACGCCGTATCAACCTGCCGCCGATGGATCATCATGATGTACACGATATGGTGTACGACATCATGAACGACTATCAGCGCAAGATTTTCGAGGATGAGTTCGAATGCGACTTTTCCTTCGAACTGCCCGGCATCGCCCGTTTCCGGGTAAATGCCTTTGTGCAGAACCGTGGCATGGGCGCGGTATTCCGTGTGATTCCGTCCAAGGTGCTGACGCTGGAGCAACTGGGCGCACCCAAGATTTTCCAGGACATTTCCAGCTACCCGCGTGGCCTGGTACTGGTGACCGGCCCTACCGGTTCGGGTAAGTCCACCACGCTGGCGGCCATGGTGGACTATGTGAACGAAAACAATTTTTCGCACATCCTCACCGTGGAAGACCCGATCGAATTCGTGCATGAAAGCAAGAAATCGCTGATCAACCAGCGTGAACTGGGTTTGCAGACCCACAGTTTTTCCAATGCCCTGCGTTCGGCCTTGCGTGAAGACCCGGACGTGATTCTGGTGGGTGAATTGCGCGATCTGGAAACCATCCGGCTGGCGCTGACTGCGGCGGAAACCGGTCACCTGGTATTCGGCACCCTGCATACCAGCTCGGCCGCCAAGACCATCGACCGTATCGTCGACGTATTCCCGGCCGGCGAAAAGGAAATGGTGCGCTCCATGCTGTCCGAATCGGTGCGGGCGGTGATTTCGCAAACCCTGCTCAAGACCAAGGATGGCAGTGGCCGGGTGGCTGCGCATGAAATCATGATCGGCACGCCGGCCATTCGCAACCTGATTCGCGAAAACAAGATTGCGCAGATCAACTCGATGATCCAGACCGGCCAGCAATACGGCATGCAAACGCTGGACCAGTGTCTGCAGGAGCTGGTACGGCGCAATATTGTTGCCCCCAGCGAGGCACGCCAGAAAGCAGCGTCCAAGGATGCGTTCTAAACTGAAACAGGCACGCTAGCCTCACCGGATGGCCATCATGGAAAAAGACCAGGCATCAAAATTCATTCACGATCTGCTCAAGCATGCGGTGGGCAAGAACGCTTCGGACATCTTCATTTCGGCGGAATTTCCACCGGCCATGAAGATTGACGGCAAGATCACCCCGGTGGCACCGCAACCTTTGTCGGCCCAGCACACCAAGGAGCTGGTGCGCTCGGTGATGAACGACCGGCAGACCGAAGAATTCGAGTCGAAAAAAGAGGCCAACTTTGCCATCAACCCGCCGGGCATCGGCCGTTTCCGGGTGAGTGCCTTCATCCAGCAAGGCTGTGCCGGCATGGTGCTGCGCAAGATCAACACCGAAATCCCGACCTTCGACAAGCTGAACATGCCGGAGGTATTGCAGGATATTTCGCTGATCAAGCGTGGTCTGGTGATTTTTGTCGGCGGTACCGGTTCGGGCAAATCCACGTCGCTGGCAGCACTTGTGGACTGGCGCAACAGCCACAACCAGGACCACATCATCACCATCGAGGACCCGATCGAGTACGTGCATCAGCACAAGAAGTGCATCGTGACCCAGCGTGAGGTGGGGGTGGATACCGAAGACTGGGAAATCGCCCTGAAAAACACCCTGCGCCAGGCTCCGGATGTGATCCTGATGGGGGAAATCCGCGATCGGGAAACCATGGGCTACGCCTTGCAGTTTGCCGAGACCGGCCACCTGTGCCTGGCTACCCTGCATGCCAACAATGCCAACCAGGCGCTGGACCGGATTCTGAACTTCTTCCCGGAAGAACGTCACCAGCAAGTACTGATGGATATGTCGCTGAACATGCGCGCCATCATTTCGCAGCGCCTGCTGCCGCTCAAGTCGGGCCGCGGCCGAGTGGCGGCGGTGGAAATCCTGCTCAATACCCCGCTGGTTTCCGACATGATCTTCAAGGGCGAGGTGGCCGGGCTCAAGGAAGTAATGAGCCGCTCGCGCGAGTCGGGCATGCAAACCTTCGACCAGTCGCTGTTCGACCTGTTTGAAGCCGGCTATGTCAGCTACGAGGATGCGCTGCGCAATGCGGACTCCATCAACGACCTGCGCCTGAAAATCAAACTGTATAGCGAAAGCTCCAAGGGACGTGACCCGCTGGATGGCATCGACCATCTGGATATCGTCTGAACCGGGACTGAGCCGGCCGGCCACGCGGTGCGCCTCCGGCCCGGCCTTGCGGAAATGCCTGCATGTATTTTGATGAAAACACCACCGTCCTCATCATCGAGGACTCCCTGACCGTCCGCCAGGGCCTGCGCACCATGTTGTCCATGGCCGGCATCACCCGCTCGGATGCGGTCAGCAGTGCGGCCGAAGGCCGGGCCCGATTGAAGGGACGGCGCTTTGATGTGGTGCTGTGTGACTACAATCTGGGCGATGGCATGGATGGCCAGGAATTGCTGGAGGCGCTGCGCAAGACCGGCACGCTGCCCTTGTCCACCATCTGGATCATGATTACCGGCGAGCGCAAATACGAACGGGTGGTGGCCGCGGCGGAAATGGCGCCGGATGACTACATCCTCAAGCCCTTCAATTCCAACCTGCTGCTGACACGCATGAACAATGCGCACAAGCGCAAACAGTTTCTGGCACCGGCGCATGAGCAGCTGGAAAAGGGCAACCGTAGTGCCGCCATCAACACCTTGCAGCAACTGGCGGCCTCTGCACCGGGGACAGCCAACCGCATTGATGCCAACCGTCTGTGTGCCGAGCTACTGGTGACCGAAGGCCGTCAGGGCGAGGCATTGCACATTTATCAGGAGCTGCTGGAAAGCAAGGTCATCCCCTGGGCCAAGATGGGGGTGGCCCGCATTCAGGCCGACCAGGGCATGCAGGGCGAATCCAGCGCACTGCTGAAGGAAATCATTCAGGATGCGCCGCTGTACACCGATGCCTACGATTTGCTGGCGCAAAACCTGATCGACGAAGGCCAGTATGCCCAGGCGGTGGACGTGCTGGAGAAGGCCGTGAGTATTTCCCCGCGCAATTTCCACCGGCTGAAAAGCTGCGGCACGGCAGCCTTGCGTTCGGGCGACCCGGAAAAGGGTGCCCAGTATTTGCAAAGGGCGGTGGAAATCGGCCGCAACAACAATTTTTTCGGCCCGGAAGTATTGATCGACCTGTTACAGGCCTACTCGGAAACCGGCAATACGCAATTCATTGACCGCTTGCAGGCCGAAATCAGTGCCAGCCTGGCTGACCGGCCCGAGGCCCAGTTCACCCTGCACACCTGTCGTGCGCTGACTGCCCTGGTGCAGCAGCGTGCCGAAGAGGCGCTGGCCTTGCTCAAGCAGGCGTCTGGCGACCTGCTCAAGCCCTTTGTCCACTTTGAAGCGGCACAGCGCTTTCTGGGGGCGGTGGTACGGCTGCCGGAAACCCTGACCGACCCGGCCTTGCTGGAAGAATGGACCCGCACCATCACCATGCGCTTTGCCTATAGCCGGCACGAGCTGTCCACCTTGCTGGAAATTGCCCGCAAGCATCCCCATTGCTGCGAGCTGATCGAACAGGCATACGCCCAGTTGCAGGAGGAAAGCAACCGCGCGGTAGAGCTGACCACCGAGGGACGGGCCGCAGAAGCCGGGCGCATGCTGCACGAAATGGCGATGCGCCTGTACAACGAGCGTACCGGCATGAATGCCTGTGCCATCTTGCTGCGGGTGCGCGAGCAGCTACGCAAGAAAAATCAGGATACGGCCGAGTTCGACCAGATGCTGCATGAGATCCTGGCCTGGCTGCCAAGGGACAATGAGCGGGTGCAGGGTTTTCTCAGCCGCTTGCAGGACGAGGAGGGGACGGGGAACTGAGGCTGGCCTTTGGCCGGCCTGGTTACTTCCACATGCTGTTGACCCAGTCCAGCGCCTGGGTTTCCACCCGCAGCAGCATTTCCGGGTCGTATCCTTTCGGATGCGGCGTCGCTTCGTTTTCCAGCGATTCGGCCACCTGCAACAGTTCACCCAGCAGGTGGCGGCCTTCCAGCACGGCTTCTTTCAGGCTTTCCTCGATGGGCAGGCTGGCAATCGCCTCGGCCTTGGGCTGCTGCACCAGGACATCCACCAGCGACAGCATGCCAATCATGAAAGCGCTTTCCTGCACATCACGACGCTCGGGGTAGCAGGCCTCGGCCAGTAGCTCCATGATGCGCCCGCGCGTGGCGGCCAGCTCCAGCAGCGGATTGCGCTGTGGCTCAACATTGGTGGCATTGCTGGCAAACAGCAGCAGCATCGACCAGCGTTTGATCTTGGCGCGGCCCAGCACCATGATGGCCTCCTGCACCGAGGACACCGGCCGGCGGGTGGCAATGGATGCCGTGCTGCTGAGCTTCATCAGCATCAACACCACATCCGGGGCCAGTTTCAGCGCCTGGGCCAGTTCCTCGTTGTCGGCATCGCTCATCAACAGGCCGAGCAGGCTGAGCATGGCGTGCTGGCTGGCATTGGCCTGGCGGGTGGACAGCACGGTAGGGCGGGCAAAGAAATAACCCTGAAACCACTGTATGCCCAATTCGCGGCACAGTTCGAACTGTTCTACCGTGTCCACCTTCTCTGCCAGCAGAATGCCGGGGAAGCCGGCCAGATCGGCCACCAGTTGGCGCAATTGCAACAGGCTGAGCGCCACCAGGTCAATCTTGACGATGTCCACCAGCGGCAACAGCGCGCGGCGGTCGGCATCCAGTTCGATGACATCATCCATGGCCAGCCGGAAACCCTTTTGCCGCAATTGCGCCAGTCGTTCCAGCAAGGGGGGTGACACCTTCACCGTTTCCAGGATTTCCAGCACCACCTTGTCACAGGGCAGCACATCCAGCAGATCATCCATCAACAGGGTTTCACTGACATTGATGAAACCCAGACGGTCGCCCAGCACTTCACCCACTCCCAGATCGACAAAGGCGTGACGGATCACCGCCGTGGTGGCCATCACATCATCATTCACCTTGGCCACATTGACGTGGCTGGAGCGGAACAACAATTCGTATGCCACCAGTTGCTGGTTGGCATCGACGATGGGCTGTCGCCCTAGGTAGCGGGTTGAATACATGGGTGGGTCGGCGGCAATCAAGTGGTAGCTGATTTCAGTGTAGGCGTGCTGTGAGCAGGTTATCAGGTAATTTTCCTGCTGAATAATATAACATTATTTAAATCACTTGTAACAGTTATATTCTAATTGCGCGTCGTGGCCAGTCCCAGCTGGGCTGCACCGGCCATCTCGCGTCCATCTGCGGCGCATCAAAAGAGTCCGGGCATGAAAAAACCCGGCCGGGGCCGGGTTTCGGGCTGCTGACTGATGCTCTCAGTGTTGCAGGATCTTGGACAGGAACTGGCGGGCACGTTCGGAGCGGGCATTGATATCGCCGAAGAAGGCGTCCTTCTCGCAGTCCTCCACGATGGCACCCTTGTCCATGAAGATGACGCGATGCGCCACACGACGGGCAAAACCCATTTCGTGGGTTACGCACATCATGGTCATGCCTTCCTGGGCCAGCTCGGTCATCACGTCCAGCACTTCGTTGATCATTTCCGGGTCCAGCGCACTGGTGGGCTCGTCAAACAGCATGGCAATCGGGTCCATCGCCAACGCACGGGCAATGGCCACGCGCTGTTGCTGACCACCGGACAACTGGCCGGGGAACTTGTGCGCATGGGCTTTCAGGCCAACCCGGTCCAGCAGCTTCAGGCCCTTGTCGCGTGCTTCTTCCTGACTGCGGCCCAGTACCTTGACCTGGGCAATGGCCAGGTTTTCGGTAATGGACAAGTGCGGAAACAGCTCGAAGTGCTGGAACACCATGCCGACACGGCTACGCAGCTTGGGCAGATCGGTTTTCGGGTCGCCCACCGAGATGCCGTCGACAATGATTTCACCCTTCTGGAAGGGTTCCAGTGCATTGACGCACTTGATGAGGGTGGACTTGCCGGAACCGGACGGGCCGCACACCACCACCACTTCGCCTTTTTTCACGCCAGTGGTGCAATCGGTCAGCACCTGGAAATCGCCATACCACTTGCTTACATTGTTGATGCTAATCATCGCGCTCATACCGCCAACCTTTTTTGCAGACGCTTCACGCATTGCGACGCGCCAAAACTGATCACGAAGTATACCGCTCCGGCAAACAGCAGGAATTCATGCGGCAAACCCACGATATCGCCCTTGGAACGGGCGGTGTTGAGAAAGTCCATCAAGCCTACCGCATACACCAGCGAGGTGTCCTGGAACAGGATGATACTTTGCTGCAACAGCAGCGGCATCATTTTGCGAAAGGCCTGCGGCAGGATCACCAGCCGCATGGCCTGGCTGTAGGTCATGCCCAGTGCGTAGGCGGCATTGATCTGCCCGCGCGAAATGGACTGGATGCCGGCACGGACAATTTCGGAGAAATACGCCGCCTCGAACATCACGAAGGCCACCAGGCAGGAGGTGAATGCGCCGACCGGGGTCAAATCGCCGGTAATCCAGCTGAGCACCATGGGCACCACCAGGTAGAACCAGGAAATGACCAGCAGCAGGGGGATGGAACGGAAGTAATTGACGTACCACTTGGCCAGCCGCGACAGCAACAGGTTGTCCGACAGACGTGCCAATGCCAGCAGGGTACCCAGCACCACGCCGCCGCCCACTGCCATCACCAGCAGTTTGAGCGTCAGCGCCATGCCATCGGCCAGGCCAGGCAGGGCGGGGATGATCTGACTGAAATCGAGAGCCATTATTTGCTACCTCCCATCATGCCGGGAATGCGTACCCGCTTTTCCACCCAGGCCATGAAGCCCATCAGGCTCATGTTGAGGACAAAGTAGATCAGCGTTGCCAGGGTGAAGGCTTCGAAGATGTTGGCGGAAAACTCGGCGGTCTGCTTGGTTTGCGCCAAGAGCTCCATCAGGCCGATCAGCGACGCCACCGAGGAGTTCTTGAAAATGTTCAGGAACTCGCTGGTGAGCGGCGGAATGATCACGCGGAAAGCCTGCGGCAGCAGCACGAAGCGGTAGGTCTGCGCAGTGGTGAAGCCCATGGCCAGCGCAGCATTGTTCTGGCCGCGCGGCAAGGCCTGAATGCCGGTACGCACCTGTTCGCACACCCGTGCTGCGGTAAACAGCCCCAGGCACACCACCACCGACAGATAAGCCGAAGTTGCCGGGCTGATGCCCTGCTTGAACCACATTTCCAGCGGCGTGGGCAGCAAGTCCGGTACCAGGAAG
This sequence comes from Aquitalea pelogenes, assembly GCF_041914625.1. NCBI lineage: Bacteria > Pseudomonadati > Pseudomonadota > Betaproteobacteria > Neisseriales > Chromobacteriaceae > Aquitalea > Aquitalea pelogenes. Next base: position 162,639 of record NZ_JAYSDA010000006.1, on the reverse strand, counting down.
TACCAGATGAACAGCTGCACCAGCAGCGGTACGTTGCGGAACAGTTCGACATAGGCGGTGGCAATGGCGGGCAACAGCTTGCCCGGCAAGGTGCGCATCACGCCCAGGACCGAACCGAGTGCGAGGGCGATGATCCAGCCGGCCAGCGCCACGGCGATGGTCCAGCCCAGACCGGACACAAACCAGTTCAGGTAGATTTCGCTGCCGACACCGGTGGACTTGAAGAAAATGCCCCAGTCCCAGTGGTAATTCATGTTTTTCTCCTGATGCAAGCAGACGCAAGCGTCCGCTGCCGACAGCCGCATGCCTCCCGGTTGCGGGAAACACTGGCAGTCGGATGAAGTCCCTGCCTGCCCTTGGGCAGACAGCAAAGGCAGATGCACTGCCGCCACCCGTTTTGCCGTTATAGCCGTTGGCAAGGCAGGAGAACAGGCAGCAGCAATTGAGCCGGCATCTGCCGGCTCATCATCTGCACTACAGGAAGGAATCGCTTATTCGGCGGCCTTGTCGGTCGGCTTGGCGATCAGTTCCTTCACCACTTCGGACATCGGGAAGTTCAGGTTCAGGCCCTTGGGCGGAACCGGGCTGGTGAACCACTTGGCGTAGATCTTGTTCACTTCGCCGGACTTGTAGGTGGCCTTGATGGCATCGTCCACCACCTTCTTGAAGGCAGCGTCGTCCTTGCGCAGCATGCAGCCGTAGATTTCGAAGGACTGCGGCTTGCCGGTCACCACCCAGTTGGCGGGGTTCTTGGCCTTGGCCATTTCACCGTACAACAGGGCGTCGTCCATCATGAAGGCAACGGCGCGGCCGGATTCCAGCATCAGGAAGGATTCGCCATGGTCTTTGGCGGAGATGATGTTCATGCCCAGTTGCTTCTCGGCATTCATGGCCTTGAGCAGGCGTTCGGAGGTGGTACCGGCAGTGGTCACCACGTTCTTGCCCTTGAGGTCGGCAAAGTCTTTCACGCCGGAAGTCTTGGCGGTCAGCAGACGGGTGCCGATTTCAAAGATGCCCACCGAGAAGGCCACTTGCTTCTGGCGTTCCACGTTATTGGTGGTGGAGCCACATTCCAGGTCGACGGTACCGTTTTGTACCAGCGGAATACGGGTTTGCGAGGTCACCAGATTGTACTTGACCTGCAGGTTCGGCATTTTCAGCTCTTTCTTCACTTCTTCGACAACCTTGTTGGCAAGGTCTACCGAGTAGCCAACCGGCTTCTGGTTATTGTCGTAGTAGGAGAAAGGGATGGAGGCGTCACGGTTGCCCAGCACGATGACACCGGTTTCCTTGATTTTCTTCAGGGTGCCGGTCAGTTCGGCGGCCATGGCCGGGGTGCTGGCCAGAGCGGCCAGGGTTGCTGCGCAAATGAGACGGGTGCAAAGCTTCATAATCAGTTTCTCCTGGGGTCCTTGATCGATTCACTGCCCTCAGCCATCAGGCCGCAGGCACTGCTGTTATAGGCTGGATTAACCAGCGACAGGAACACGCTTGTGACTGGCGGGTACCTGCGGCAAACCCCCGTTTGCCATCCCGTCAGCCCGTCACGGGCCTCCTGCTTACAGTCACCGCCTCTTGAGATGGGCGGCTCTCCCTGTATTTATCCCCCCGTATCGGTCGGGGGTGAAAAGTTTGCGATTCTGCTGCCAGTGGGCGGCAGAATGCAAGTGGCACTGCAACAAGGGCAGCTGGCAGCAGCCCCTTTGTCAACTTGTTGCGACAGTTCAGTCTGACAGACGGTTCGCCATGCGGACAAAATCTTCCACGCTCAGGTTTTCCGGCCGCAGGCCCGGGTCTATGCCCAGCGCTTCGAAATCGGCCAGTTCCAGCACGCCCTTGAGGTTGTTGCGCAAGGTCTTGCGGCGCTGGGAGAAGGCCTTGGTGACCAGTTCTTCCAGTTGTTGCTCATCCTTGGCCACACCACAGCGGCCCGGAGCCGGAATCATGCGTACCACAGCGGAATCCACCTTCGGTGGCGGCCAGAAGGCGTCCGGCGGCACGTTCAGCACCAGTTCCATTTCAAAGCGGTACTGCAGCATCACTGTCAGGCGACCGAAATCGGCCGTTGAAGGTTCGGCCAGCATGCGGTCCACCACTTCTTTTTGCAACATGAAATGCATGTCGGTGACACGCTGGCCAAAGCTGGCCAGGTGAAACAGCAGCGGGGTGGAAATGTTGTAGGGCAGGTTGCCGACAATCTTGAATGCACCATCGGTGATGGAGCCGAAGTCGAACTTGAGCGCATCGCCTTCGTGGATGGTCAGGCGTTCCGGCGGGAATTCCTTCTTCAGCCGGGCAATGATGTCGCGGTCGATTTCTGCCACGTGCAGATGGGGCAGGCGATCCAGCAGCGGCTTGGTGATGGCCCCCAGGCCGGGGCCGATTTCGATGACCACATCGTCCGGCTGCGGGTTGACCGCATGCACGATGTTTTCAATCACGCTGGCGTCTTGCAGGAAGTTCTGGCCAAAGCGTTTGCGGGGAATATGTTGGCTCATGGAAGCTCTTGATAAGTAATGGCCGAATTGTAAACCCTCAGGCGCAGCCAGCGCCAACCCCTTGTTTCCACTCAGGCCAATGCCACCACGCCCCAGGCCAGCACCAGATAACGCGCGGCCTTGCCCACGGTCAGCCAGCACAGGCTGGCAGTCCACGGCAAACGCAGCCAGCCGGCGGCCAGCGGCAGGGCATCACCAATCACCGGCACCCAGGACAGCACCAGCACCGCCGGGCCAAAGCGGGCAAACCAGCGCTCCAGCCTTGGTGACAGTTCCTTGCGCGGGGCGCGGTAGCCCAGCCACAGACTGGTGGCGCTGCCTGCGGTGTTGGCCACGGTGGCCAGCAGCAGGGCAGGCCACAGCCAGTCCGGCCATTTGTACAGAAAAGCCGCCAGCACCAGTTCGGAATTGCCGGGCAGGATGGTGGCCGAGGTAAACGCGGAAAGCACCAGCCCGCCCAGCGCCAGCCAGACGGCTTGCATCAGATGTCCAGCTCCAGATCAGGCTGGCCGCAGGCCTCAGCTATGGCGCGGCGCAGGGTGGCAAAGAATTCGGCACCGTCACGGGTGGCCAGCCACTGGCCGTCCTTGCAGGCAAAGTGATAGCCACCGCTCTTGGCGGCAATCCACAGTTCCTGATTGGCGGCATGACGGTTCACCACGATCTTGCCGCCATCGTCGAATTCGATTTCCAGCACATTGCCATTGGTGACGAAGTCGGCATCCAGTCCGGCATCATCAATGGCATCTTCGATTCGGCTGAAAATGCGGTCGGTCACATCCAGAAATTCGCTTTCGTTCATGTCGTCTCTTCCTTGAATTGCGGTGTGCTAGACTGCCGATTTTGCCACATCGGACTACATTTCATGCTGCGAACCCTGCTTACCTGTGTTGCGCTGAGTCTTGTCGTGACTGCCTGCGGCTACAAGGGCAACCTGTTTCTTCCCAAACAGCAGCCGGGTCATGCCCAGGCATCCGCTCCGGCGGCACAGGCCCGTCCGGCGCCGTAAAGTCCGGCTTTGCGATTTTTTACCTGTCTGTCTGCCAAAGCGGAAAATGCAGGCACTACACTGCGCGGCCATTGATACCGGCTTTGCCGTTTGCTTGCTATCGTTAGCAGACAAGCTGATTTGTCCACCTGATGAACACATCTAGAATGGGCTGCCCGAAGGACGAAAATCTGCCATGACCCGTTTTGCCCGTCATCTGGAACACCACACCATCGTCAACCCGTTTCCCGGCATCGTGAAGCTGGAAACGGCGTTGGGCCACCGCATCAAGACCCGTATCGGCTCGAATGAAAGCCTGCCCGACCCGGTATCGCCGCTGGCCGGTGAACTGGGCAAGGCCCTGGCGGAAATGGCCAGACTGTATCCGGACCCGTACGCGCATGCCTTGCGCGAGCGCGCGGCAAGACTCAATGGCGTGAGCCCGGATGAAGTGCTGTTCGACACCGGTGCTGACAGCCTGATCCTGCTGGCACTGCGCCTGACCTGCAATCCGGGCGATGCCGTCGTCACCACCGCAGGCACCTATCCCACCTTCCGCTACTTTGCCGAAGGGGTAGGGGCCCGCGTGCTGGAAGTGCCGTATTGCCAGCGCGGTCAGCACTTGCAGCCCGACCTGGCACGGCTGGCGGAAGTAGCCCGCGCCGAGCATGCCTCGGTGCTGTATCTGGCCAACCCGGATAATCCCACCGGCCACTACTGGCAAGCAGAAGACATCCGCACCCTGCGTGCGGCGCTACCGCCGCACACCCTGCTGCTGCTGGACGAAGCCTATGTCGACTTCTGTACCGATGCCGCTGATGCGCCGCCTGCCGGCATCCTGCCGCATACGCTGCGCCTGCGCACCCTGTCCAAGGCCTATGCGCTGGCCGGCCTGCGGGTTGGCTTTGCCATTGCCAGTGCCGACATCATTGCCAAGGCCGACCAGATCCGCCCGCAATACGCGCTGTCCAGCATTGCCCAGGCGGCGGCCCAGATCGTGCTGGACGACCCGGACTACTCGCGCAAGCTGGTGGCGCAAACCATCACCCTGCGCCATCACCTGAGCCATGCACTCTACGACCAGGGCCTGACGCCACTGCCATCGCACACCAATTTTGTCTGCGTGGCCTACCCGGACGCCTTGCAGGCCGAGGCCATCCAGCGTCATCTGCTGCAAAGCGGGGTGGCCATTCACCGCCCGCAACACCCGGCGGTCCGCCACATGCTGCGCATCACCGCGCATCCGCAAGCCACCAGTGCGCGGGTGCTGGCCGCGCTGGCCGGTCAGCTGGACTAGTAGCTGCACTGCCACCTGCCTTGACCGCCCACAGCCACCGCCAGCCGGTGGCTTTTTTGCACCCAGACCCAAGCAGGGTGCGCGACATGCCATCACTTTCTACTGGCTAATTTCATGGTCCTGCTGCGGAACCTTGGTGCCTGCGAGCCATCCATCCACATATCATAAATATTCCAGCAGGAGCACACCCATGCCGTTTACCGCTGAAGAACGCCAGCAACTGCTTGCTCTCAAGGGGGTTGGCCCGACAGTCATCGCCCGCCTGGAACAGATCGGCTTCAGCAGTCTGAGTCAGTTGGCGGACCAGGATGCCGCCGACATCACCTGGCAAGTGGCGCAGGCAATTGGCTCCAGCTGTTGGCATAACAGCCCACAAGCACGGCAGGCCATCACCAGCATCATCACACTGGCGCGGGAACAGCTACCTCGCCCCACCTCCGGAAAGGAAGCAGAATGAAATTTGCCTACACCATTGTTTATGTGGCGGATGTCGCCAGTTCCCTGGCCTTTTTTGAAACAGCCTTCGGCTTCTCGCGCCGCTTTATCACCCCGGAAGGCGACTATGGCGAGCTGGATACCGGCGACACCACCCTGTCTTTCGCCAGCAAGGCGCTGGCCCTGAGCAATCATCCGGCAGGCTTTCGCTTTGCCGATGAAGGTGCACTGCCGGTGGGAGTGGAAATCGCCCTGGCCACCGATGATGTGGCTGCGGCACACCAGGCAGCACTGGCGGCCGGTGCCGAGGAGCTGGCGGCACCACAAGTCAAACCCTGGGACCAGACGGTGTCTTTCCTGCGTTGTCCGGACGGCATGCTGCTGGAGTTGTGCAGCCCGCTACCCCACTGAACAAGAGCCAAACCCGGGCGTCTGCCATCGCTCCGTCAACTGCAGCCAGGCCACCGTCACGCAGTATCTGTCCGTCAAAATGCTTCAATTAAAGTCATGACGCTTGAAACCGGGCTGGCTTTGACGGATTCTCCCTGTCTATATTGACAGCTCGGGGACGAGATGGCGGAGAAATGGCATGAATCTAGAAGATGCCCTACTGCTGCATTTTGAAATGAAACTGCAATTGCGCATGGCCATGCTGGAAGGCAGAAAGCTGGACTGCGCACAGATAGCAGATGACTGCGGCTGCGAACTGGGCCGCTGGTTGCAGGAAGAAGGCCGGATCAACTGCTGTCACTATGCGGCCTACCAGCAGCTGGTGGATAACCACCGCGAATTCCATCGGGAAGCGGCACGGGTGGCAGAACTCATCAACCGGGGAGAGTTTGATGCCGCCAGCGAAGCACTGGCGGTCGGGCCATCACACTACAGCCGCCTGTCGTCTGCAGTGGGCAGCGGCATTGCCGAACTGCGCAAGCGGCTGTTCCAGCAGTTCAGCCACTAGCGGCCATGGTGCTTGGGGCGGCTGACAGAATGGCGTCGTCCCCTGGGGTCAGAACGACTGCAACAGCGCCAGCAGTGCCTCGCCATCCAGTCTGGCCGCCAGATCACCACCTTCCAGCAGGCTGTCGGCCAGTGCGCGTTTTTCCGCATGCAGGGCGACGATTTTCTCTTCGATGGTGTTTTCCGCCACCAGCCGGTACACGGTAACTGGCCGCTGCTGGCCCATGCGGTAGGCGCGGTCGCTGGCCTGGTCTTCCACCGCCGGGTTCCACCACGGGTCCAGATGAATCACATAGTCAGCTGCGGTCAGGTTCAGCCCGGTGCCACCGGCTTTCAGGCTGATCAGAAATACCTCGCCCTCGCCAGCCTGGAAGGCATCCATGCGCGCCTTGCGCTGCTTGCCCGGCGTGGCACCGTCCAGATACTGGTAGGCAATGCCTTGTTCATCCAGCCATTGCCGGGCCAGTGCCAGATGATCGACAAACTGGCTGAACACCAGCACCTTGTGGCCGTTGTCCAGTAGCTCGGTCATCAGCTGGCAGAAAAAGGCAAACTTGCTGGCGGGCAGGGCGGTGTCCGCTTGCAGCAAGGCCGGGTGGCAGCAGAAGCGGCGCAAGCGGGTCAGTTCGGCCAGTACCTGCATGGTCTTCTTTTCCTGACTGTCCACCTCGGCCAGCTTTTGCAAGGCCTGCTGGCGCATGGCTTCGTAGACATGCAGCTCCTGCTCGGACAGCGCAATGCGGCGGGTGATGTCGGTGCGCGGCGGCAGCTCGGTCAGCACCTCGGCCTTGGTGCGGCGTAACAGATAGGGCTGGATCAGCGCCTTGAGGGTGGCGCGAGCTTCTTCATCACCTCCGGCGATAGGCTGGGCAAAACGCTGCTGGAAGCGCTCCTCATTGCCCAGCAAGCCGGGAGTGATGAAGCGGAACAGGCTCCACAATTCGCCCAGATGGTTTTCCACCGGCGTACCGCTGGCGGCCAGGCGGAAATCGGCGCGCAAGCCTTGTGCCGCCTGCGCACGCTTGGTACCCGCATTCTTGATGGCCTGCGCCTCGTCCAGCACCACGCTGGCCCAGTGCACGTCGGCAAAGTCGTCCGCCTGCAATTGCAGCAGGCCGTAACTGGCAATGACCAGATCCTGCGGCCCGACTGTGGATAAGTCGCGCTGCTGTTGATAAGGGCGCAAGCGCAGGCTGGGGGCGAAGCGGGCGGCTTCGGCCAGCCAGTTGAGCGCCACCGAGGTGGGTGCCACCACCAGTTGCGGCCCCAGATGCGCACGGCTGAGCAGCAAGGCCAGCGTCTGCACGGTCTTGCCCAGCCCCATGTCGTCGGCCAGGCAGGCCCCGGCACCGATATGCGCCAGCCGCGACAGCCAGGCAAAGCCTTGCAGCTGATAAGGCCGCAAGCTGGCTTGCAGCGTGGCGGGGACTACGGGCTGATAATCCCGCAGACTGTCCCACCGCGCCTGCAACTGCTGCCAGCCGGCATCGCCGTCAAACTGGCCGATGTCCTCACTCAGCCCGGCCAGCAAGGGGGCGGCCAGCAGGCTGAGGCGCAGGCCATCAGTAATCGCGTGATCGGCAAGCCGGGCCAATTGCTGCAAGCTGGCTTGCAGACTGTCGGAGAGTACCAGCCAGTCCTGCTCGGACAGGCGCAGGTACTGGCCGGGCTGATTGGCCAGCGCTTCCAGCAGCTGGCGCAATTGCAGTACCCGGTCCTCATCCACCTGCACTTCACCCGTCACTTCCAGCCAGCCATTCTTGCGTCTGGTTTTCAACCGCAGCTGCGGCAAGCCGGCCTGGGCCTGGATGCGCATGCGCTGACCTTGCGGCCAGACACATTCCAGCCGCTGCGGAGCCATGGCCTGCAATTGCTGCAACTGCTGTACGACTTGCAAGGCCTGTTGCTGATTGGCCAGTAACCATTGCAGCACACCATCCGGGTCGGGCCTTGCTGCTGCCAGCGCCGGGCAATCCTCCAGCAAGGCCGCCAATGCCTGTTTTTCCTCGCCCAACTGACGCTGAAAGCGGATAGCCTGGCCCTGTTCCAGCGCCACCTGCTGCCATGGCCCGCGCCCCGGCGGATACCAGGCGGCCTGTTCCGCCACCCGGCAGCGCAGTTGCAGGCGCAGTCCCTCGGGCAGCGGAGTGAGCACGGCAAACAAGCGGGGGTCGGCCGGCATGGCGGGCAGGTCGGCACCATCATCCGCCTCCACCAGTTCCACCGGCAGCCACGGCACCATGTCGCCAATGGCTTCCAGCAGCTTTTTGCGCGCCGCCAGCGGCACGGTCAGGCGGTGACCGAGCAAGGCTGCCAGCTGGCGGATTTCCGGCCCCGGCCAGTACACCAGCAGGCTGTTCGGCCCGCTGCGCTGCCACAGGCAATGCTGACAGGCGGCAATGCCGGGCGGGCTCAGTTGCAACACCATCTGCTGTTGCTGGCGCTGTAGCAGCAGGCTGATCTGGCCTGCTTCCAGCGTGACCGGCTGATCCGGCTGTTCTTCCCAGAACAGGGCCGGGTGGCCCAGCAGCAAGGGCAGGGCGGCTTCGCCTTCCAGCTCGGCCAGGCTGCTGCCATCGGCCAGCTGATGGGTGCGTTCAAGCTGGTTTATCACCAGGCGGTCCTGCGCGCTCAGCCAGTCCCATTGCGCGGCCTGATCCAGCAAGCGCCCCAGCGGCAGCACGCGGCCACGGCTCCAGCCCGCGCCTTCTGGCTGCTGGATGCAGGGGGTAAGGCGGATACCGGCTTCATTGGCCAGAATGCGCCAGGCCAGGCGCTGGGGGAAGGTGATATTCATCTGCAAGGAAACGGAAAACAGCGGTTTGTTTGGGCTGGGCTATTGTGCCTGAGACCCGCTGTTGATGGCAGTTTGCCAAGCGGCGCGGACAAACAAAAACCGCCCACCAAGGGTGGACGGTTGGGCTGTCGGGCGCTTGCAAAGCAGCGGCCCTTGCAGATGAGACCTGCGCTCAGATGCGCGCCAGTGCGCGGCGGGCGGCGGCGATGGTCTGTTCGATGATTTCGTCGGTATGGGCGATGGAAACAAAACCGGCTTCGTAGGCCGACGGCGCCAGGTACACGCCTTCGTCCAGCATGGCGTGGAAGAAGCAGTTGAAGCGTTCGCGGTCGGAGGCGGTCACCTGGGCGTAGCTGGTGGGTACGGCATCGCAGAAGTAGATGCCGAACATGCCGCCCACGCTGTCGGTGACCATGCTGACACCTGCCTCTTTGGCGGCCTCGGCCAGGCCTTCGGCCAGACGGGCGGTACGGCGGCTGAGGGTGGCATGGAAGCCCGGTTCCTGGATCAGCTTCAGCGTGGTGAGGCCTGCAGCCACGGCCACCGGGTTACCGGACAGGGTGCCGGCCTGATATACATTACCCAGCGGCGAGATGCAGCCCATGATGTCAGCACGGCCACCAAAGGCCGCCAGCGGCATGCCACCGCCAATCACCTTGCCCAGCGTGGTGAGGTCCGGCTTGACGCCGTGCAGGGCCTGGGCGCAGCCCAGATCAACACGGAAACCGGTCATCACTTCGTCGTAGATCAGCACCGTGCCGTGTTTTTCGGTCAGCGCGCGCAGGGCGTGCACGAATTCTGCCGACGGCTTGATCAGGTTCATGTTGCCGGCAATCGGCTCCAGGATGACGCAGGCGATCTGGTCGCCGATTTCCTTGAAGGTGCGTTCCAGCTGCTCGACGTTGTTGTACTCCAGCACCAGGGTGTGCTTGGTGAAGTCGGCCGGAACACCACCGGAAGAAGGATTACCAAAAGTCAGCAGGCCGGAACCGGCCTTCACCAGCAAGCTGTCGGAGTGGCCGTGGTAGCAGCCTTCAAACTTGACGATGGCGTCACGGCCGGTAAAGCCACGTGCCAGACGGATAGCGCTCATGGTGGCTTCGGTACCGGAAGACACCAGACGTACTTGCTCCACCGAGGGCAGCAGCTTGCAGATTTCCTCGGCAATCTCGATTTCCGCTTCGGTGGGCGCGCCAAAGGACAGGCCATCCACCGCCACATCCTGCACCGCCTTGATCACGGTGGGGTGGGCATGACCGACGATGGCCGGGCCCCAGGAGCCGATGTAGTCGATGTACTGTTTGTCGTCGGCATCCCAGAAGTGTGCGCCCAGCGCCTTTTTCACAAAGCGCGGCGTGCCGCCCACCGAGCCGAAGGCCCGTACCGGCGAATTGACACCACCGGGGATGGTTTTCTTGCCACGTTCAAACAGTTCGAGATTGCGGGACATGCTGTTTCCTTATGACGGGTAGGGCGCAAACCAGCCTGGTTTGCTGCCGGAATCGGGTTTGCCAGTGGTGCAGGGCATGTACCGTGCGGTATCCATGCTGGCGAAAGCGTTATTTTTCCACAGCCGGGCTGGCCAGTGTTGGCATTTCAGCGCTGCGGCCAGCTGTTGTAGGGGTTCTTGGACAGATAGGCATTGGTATAACGCCCGTCTTCGGTGACTTCCGCGCCCACCCAGTCCGGCTTGGCAAACGGGGTGTCTTCCGCCGGCAGCTCAATTTCCGCCAGCACCAGCCCGGCGTTGTCGCCAAAGAACTCGTCCACTTCCCAGACAAAGCCGCCAAACTCGATACGGTGACGCAGCTTGTCCACCACCATCGGGCACATGGCGTCCATGATGGTCCGGGCATCGGTCAGCGGGATGGTGTATTCGAATTCGTGGCGGCTGATGTCGCTGATATTGCCCTTGAGGGTGAGCCAGGCCTGATCACCCACGATACGCACCCGCACGGTGCGTTCCTTTTCTACCGACAGATAACCCTGGCGGTATTGCATGCCTGCGGCCAGGCCGCGCCAGCCATCATTGGCAATGACAAAACGGCGTTCGATTTCCAGTCCCATGCTTGATTTCCAGTTGCGGGCGCATCGCCCGGCTCCGTGTGAGCCAAATAAATTCAGAAAGGTTTGACCACCACCAGGATGACCACCGCACACAGCGCCAGCACCGGAATTTCATTGAAATAGCGGTACCACACATGGCTGTGGCGATTGGCCCCGGCAACAAAGTCGCGGTACAGCTTGCCGCAGTACAGGTGATAGGCAATCAGCAGCGCCACCAGGGTGAGCTTGGCATGCAGCCAGCCCCCGGCAATGCCAAAGCCCAGCCACAGCACCAGGCCCAGTGCCAGCGCCAGCACCGCCAGCGGGGTGGTGAAGCGGTAGAGCTTGCGCGCCATCAGTAGCAGGCGGTCGTATTCGGCGCCCGGTGCAGCCATGGCCAGGTTGACGAAGATGCGTGGCAGGTAAAACAGCCCGGCAAACCACGAGGTGACAAAAATGATGTGAAAAGCCTTCAGATACAGGTAAGCCAATTCAGACTCCATTCAGGCGATTGCCGGAGGCTGTTTCACGTGAAACAGCGTGCTCAACCGCGTTTTGCTTGCAGATACAAAGGCATGACTTGCGGGATGTGCGCCTGCAAGTCGCTGATGCGCGTGGGCCCGGACGGGTGGGTGGAGAGGAATTCCGGCCCGCTGCCGCCACCGGCGCTCATCATCTTGTTCCATACATTCACTGCGGCATTGGGGTTGTAACCGGCGCGCGCCATCAGCTCCAGGCCAATGATGTCGGCTTCGGATTCCATGGTGCGGCTGTGCGGCTTGCTCAGCGTGACATCCGTCACCATGCCGGCCAGGTTGAGCTGGCTCTGGCTGAGCCCGGCCAGCGAACCCACTACCGACAGGCCCATCTGCTGGGCATAGGCCTGGCTCAGGGTTTCCCGGCTGTGTTCGCGCAACGCATGGGCGATTTCATGGCCGATCACCGCTGCCATTTCGTCATCCGTCAGCTGCAAGCGTGTCACCAGGCCGGAATACACCATGATCTTGCCGCCGGCCATGGCGTAGGCGTTCAGCTCCGGCGTCTGCGCCACATTGACTTCCCACTTCCAGCTGGCGGCATCCGGACGAAACACCGGCGTCTGGGCAATCAGCCGCTGCGCCACCCGTTTTACCCGGGCAGTCAGTACTTTGTCGGTATTGAGTTTGCCCGCGCTGCGTGCCTGGCTGAGCTGGCCTGCGTAGGATTTGGCCGAGGACTGCTCCACCTCCTGCGCGCTCAGCCACATGCTCTGGCTGCGGTTGATGCCCACCACACCGCTATTGGTGGTGTTGACCTGGGCACAGCCCACCAGTGCCAGCAGTAGCGCCGCGTGGGAAAAGACTTTTCTGCAAACTTGATTCATGCCACATTCCTTGCCACGGCCTTGGGCCGTGAGTGCATGCGTGCCGCCAGCTCAGATTTCCACCATTTCGAAATCGTCCTTGCGGGCATCGCAATCGGGACAGGTCCAGTTGGGCGGGACATCTTCCCACGGAGTTCCCGGCGCGATGCCGTCTTCCGGCCGCCCGGCTTCTTCGTCGTAGATGAAACCGCAAATCAGACACATCCAGGTGCGCATACGTTTATTCCAAGCTCGGTTAAAATAGGCATTCTAATTGCTGCCGCACGATCTGACCAAAGAGGTTACCGCCTTGTCCACATTGCCCCCTCCACCAGCAGTACTCACCCTGGCTGGTTCCGACCCTTCCGGCGGCGCCGGTATCCAGGCCGACATTCTCACCCTGGCCAGCCTGGGTTGCCACCCCTTGTCCGTGATTACCGCCATTACCGTGCAGGACACGGTGGGCGTGGACGACTTCATGGTGCTGGATGCCGACATGGTGAACGACCAGGCGCGCTTCCTGCTGGAAGACATCCCGGTGCTGGTGTTCAAGATCGGCATGCTGGGCAGCGTGGAAAACGTGGCCGTGGTGGCACAGCTGATTGCCGACTATCCGGACGTGCCGGTGGTGCTGGACCCGGTGCTGCGCAGCGGTGGCGGCCACGAACTGGCCGATGACGACCTGATTGCCGCCATGCGCGACTTGCTGATTCCGCAGGTATCCATCATCACCCCCAACAGCATGGAAGCCCGCCGGCTGGCGATGAACGACCCGGACGAGGACGAGGAACTGAGCCTGGACGAGTGTGCCAAACGGCTGCTGGCACTGGGCTGCCCGCATGTATTGATTACCGGCACGCACGAAAATACCAAAGAAGTCATAAACAGTCTGTACAGTCCCAATGGCGTGGTGCGTGCCGACCGCTGGGAGCGGCTGCCGGGCAGCTATCATGGCTCGGGCTGCACCTTGGCCTCGGCCATTGCCGGCATGCTGGCCACCGGGCTGATGCTGCCCGAAGCGGTGCGCGAAGCACAGGAATATACCTATCAAAGCCTGGTGGCGGGTTTCCGTCCCGGCATGGGCCAATACATCCCGGACCGGATGTTCTGGGCCCGCGAAGAAGAAGGAGCAGAGGGTGACAGTGATTAAGGGCTTGTATGCGGTATCGCCGGAGGCAGAAGACAGCGAGCAATTGCTGGCCAAGGTCAGCCGCGTGCTGGATAACGGCGTGGCCATCCTGCAATACCGCAACAAGAGCGACAACACCGTGCGCCGCCTGCGTCAGGCCAGCTTGCTGGCCAGCCTGTGCAAGAGCCGCCAGGTGCTGTTCCTGATCAATGACGACGTCACCCTGGCACGCGCGGTACAGGCCGATGGCGTGCACCTGGGCAAGACCGATGGCTCGGTGGCCGACGCCCGTGCCGTACTGGGCGCGGATGCCATCATCGGCGTGTCCTGCTACAACGACATCCGCCTGGCCGAACAGGCCGCGCGCGACGGTGCCAGCTATGTGGCTTTTGGCGCGGTGTTTCCTTCCCGTACCAAACCGCATGCCGTGGCAGCACCGCTGTCGCTGTTTGCCGAAGCAAAAAAGCTGGGCCTGCCTTCGGTCGCCATTGGCGGCATCACCCCGGAAAATGCGGCTGAAGTGGTGGCAGCCGGTGCCAGTGCCATTGCAGTGATTGGCGGCCTGTTCGACGCCCCCGACCCCGCCGCCGCCGCCCGTCAGATGGCGGCCTTGTTCGACTGAAGCCGTTCTCTGCTGTCAGCCCCCTCAAACCGCAGTCCAAGCAGCCGTCAGGAGTGATGATGATTGATTTTGCTTTCGCACCGGCCTCCGCGGCCGATTTCGATGCCTTGCTGGCACTGCGTCTGCGGGCCTTGCGGGTGAGTCTGGAAGCACTGGGACGTTACGATCCGGTGCGGGCCCGCCAGCGCTTTGCCGATCATTTCCAGCCGGAATACTGCCGTCACATCGTGGTGAATGGCCAGCGTGTCGGCTGTGTTTCGCTCAAGCCAGCCGAAGATGGCCTGCTGATCGACCAGTTCTATCTGCAACCGGCCTGGCATGGCCGTGGGCTGGGCAGCCAGGTATTGCAGGCCTTGCTGGCCGAAGCCGACGAGCAGGGCCTGCCGGTGCAGGTGGAAGTGCTGAAAGGCAGCCGCGCCAATGGTTTTTACCAGCGGCAGGGCTTTGTGCTGCAAGCGGACGGACAGTACGACAATTATTACCAGCGTCCGGCCTGTGTGGCGGCCTGAATCATTTCGCCAGCATTAGTACCCACCTCCCGGCCACCAGCCGGGAGGCTTATCTGACATCTCCACCCAGGGTCTTGAACAGCGCCACCAGGTTTTCTGCCTGTGCCTGACGCGATGCCAGCCAGGCTTCGCGCTGCTGTGCCTCGGCCTGTTGTTGTGCCAAGACCTCGGTTTGCGCTGCTTCACCCACCCGGAAGCGCTGGCGGGCAATCTCCAGCTGCCGCCCGGCAAGCTGCAACCCGGCATGCAGCGCCTGTTGCCGCAGAGCCTCCTGCTGGTAGCGCAGCAAGGCGGTTTCGGTGTCAGCCAGCGCCGCCAGCACCTTTTGCCGATACACCGCCAGCGCCGCATCCCGCGCCGCTTCACGCGCTGTCACCTGGTTTTTCAGCCGTCCACCGGTAAACAGGGGCAGGCTCAGTTGCGGGCCGACATTCCAGAAGCGACTGGCGGCGGCAGTGAGACTGCCTTCGTGGATGGAATCCCAGCCGCCACTGCCCACCAGCACCAGCCGCGGATATTGTTCGGCCACCGCCACGCCGATATCGGCCGTGGCCGCCGCCAGTTCGCGCTCAGCCTGACGGATATCCGCCCGCCGCCGCAACAAGTCAGCCGGCATGCCCACCGGTGCCTGCGCCAGCGTGGCAGGAATGGGCCGTTCCGCTGCCAGCGTGGCCAGCAACTGGGACTGGGACTGGGACTGGTCCAGCAATACGCTGAGGGCGGCCACGGCGGCACCTTGTGCGGTTTGCAGGGCTGGCAGCGCCGCTTGCAGGCTGGCTACAGCCGCACTGGTCTGGTTCAGCTCGCTGTCGGAAATTTCCCCAGCCTGACGTTGCAGCGCAATCAAGCGCAGGTTTTCCCGCGCCGCTGCCAGCTGGCTTTCCAGATTGCGCTGGCGTGCCACCCAGCCACGGTAATCAATCACATTGCGCGCCACCTCCGCCGCCACCCGCAGCGCCACATCGGCCTGCTGTTCCTGCATGCTGTCCAGCCGGGCGCTGGCAGCTTCGCGGCTGCGCGCGGTATGGCCGAACAGGTCGATTTCCCAGCTGGCATCCAGTTGCAGGCGCTGGTCGTTAAAGCCGGTGCGCGGATTGGCAAACGGGATGTTGGCAAAATTTTCGCTATTGCGGCTGAACTGGTCGCGCCCGCTGCGCGCACCGGCATTCAGTTGCGGCCACAGCGCACTGTCCACCACACCCAGGTTGGCCCGTGCCTGGCGCACGCGGGCATCTGCCTGGGCCAGATCCGGGCTGGACTGCAAGGCCTGCTCCACCAGTTGGCTGAGCGCGGCGTCGTCAAACACCGTCCACCAGCGCTGCAACTGCGGCTGGCTGCTGCCTGCCTGATATTGGTACTGCGCCGGCAAGGTGGTTTGCGGCGCGTGGTAATCCGGGCCGACAGCACAGGCAGTAAGTGCCAGCAGGGGGCAGAGCAAAGGGAAGAGGATACGGTGTGACATCAGTGACTCCTCTGCAGGAACATCCGGTAGGCCAGCAACAGGGTACCGGCGGCAATGGCCAGCAAGGGCCACAGGTGTGGCCAGGCCTCCGCCAGGCCATAGCCCTTCAGGAAGATGCCCTTGACGATGACGATGAAGTGGGTAAGCGGGTCCACCGCGCTGACCATGCGCAGCGGCAGCGGCATGTTTTCCACCGGGGCCATGTAGCCGGACAGGATGACCGCGGGCGACATGAAGGCAAACGAGCCAAGAAAAGCCTGCTGCTGATTGCTGCTGAGGGCGGAAATCAGCAGGCCGAAACCCACCAGCGACAGCCCGTAGCACAGCATGGAGACAATCAGCAGCCCCACCGTGCCGCTGAACGGCACCTGATACACCCATACTGCGGCCACGGCAATGATGCAGCCCTGCACCAGCGCAACCAGCATGCCGGGCAGCGCCTTGCCGGCCATGATGTAGGCCGGGGTCAGCGGCGACACCAGCAGCTGTTCGAAGGTGCCTTCTTCACGCTCGCGGGCCAGCGACAGTGCAGTCACCATCAGGCAGCCGATGGTGGTGATGATGGCCACCAGGCTGGGCAGCACGAACCAGCGGTATTCCAGATTGGGGTTGTACAGGTTTTGCACCAGTAGCCGCGCCGGTGCGGCTTGCCGGCTGCGCTCGGCGGCGAACTGCTGCACCACTTGCAGCGCGTAGCCATAGGCAATCTGCGCGCTGTTGCTGCGTCGGCCATCAATGATGGCCTGCACCGTCACCCCCTGGCCACTGGCCAGCCGGCGCGAGAAATCCTGCGGCAGGCTGATGGCCAACAAGGCCTGCTGGCCATCTATCACCTGCTGCATGTCTTGCTGGCTGTGCAGCATCAGCACTTGTGGAAAGGCCTGGGTAGCAGCCAGCCGCTGCACCAGCTCGATGGAAGCGGCACCGCCATCCTGATTGAACACAGCCAGTGTGCTGTTTTTCACTTCCAGCGTGGCGGCAAACGGAAACAGCAGCAGTTGCAGCAGCACCGGGGCAATCAGCAGGCGGCGGCTTTGCGGCGTGCGCAGCAGCGCCTGCATTTCCTTGCGGATGAGGGTGAGCAGACGTTGCCACATCTCAGTTGCCATCCAGTCGGCGCGGTGTCCGCCAGGCAGTCAGGCCCAGCCAGAAGGCGGCGGACAGCAGCAGAAACAGCAGGTTGATCAGCAATACCGGCCAGATTTCGCCAGCCTGGAACAGTGTCTGCAAGGCGCTGACAAAATAACGTGCCGGAATCAGGTAAGTCACCGCCTGTACCGCCAGCGGCATGCTGCGGATTTCAAAAACAAAGCCGGACAGCATGATGGCGGGCAGGAAGGCCGCGGTCAGCGCAAACTGCGCGGCAATGAACTGGTTGCGCGTGGTGGTGGACAGCAACAGACCCAGCCCCAGCGCGCTACCCAGGAACAGGCTGGTAACCACAAACAGCACCCATAGCGAACCGCGCAGCGGCACGCCCATCACCAGCGTGGCCACCAGCACGCACATGCTCATGGCGGCCATGCCCAGCAGGTAATAGGGGATGATTTTGGACAGCAGCAGCTCGGCGCGTGTGACAGGGGTGGACAGCAGCGCCTCCATGGTGCCGCGTTCCCACTCGCGCGCCACCACCAGCGAGGTGAGCAG
The DNA here is from genome assembly GCF_041914625.1 of Aquitalea pelogenes. NCBI lineage: Bacteria > Pseudomonadati > Pseudomonadota > Betaproteobacteria > Neisseriales > Chromobacteriaceae > Aquitalea > Aquitalea pelogenes. The sequence goes on along the minus strand of NZ_JAYSDA010000006.1, from coordinate 144,910 downwards.
CGCGCCGATGATGGTCATGATGACCGAGATGGAACCGGGCACCAGGTAGTTGCGGCTGACTGTGGTGGGGTTGAACCAGTAACGCGGCTGTACGGTCAGCGTGGCCGCTGGCGGCTGGCCGCTCTGGCGCTGGTTCAGCCACAGCTGGAATACCCCTTGCACATAGCTGGCAACAAAATTGGCGGTATTGGGCTCGGCCCCGTCGGTCAGCAACTGGATGGCGGCAGCACCCTGACCCTGCCTGACCCTGGCGGAAAAATCACTGCGCACAATCACCACCCCGCGCACCTCGCCCAGCTGCAATTGCTGACGCATGGCGGACTCGGAGGTGGACAGGCTGGCGGCGATATAGGGCGAGGCTTGCAGCGTTTGCACCAGACGGCTGGCTTCTGCGCCGCCATCCTGCTGCACGATGCCCAGACGCACCCGGTTGGCATCCAGATTGATGCCGTAGCCGTAGATGAACAGCAGCAGCACCGGCAGCACAAAGGCAATCAGGATGCTGCTGGGGTCACGCACGATCTGGTAGCTTTCCTTGCGGCACAGCGCAGCAAGGCGACGCAGGCTGATGCTCATGTGGCCTCCCGCAAGCGGTCGTCACGTTCCACCAGCGCGATGAAGGCGTCTTCCATGGCGGGGTCAGGCAAATCAGCGCTGATCACCATGGCCTTGAGTTCATCCGGCGTGCCACTGGCGATCATGCGGCCGCGATACACCAGGCCGATGCGATCGCAATATTCGGCTTCGTCCATGAAGTGGGTGGTCACCATCACCGTGACGCCCTTGTCCACCAGGCTGTTGATATGGCTCCAGAATTCGCGGCGGCTGACCGGGTCTACCCCCGACGTCGGTTCGTCCAGAAACAGCAAGGGCGGCTGATGCATCAGCGCGCAGGCCAGCGCCAGCCGCTGCTTGAAACCCAGCGGCAGTTCCCCGGCATTCATGGCCAGAAACGGCTGCAAGGCAAATACCCGCACCATGTCGGCCACTGCCGCACGCTGGCGCGCACCGGACAGGCCATAGATGCCGGAGAAAAACTCGAGGTTCTGCGCCACGCTGAGGTTGCTGTACAGGGCAAATTTCTGCGCCATGTAACCGATTTGCTGCCGCGCCTGGCTGGCGGATTTTTTCAGGTCCAGCCCCATCACCCGCGCAGCACCGCTGCTTACCGGCAACAGGCCGCACATCATCTTGAAGGTGGTGGATTTGCCTGCGCCATTGGGGCCGAGCAGGCCGAAGATTTCGCCACGGCGGATGCGGAAATCCACATGGTCGGTGGCGACAAAATCACCAAAGCGGCGGGTGAGCTGTTCCGCCACGATGACGGCGTCGGCATCCACCCCGTCCGGCAATCGCGCTGGCGGCATGTGTTCGGCCAGTGGTGAATCGCCCCCCGGCCCGCCACCCAGCAAATCGATGAAGGCATCTTCCAGCCGTGGTTTGACTGGCTGCAGGCTGGCATCCGGCCCGGCATCCAGACTGGCAAGATCCGGCAGCTCGCCTGCCGTGCGCAACACCAGCCGCACCGCATGGCCTTGCAGCGCACCGTCTATCACTTGCGGGCAACGTAGTGCGCGGCGCAATACCTGACGACGGTTGCCCGCAATGCCCTGCAACAGCAGGCTGCGGCCCTGCATGCTGTCCATCAGCGCCTGCGGACTGCCGCTGTATTGCAGGCGGCCTTCGTGCATCAGCAGTACTTCACCGCACAGCTCGGCCTCGTCCAGATACGAGGTACTCCACAGCACCGCCATGCCGCCATCGGCCAGACTGCTGACCATGCGCCACAGCTCGCGGCGCGAGATGGGGTCCACCCCGACACAGGGTTCGTCCAGCAACAGGATGCGCGGCGAACCCAGCAGGGTACAGGCCAGGCCCAGTTTCTGTTTCATGCCGCCGGACAATTTGCCGGCCAGCCGGTCAGTAAAGCGGGCCAGATCGGTAAAGGCCAGCAGGCGCTGAAAACTTTCTTCCCGCGCCGCGCCGGTTACCCCGCGCAAATCGGCATACAAGGTGAGGTTTTCCAGCACGGTAAGGTCTTCGTACAGGCCGAATTTTTGCGGCATATAGCCCAGTTGTGTACGCAGTGCGTCACCCGCCGTTACCGGGTCCAGCCCTTCCACCTGCAAGCTGCCGCTGTCAGGCTTGAGCAGGCCGGCCATCAGCCGCAGCAGGGTGGTCTTGCCGGCACCATCCGGCCCCACCAGCCCGGTGATGATGCCGCGGCGGATGTCGGCATCCAGCGCATGCAGGGCCGGGCGACCAGCAAAGGCATGGCCCAGCGCGCGCAGGCGGATGGCGATATCGCTGTCTGCCGTATTCATGGCCGGGCCAGCTTCACCGTCACCGGCATGCCCTGACGCAAGGCGGCATCCGGCTGGGAGATGATGACGCGCAGGCGGTAAACCTGGGCGGTACGCAGATCAGCCGTTTCCACATTCTTGGGGGTGAATTCCGCCGTGGGCGAGACAAAGCCCACCACGGCGGCATAGGGCTGGCTGCGGCCATCGCGATAAACCCACACCTTGCGTCCCGGCTGGGTCTGGCCCAGCTGGGTTTCGCCTACATAGGCCCGCACCCACACCTGCCGGGTGAGCGACAGGGTCAAGGTGCTGGCTCCGGCGGCCAGCATGCTGCCCGGCTCCAGCACGCGGGTGAGGATGATGCCGTCCGACGGTGCACTCAGCACGGTATCGGCCAGTTGCAACTTGGCGCTGGCCAGCTGGGCCTCGGCCCGTTTCACATTGGCGTCCACTTCGGCCACTTCCTGCGGCCGGTAGCCCTTGCTCAGTGCCTGGTATTGCTGTTGCGCGGCCTGATACTGCGCTTGTGCCTGCTCGCGAGCGGAGCGGGCGGCATCCAGCGCCTTCACCGCTGCGGCACCGCTGCCGGCCAGTTCCTGTTGTCGCTGCCAGGCAGCATTGGCATCGGTCAGCACGGCCTGGCGGGCATCCAGCGTGGCGCGGGCCTGTGCCACATCTTCCGCCCGATACCCCTGGTGCATCAGCGACTGCCGGGCCTTGAGTGCAGAGAGTGCCGCTTCGGCATCGGCCACGGCATTGCGTTGCGGGGCATCGTCCAGCCGGGCCAGAATCTGCCCGGCCTTCACCGTTGCGCCTTCGTCCACCAGCACTTGCTGCAGGCGGCCACCCACGCGGAAAGACAAATTCACCTCGCGGATATCCACATTGCCGGACAGCACCAGCTCAGCACCATTCTTGCCCTGCTGCCAGTGCCAGATGCCTGCGGCCAGCAGCCCCAACACCAGCAGTCCCGCCACCATGCGTTTCTTGTTCATTGCGCCAGCTCCCTGGCACTGAGGCCTTTCAGGGCCCAGTGCAATCTTTGCTGCAAATGTTCCGGTTCCAGCGCATAGCTGGCCAAACCCTGCTCCAGCAGCGTGGGCAGGATGTGCTTGCCGCTGCTCAGCTGTTGCAACAACACCGGAAAACCCAGTGCCGACATCAGATACATCAGCTGGTGCAAGGGTGGTGCCTGACACAGCTGACCGGCCTGCTGCGCCTCGCTCAGGCATTGCAATAACAACTGTGGATGACGCGGTGCCAGATTGCGGATGAATTCCACCGCGGCCACCTCGCCTGCGCCGGCATCCAGCAGCAACTGGCTGATCACCCCGCCCTCGGCTTTGGCAAAAGCCACCAGCTGCAGCAGCATGGCCGACAGGCGGCTCAAGGGTTCGCCCTGCTGCTGCAGGCTGTCCTGCAATTGCCGGTACAAGGGTGCGTACCACAGCTCCAGCAGGGTGCTGACATAGTGCTGGCGGTTACCAAAGTGATAGACAAAACCACCGGGATTGACCCCGGCCTGCTGGCAGATGCCCCGTACGGTCAACTGGCGCAGGCCATGCTGACGCAGGTGCTGCAAGCCATGTTGCAGCAGCAGGCTACGGGTGGGATGAGAAGCTGTTTCGCTGTTCATGCTGCCAATTTATACATGTGTATAAAAATGGCAAAGCAATATTCGGTATTGATTGATGCAGGACAGGAAATGGCTGGCCCGCCGTGGCGGGCAGGCAACAGCGGCCCATTGGCGGGCCGCTGTATCAGGCAGGCAGATGCGCCTGCAGTAACTGGACTATGCGCTGGCTGGCACCACGGTGCGCCGCGGTAAACGCCAGCGCAGCGCTGTGCATCTGCTGACGACGGGCATCGTCCTGCAACAAGCCCAGCACCTGCTGCACCAGGGCCGCAGCGTCTGCCACTTGCCAGGCAGCGCCAGCCTCCAGCGCCAATTCACTGGCCTGGGCAAAGTTGAACATGGACGGGCCAAACAAGACCGGCAGGCCGAGGCTGGCGGGCTCGATCAGGTTCTGCCCACCCAATGGCAGCAGACTGCCACCGACAAAAGCCACATCGGCACAGCCATAGTAGGCAAACAGCTCGCCCATGCTGTCGCCCAGCCACACGCGGGTAGCGGCAGCAATCTTGCTGTTGTCACTGCGCCGTTGCACGGCAAAGCCCATGTCCTGTGCCAGCGCGGCCACGCTGTCGAAGCGTTCCGGGTGACGCGGCACCAGCAGCAGCAGGGTATTGCCCACCTCGGCCTGTTGCCAGGCCTGCAGGATCAGTTGTTCCTCGCCATCGCGCGTACTGGCGCAAATGAATACCGGACGGTTGCCTGTACGCTGGCGAAACTGCGCTGCCAGTTCGGCCATGGCGGCTGGCGGAGTGAAATCATACTTGGTATTGCCACAGACTTGCGGGGAAACAGCGCCCAATTGCTGCAAACGTTCGGCATCCTGCAGGCTTTGCGCAGCAATGGCCGTCAAATCACGCAAGGCCGGGCCAATCAGCCCCTGAATGCGGCGATAGCCGCGCAGCGATTTTTCCGACAACCGCGCATTGGCCAGAAAAACCGGCACACCTTGCTGGCGCGCCGCATGTAGCAGATTGGGCCACAGCTCGGTTTCCATCAGCACGCCAAAGCGTGGCTGCCACACGGCCAGAAAATCCCGCACCGCACCGGGATAGTCGTAGGGCAGATAACGCACTTCGGCATCAGGGTAGAGCTGGCAGGCGGTATCGCGCCCGGTGGGAGTCATCTGGGTAAGCAGCAGCGGCGCATCCGGCCAGTGCTGGCGAATGGCCTGGATCAGCGGCAGGGCGGCACGGGTTTCGCCCACCGATACCGCGTGAATCCAGATGGCCCCGGTCGTCCGCGGCTGAGTCGCCTCGCCGAAACGTTCGTCCCAGTGCTGCAGATAGGCCGGTGCCTTGCGTGCACGCTTTTCCAGATAACGGCGAATCAGCGGCGTGGCAGCCCACCACAGCATGGAATACAAGCCGCGCCGCCAGTTCATTGCATGTCCTTGCGCGCCAGCAATGCCTGATACACCGCTTCCACCGTCGGGCACTGGCCGATATTGCCCAGATTGGTCGCCCAGGCGGTTTCCACCACGCCGGTCTTGCTTGGGTCGGTATCGGTATATATGGCCACCAGCGGCACATTCAGCGCATTGGCCAGATGACACAGGCCGGTATCCACGCCGATGACAGCGCGGGCATGGCCGAGCAAGCCACAGGCTTCAATCAGGTTCATGCGTGGTGCCACCACGGCCTGCGGCATGGCCGCGGCCAGGCGCTCAGCCCTTTGCTGTTCGGCAGCATTGCCCCAGGGAATGATCAGTTGCAGACCATGCTGTGCTGCAAGTTTTTCACCCAGCGCAATCCAATGTTGTTCCGGCCATTCCTTGGATGCACGGCTGGTGGCATGCAGTAGCACCGCGTATTCGCCTTGCGGCAACCAGTCTGGACGGGCTGCCGCCGGTACGCCAAAACGCGGGCTGCCTTCCGGCTGGTAGCCAAACACCTTGGCCAGCAGCAAACGGCAGCGTTCCACCGCAGACAAGGACCAGTCCACCCGGTGGGTCTTGTCGTACAACAGGCAGGCCAAGGGTTCGCGAATGCTGTGACGGTCGTAACCGGCCAGCGGGCCACGGCTGAGCTTGGCTGGAATGGCACTTTTCAACAGGCCCTGGCAATCCACCACCAGATCCCACTGTGTGGCTTGCAGCTGTTGATAAACCGCCTTCATTTCCGCCCGGGTTTCCGCCGCAAACAGGCGCTTGCGCCAGCGACGCCATGCCATGGGAATAACCTGCTCCACCGCCGGGTGCAAACGCGGGATGTCGGCAAAGTTTTCTTCGGCCAGCCAGCTGATACGAAGGTTGGGGTAGTGCGTTTTCAGCTCGGTAATGGCAGGCCAGGTGTGGATAAGGTCGCCCATCGACGAGGTACGCACGATCAGTACGTTCATCATGGCGCGCATTGTAACCGAAGCTTGCGCCAAACCGTTGTGATTAAGCTGGCTGAATCCACAGGCAAGTATTGTGGATAAACGCCTGTGAATAAAAATGTGCTGATTTATCCACAATCTGCCACCGTGTGGCCAGCCTGATTAATCCCAGTGCCATCAACAAGGCAAACTACTGACAGAACATGGGTTTTTCCGGGTTATCAACAGAAACGCTCTCCTCTCATTAGTCTCTTCATAATAAAATTCCGTTTAAGATAAATAAGGGAAGCAGCACAAAAATGCCTGCTCACAGGGTGGCATGGGCATGCGGCTGACAGCATGTGGATAAACAGGGTTTTCAGACTGGACGACAAGTTATCCACAAACCGTCATGGACAGCACAATGCGCTGTTCAACACCTTTTGCAGTAGCCTAAATCATTGAACAGACTGGTAAAAACAAGGTTATCCACAACAAATGACCTTCTTCTACCAGTTTCTTCCATATACATATGGGAATAACAAGAAAAGATGCGAGAGCCGCTCAGCGTTGTACTCATCACCAAAAATGCAGCTGCACAACTGGAAAAAACACTGGCCAGCGTGCAATGGGCAGACGAAATCGTGGTGGTGGATTCAGGCAGTACAGATGAAACCGTGGCGATAGCTTCTGCCTATAAGGCAAAAGTTATCCACCAGGACTGGCTGGGATTCGGTCCGCAGAAGCAATTTGCCGTACAGGCTGCCAGCCATGACTGGGTATTGTGTCTGGATGCAGACGAATGGCCATCAGCAGAATTGACCAATCAAATCAAACAGATACTGAACAATCCACAGGCAGCTGCCTACCGTTTTGCCCGCAGCAACCGTTTCATGGGTCGTTTTCTGAAGCATGGAGAAGGTTATCCGGACTGGAGCTTGCGGCTGTTTGACCGACGTCAGGCACGCTGGTCGGATGATGTGGTGCATGAGTACGTGCAGTGCGATGGCGCTGTGGAAAAACTGTCCGGCGACCTGATGCATGAATCGGGCGAGGACATTGCGCTTTACCTTACCAAGCAGAATCGCTACACCAGTTTGCAAGCCGAAATGCTGTATAAGCGCGGGAAAAAGGCGGGATGGAGCAAGCTGGTGTTCAGCCCGCTGTTGCGCTTTACCAAGTTTTACCTGGTACGCCGTGGTTTTCTGGATGGTTTGCCCGGACTTGTCCACATCAGCATTGGTTGCTTCAACAGCTATATCAAATACGCCAAGCTCAATGAGCTGCACCGGCTGGGCAAAAAATACTGAATCACCGCCTGTCAGGTGCAGTTACATGACCATGCCGGGGCATGAACACGGTTTTAAGCCGTTCTGAGCGTTCAGACCAGTAACGAGCTGCTGACAGCGCAGGAAGGCGGCAAACGGCCTTTCTGCGCTGTTGAAGCAGGAAACTGCATGGCACGGGGCATCGATGAGGGGAAAAACATGCAAATTCGTGCGGCCCAGCCTGCCGATCAGGCTGCATTACTGCAATTGATCATGAGCCATGGCCCGAATGACTGGAACTACCTGCCGCAACAGGGGGTGGAGCAGACACTGTCCGGCCTGGCCAGCGGAACCGTACAAGGCTTGCTGGCAGAACAGCAGGGCCAGTTGCTGGCGGTGATGCTGTTTGACCGTTCTGATGCCTACCCGGCACATCGTCCGGCTGACATCGCAGCCAGCGAGGCTGCTTTTCTGATTGAAGCGGTGGTAAGCCGTGATGCGGCCGGTCAGGGCCTGGGCAGCCGTTTGTTGCTGATGGTATGCGAGGTATTGCGCCAGCAAGGCTGTCGCTGGCTGTGTGCGGACAGGCATCAGCAAAATGCCGGCTCGGCCGGCATGATGCAGAAGGCGGGTTTACAGGAATTGCAGAGTTTTGCCGACCCGGAACGACGCTGGAGCGGCTCGCGCATGAGTACGGTGTGTGGCAGGCGCTTGTAGCCCCGCCTGCGCCATATTACGAGCCGTGCTCAGTACAACTTGCAGTTGATGCCGAGTACCGCTTGCCAGCCCGCGCTGTGGCTGGCCTGTTGATCTGCCATCCAGCGTGAACCTGCACCTACATCCAGCGACCAGCGCGGGTTGAACGGGTGGTTCAGCATCAGCAGCAGATTGCTTTGTTCCAGATGCCAGCCACCACCAATGGCCTGGTGCCCCAGGCTTTGTGCCCGTTGTGTGTTGGCCAGGCTGGCCCAGCCCAGCAGGCTGATGCGCTGGTTGCGCCAGTTGCCCAGGGTGAGGTCCAGATTCATCAGCAGCATCTTGCCCGGACTGCTATTACCCAGCCTGTCGGCATAGCCGATGGATACCGAGCCATCCTGCGGCAGATCCACACCATAACGCAGCACACCCATCCAGTGGCTGGAATTGGCCCCCAGCTCCCACTGGCTTTCATTGGCGGCGGCCAGCGTCATCCAGCCGCCCGGCGCGGGCAGGCCCAGCCCGGCTTCACCTTGTTGCACGAACAGGCTGCCATAGGCGGTATCGTGGCGTAGCGACAACGAGGGTTGCAGCTTGCTGCCGGTGCCGGCATCCGTCTGGTACAGGTTGCCGTCCAGGCTCAGCGTCATGCTGTGTACGGGTTCGTCGGCAAATACCGACTGGCAGCAAAGCAGGGCGGGCAACAACATCAACACGGCAGGGCAACGCATGCAGGCTCCGGGGCTGGAAAGATGGGGATTGAAGGGGATTGCAAGTGCTCAGAGCATACGCTCCCGCCCGGGTGCTGCAAACCGCAGTGCATGCAATGACAGGGGCAGAAGGGAGCTGGACAAGGCAGGATGACATGTCCGCATGACTGCATGCTGCTTGTTTTGTTACCAGAGCCTTTCCATGCTGGAAAATCCGCTACAAGTGGATGAATTCACAAGGATAAGCGCGGACTGGCAGGCAAACAGCCAGCAGGAAATTTTATGCAAAATAAGTTAATTTTAATATTTTGCTGAAATTTTGATATTAAGTGGAACTACATCGATATTCCGGCAATCTGTCATGTATTGAAACTGGAATGGAGGGCTGAGCCATGCTTCATCATTCACCCCTGATTGCCACCATTGTCGGCAGTCTGGTATTTGCCTTCATGCTGGGCACGCTGGCCTTCCGCTTGCGTTTGCCGCCGCTGATCGGCTATCTGTGTGCCGGCATCGTGGCCGGTCCGTTCACCCCGGGTTTTACTGCGGACAGCCAGATCGCACCACAATTGGCGGAGATGGGCGTGATTTTGCTGATGTTCGGTGTGGGTTTGCATTTTTCGGTCCGAGACTTGCTGGCGGTAAAAACCATTGCGCTGCCCGGTGCCATCGGGCAGATCCTGCTGGCCACCGTACTGGGGCTGGGCATGTCCCAGCTGCTGGGCTGGCCTGTGGGGGAGGGCGTGGTGTTTGGCCTGGCGCTGTCCACCGCCAGCACGGTGGTATTGCTCAAGGCCTTGCAGGAAAAGAATCTGGAACAGACTGACGATGGCAAGATCGCCATTGGCTGGCTGGTGGTGGAAGACCTGGTGATGGTGCTGACGCTGGTGTTGCTGCCCATCTTTGCCGGTGTGCTGGGTGGCAAGGGCGCGGATACGGTGATCAGTGGCAGCGCGGTGCTGTGGACCATCCTGCTGACGCTGGGCAAGGTGGCGGCCTTTGTCGCGCTGATGCTGGTGTTTGGCCGACGTTTTTTGCCGTGGATGCTGGAGCGCATTGTCTACACCGGCAGCCGCGAACTGTTTCGCCTCGCCGTGTTGTCCACCGCACTGGGTGTGGCCTACGGCGCCTCCTTGCTGTTTGATGTGTCGTTTGCGCTGGGCGCATTCTTTGCCGGCATGGTGCTGGCCGAATCGCCACTGAGCCACCGTGCGGCCGAAGAATCACTGCCGCTGCGCGACGCTTTCTCCGTGCTGTTTTTTGTCTCGGTCGGCATGCTGCTCAACCCGTCGGTGTTGCTGCATAACTTCTGGGAAGTGCTGGGAACACTGCTGATCATCGTGGTGGGCAAATCGCTGGGCGCTTACGGCATCGTGCGCCTGTTTGGCCGTAGCCCGGCCACGGCGCTTACCATTGCCGCCAGCCTGGCGCAGATTGGCGAGTTTTCTTTCATTCTGGCCGGGCTGGGTATTGCGCTGGGTCTGATGAACGAACACAGCCATTCGCTGATTCTGGCCGGGGCCATTCTGTCCATTCTGCTCAATCCGCTGTTGTTCTTGTGGACCGAGCGCTACCGCAAGCGTCTGGAACCGCAGCCCGGTCAATAAAAAACCGCCCTCGGGCGGTTTTTCACTTTCTCAGTTGTCGTTCTGCTCCAGGCGGCTGGAGGGCAGCCGGCTGACGAGGATTTTGTCCACCCGGGTCTTGTCCATGTCCATCACTTCAAAACTGAAGCCTTGCCAGTCAAAGCGGTCTGCCGCTGATGGTACCCGGCCCAGCTGGAACATCATCACGCCGCCCAGCGTGTGGATATTGCCGGTGTCTTCTCCCGGCAGTGACTGATCAACCTCAAAATACTGGCGGAAGCTGTCCAGCGTCACCATGCCGTCCACCAGATAGCTGCCATCCTCGCGCCGCACGATCTCGTCGTCTTCGCCATCGGCATGGATGGAAGGCAAATCGCCCACCACCGTTTCCAGCACATCATTCATGGTGACCAGGCCTTCCAGTTCGCCGTATTCGTCCACCACCAGTGCCAGATGGGTGTGGGCCAGACGGAACTGTTCCATCAGTTGCATCAGCGTTACCGTGGCCGGAACGTAGAGCGGTATTTGCAGGTCGGCAATGAAATCCACGCTTTGCCCGGCCAGTACCCGGTCCAGCATGCGTTTGGTGTCCAGAATGCCCAGCACATGTTCCATGCCGCCCTTGCACACCGGGAAATGGCTGTAAGCGTGCGATATCAGCAACTGGCGGTTGTCGTGTTGCTGGTCTTCGATATCAATGGAAACGATATCCTTGCGCGGGGTCATCACCGCGGCAACCTTGCGATCGTCCAGCCGGAAGATGTTTTCCACCAGCTCCTGCTCGGCACGGTCGAAAATGCCTTCGTCCGCACCCTGTTCCATCAGCACCCGGATTTCTTCTTCGGTAATGGAGGGTTCATTGCTCTTGCGCGCGCCGATCAGTCGCAGCAGGGTGTCGGTCAGCCGTGACAGCAGGCGTACCAGCGGGGCAGCCAGGCGCGAGAGCAGCAGCATGGGCGGGGCCAGGGTGCTGGCGATGCCTTCCGGGTTCAGCATGGCCAGCCGCTTGGGTACCAGCTCGCCAAACACCAGCGACAAGGCGGTGATGGCGGCCACCATCAGTGCCACGGACAGCGGCTTGTTATAGGCATGCAGCTGCGGCAGGTTCATCTCCAGCCAGTCCTGCAAATGTTCGGACAGCGCCGCTTCACCGTACACGCCGGAGAAAATGCTGATGCTGGTGATGCCGATCTGCACCGTTGACAGGAAACGGGTGGGTTCCTCTGCCAGACGCAGTGCCGAGCGCGCCCCGCGACGCCCTTCTTCTGCCCATTGCTGCAGGCGGATCTTGCGCGAAGAAACAATCGCAATTTCAGACATGGCAAAGGCGCCATTCAGCACAATCAGTACAAACAGAAAGAAAATATCCACGATGGGCGGCGGGGAGAAAGATGACCCTTGCTAGCTTAGGGCAATGCTGACTGGCTGAAAAGCCGGGTTTTGCGCTGCAAGGTTGTGCTGGGCAACCCTGCAGCCATTCCGTATCAGAACAGGCTGTTCTGGCTGCTGGCGGGCATCCAGCGGATGGTGTCGCGGCCATGGGCGGCCAGCCAGGCATTGACCTGCGAGAAATGCCGACAGCCGTGAAAGCCGCGGCTGGCGGATAGCGGCGAGGGATGTGCTGCAGTCAGCACCAGGTGGCGGCCGGTATCAATCCGATCGGCCTTGGTCTGTGCCCAGTTGCCCCATAGCAAGAATACACAGCCGGGGTTTTGCTGGTTGACCGCATCAATCAGCGCGTCGGTGATGGCCTGCCAGCCCAGCTTGCCATGGCTGCCTGCCTTGTCCATTTCCACGGTCAGCACGCTGTTGAGCAACAGTACGCCCTGTTCGGCCCAGTGGGTCAGGTCGCCACTGGCCGGCATGCCGCCACCCAGGTCTGCCACCAGTTCCTTGTAAATATTGCGCAGGCTGGGCGGAATACGCACGCCGGGCGGAACCGAAAAGGACAGGCCCATCGCTTCTCCTGCTCCGTGGTAAGGGTCCTGCCCCAGAATCACCACCTTGATGTCAGCCGGCGCCATGGTGCGCAGGCTGTTGAAAATGAGCGGCTGTGGCGGAAACAGCGTTTTGCCCTGACTGGCTTGCTGTTGCAGTTGCTGGTCGATCTGGCGCAGGTGGGCAAAGATGTCCGGCGTATTGAGGACGGCTTCCCAGGCCGGGTGTACCGGGGCCAGGGCCGGAGCAAGATAGGGGAGGGATTGCTGACTCAAAACGGATTCCATTTTGTCGGTTGATTGCCGGTTTGGATGTGGCAAACGGCGGCCGGTTCCAAAACAAAAGCCATTCCCGCTGGCAGGAATGGCTTGCTTGTGCTGCGATCTGTTGCTGCTGTCTGTAGCGGACTGTCCGGCTCAGTAATGCGCCATGCCCGGGTCTACATCATTGGCCCAGGCTTCCACGCCGCCTTGCAGGCTCAGCACCTGTTCGAAACCGGCATTGGCCAGATACAGGCCAACCTGGAAGCTGCGTACGCCATGATGGCAGACGGTGACAATAGGCTGGTCATCCGGCAGTTCGCTCATGCGCAGCGGAATCAGGTTCATCGGGATGTGCAGCGAACCGGCAATGCTGGCCAGCTGCACTTCCCAGTCCTCGCGCACATCCAGCAACAACGGCTGTGCTGCCGTGCTGTCGGCACGCCAGGCGGCCAGGTCGCGGGCGGAGATTTCGCGAATCATCAGAATACGAAACGTTCAGGCTCGATGGCTTCAGCCTTGGCCAGATGGGAAATACAGGTTTCGAACAGATTGGTTTCGCTGAAGCCGCTTTCGCTGACGCGCTTGATCAGCTTGCAGCTCATGGCCGGCAGGTCACCCACCACCACAATCATGCGGCCACCGACGGCCAGCTGGGCTTTCAGGGTTTCCGGCACCACCGGCAGCGAACCACCTACCACGATCACGTCGAACGGGGCTTGTTCCTTCAGGCCATCCAGGCCGTTGCCTTCCACCAGGGTGACATTGCCGATGCCGGCTTTTTTCAGGTTGGCGGCAGCCGCTTCGCGGGTGGCGGCATTAATCTCGACGCTATATACGTGGCGGCCCAGCTTGGCCAAGAGGGCGGTCAGGTAACCGGCGCCGGTGCCGACTTCCAGAATCTTGTCTTGCGGCTGTACGGCGACATCCTGTGCCAGACGTGCTTCCAGCTTCGGTTGCAGCATCTTGCCGCCATTGGGCAGCGGCAGTTCGGTGTCGACAAAGGCCAGCTGGCGCTTGTCGGCAGCGACGAAATCTTCGCGTTTCACGTGAAACAGCAGGTCCAGAATCTTGGGGTCAAGTACGTCCCACGGACGAATCTGCTGCTCGACCATGTTGAAACGGGCATTTTCAAAATCCATCAGCTTACTCCGAAGGGCTGGCTGCCAGCAGCAGTCAATCGGTATCCCGAAAAACCGGCCGCCCGGACAGCGTGTCATGACGATAACTTGCGATTATCCCACATTTACCTTACCTTCACAGCATCGCTAGGGGTCCTGTGCGCTGTGTTGTGGTGTCCATATCCAGTCTGATTGTGGAATGTTGCCGCTTCATGTTGCACGGGTGAGAAATACCCTTGGAACCTGACCCGGTTAATCCCGGCGTAGGGAAGCGTCATCTGCTTGGTTCTCACCCCTTCCTTGCAGCCGGTCTTGCCGGATTTCGCTCCTTGCGCCGTTTCATCGCATGGAGGAAACCCGATGAACGCGCCCACCAAACTCAACGAAGCGATGACGGTAGATACTGCCGCCATCCAGCCGTTGCCCAATTCCCGCAAGATTTACGTGCAAGGCAGCCGTGCCGACATCCGCGTGCCGATGCGCGAAATCAGCCAGAGCGACACTCCCACCCAGTTTGGCGGCGAGCAAAACCCGCCCATCTATGTGTATGACACCAGCGGTATCTATTCCGACCCGGCCGCCAACATCGACATCCAGAGTGGCCTGCCTGCCTTGCGCGCTGCCTGGATTGCCGAACGAGCCGACACCGAGCAGCTGGCCGGCCTGTCCAGTGAATATGGTCGTGCCCGCGAGGCCGACAGCAAGCTGGACGACCTGCGCTTCAACCTGACCCGCAAGCCGCGCCGCGCTTTGCCGGGCAAGAATGTCAGCCAGATGCACTATGCGCGTCAGGGCATCATCACCCCGGAGATGGAATATGTCGCCATCCGCGAAAGCCTGAACCGCAAGGCCTATATCGAGAGCCTGCAAGCGGCGGGTGGCAAGAACGCCAAGCTGCTGGAACTGATGACCCGTCAGCACGCCGGTCACAGCTATGGCGCTGCGCTGCCGGAGGAAATCACCCCGGAATTCGTGCGTCAGGAAGTGGCTGCCGGCCGCGCCATCATTCCGTGCAACATCAACCACCCGGAATCCGAGCCGATGATCATTGGCCGTAACTTCCTGGTGAAAATCAACGGCAATATCGGCAATAGTGCGGTAACGTCGTCGATTTCCGAAGAAGTGGACAAGATGACCTGGGGCATCCGCTGGGGTGCCGACACCATCATGGATTTGTCCACCGGCAAGAACATCCACGAAACCCGCGAGTGGATTCTGCGCAACTCGCCGGTTCCCATCGGCACCGTGCCCATCTACCAGGCGCTGGAAAAGGTGAATGGCAAGGCCGAGGACCTGACCTGGGAAATCTTCAAGGACACGCTGATCGAGCAGGCCGAGCAGGGGGTGGACTACTTCACCATCCACGCCGGTGTGCTGCTGCGCTATGTGCCGCTGACTGCCAACCGCATGACCGGCATCGTGTCGCGCGGTGGTTCCATCATGGCCAAGTGGTGTCTGGCGCATCATCAGGAAAACTTCCTGTACACCCATTTCGAAGAGATTTGCGAAATCATGAAGGCCTACGACGTGGCCTTTAGCCTGGGCGACGGCCTGCGTCCGGGCTGCGTGTGGGATGCCAACGATGCCGCCCAACTGGGGGAACTGAAAACCCTGGGCGAGCTGACGCAGATTGCCTGGAAACATGATGTGCAGGTGATGATCGAAGGCCCCGGCCATGTGCCGATGCAGCTGATCAAGGAAAACATGGACAAGGAACTGGAGTGGTGCCACGAAGCGCCGTTCTACACCCTGGGCCCGCTGACCACCGACATCGCACCGGGTTACGACCACATCACTTCCGCCATTGGCGCGGCGCAGATCGGCTGGTATGGCACTGCCATGCTGTGCTACGTCACCCAGAAGGAACACCTGGGCCTGCCCAACAAGGATGACGTCAAGGAAGGCATCATCACCTACAAGCTGGCCGCCCATGCCGCCGACCTGGCCAAGGGCCACCCCGGCGCGCAGATTCGCGATAACGCCTTGTCCAAGGCGCGTTTCGAATTCCGCTGGGAAGACCAGTTCAATCTGGGCCTGGACCCGGACAAGGCGCGCAGCTTCCACGACGAAACCCTGCCCAAGGACAGTGCCAAGGTGGCGCACTTCTGTTCCATGTGCGGCCCGCATTTCTGCAGCATGAAAATCACCCAGGATGTGCGCGAATTTGCCGCCCAGCAGGGCATCAGCGATGAAGCTGCGCTGCAGAAGGGCATGGAAGTGAAGTCGGTGGAGTTTGTGAAGGGTGGGGCCAAGCTGTACGACAAGATCTGATCCTGTTCATCACCTGACTTATCCACAGGTCTGGAAAAAACGGCAGCTGCGGCTGCCGTTTTTTGTGTCCGGGTTTTATCCACAACCATCGGCGATGCGCGCAGCCTGCTGCTGGTGTTCAGTCTGCATTGCAAGAAAGAGTCGGGATTGCTGGACATGCTGATGTGCAGAATCAAAGGCATTGAATTTCAATGACTTGATGAAGGAAGGCTGACTGTGGATAAATGATAGCTCTGCATCTTGCTGTGGATAAGCAGCTTGCTACTTGGCAAAGTGGTTCCATCCATCTTATGTTCACTGGCTCTGCTCAAGGAGCCATAAGCCGTGCAGCATAATGGCTTATCCACAGGAGAGTGCCATGACCCAAGCCGTTTCCATCCGCCCGCTTGCCGCCGACGATTTTGCTGCCTGGCTGCCCTTGTGGCAGGGCTATCTGGATTTTTATCACAGCAGCCAGAGCAAAGCGGATACCGCCATTACCTGGCAGCGCTTTCTCGATGCGGCCGAACCGATGCAGGCCTGGCTGGCCTGGCAGGGTGAGCAGGCGGTAGGTTTGGTACATACGGTACTGCATCGCAGTAGCTGGACGCCGGGCAATTACTGTTATCTGCAGGATTTGTATGTACAACCTGATGTGCGCGGCACGGGGGCCGGACGGGCGCTGATCGAGCAGGTGTATGCCTATGCGGCAGATGCCGGCTGCAGCCGGGTGTACTGGCTCACCCATGAAAGCAATGCCACGGCGCGCCAGCTATACGACCGGCTGGCAGAAAACCTGGGCTTCATCCAGTACCGCAAACAGGTGGGCTGAGGCTGGAGTGCGGGCGGCGATGCGATTATGCTGATGGCCTCACCACCAAGGACATGGTCATGATCAACGTCAGTATTCTCTATCCGTATAGCGCAACTGCCCGTTTCGATTTCGACTACTACCTGCAACAGCACATGCCGCTGGCCAGCAAGCTGCTGGCTCCGGCCTTGCTGGACATGCGGGTGGAGAAGGGCATCAGCGGCAGCGAGCCGGGCAGTACCCCCAGTTTCACCGCGCTGTGCCAGTTGCAGTTTGAATCGGTGGAATCGTTTCTGGGTGCTTTCATGCCGATCGCAGCGCAATTGCAGGGCGATATCGCCAATTACACCGATATCACGCCGCAGATCCAGTACAGCGAAATCCTGCTGGGCTAGTTTGTTTCAAGATAAGCGGCCAGTTCGCCCGGGCCCTGCTGCAACACCAGCTGTGGTGTGCCATGCCAGGCGGCCAGTTTGTGCAGCATGGCGGCCAGATCGCGGCATAGCTGTGCGGTGGGCCTGATGCCGGGTTCCAGATACAGATTCCTGATTTCAAACACGCCTTGCTGTCTGTGGGCCTTGGCATCCATGCGTCCCACCAGCCGGCCACGGTTGAGCAGCGGCAGCACGAAATAGCCAAAGCGGCGCTTGGCGGCCGGGGTATAGCATTCAATACGGTAATCGAAGCCGAACAATTCGCTGGCGCGCTTGCGGTCCCACACTACCGGGTCAAACGGTGACAGCGCGGCGCTATGGCTGGATTTGAGCTTCCCTGCCGCAGCCTGTTGCAGTTCGGCCTGCAGGCTGTGATGGACGAAAACATCGTGCTGCCAGCCTTCAATACGGGCGGGAATCAGCTCGCCCTCATCCGCCAGCTGGTGTAGCAAAGCGTCGTACTTGCCCCGACGCAGCCGGTAGTAATCCGCCACCCAGCCCGCCTTGACCACACCCAGCGCCCGGCAGCTGTTGCGCACCATGTCGCGCTGTGCTGTGTCCTGGCTTGGCAGGTCGCGCGCATCGTCCCAGTCCGGCATCACCCGTTCTGCCACATCGTAAACGCGCTGAAAGCTGCGTCGCTCCTTCACCATCAACTGTCCCAGCGTGAACAGCACTTCCAGATGGCGTTTTTCCGGCTTCCAGTCCCACCAGCCATCTCCTTTGCCGTCACTGCGTTTGAAATCGGCAGAGCGCACCGGGCCGTGGGTGCGGATTGTCTGCAGCAGAGCGTCTACCGCCGGCTGGTGTTGTTCCAGCCAGCGCTGCGGGTATTTCCAGCCCATTTGCGTTGGGTCCAGCATGCGGTGGCGCAGCAGGCGGTAATCCTCGCGTGGCACAAAGCAGGCTTCGTGCGCCCAGTATTCGAACAGCTTGCCCGCTGCCAGGCAGTCATCCAGCCAGACAGGGTCGTACTGCCCCAGCCGGCTGAACAGCACCAGATAGGGGCTGCGCGCCACCACGCTGATGGTATCTATCTGCAGCAAGGCCATGCGGCGGATGGCGGCCAGCACATCAGCAGACGTGGCTTTGCGCCGTGCTGGCTGTAACAGCCCCTGGGCAGCCAGATGCAGAAGTCGTGCCTGGGCGAGTGAAAGATGCAGGGTCATGAGGGGCGGCGTAAGTGGTGGGTGAACACACTATATCAAGGCGGTGCGGGTGATGGGGCCCGTGCTGTTGGTGCTTTGCCATCTGTCGGTAGCAGGCAACAACCCTTGCGCTGCATGGGTGCAGTCTGCATTTGTGCATTGCATGCCGGTGTGAAATGGGGCCATCCTGCACCTCTGCACTGGAGCAAGAGGAAAACAAGATCATGGATACCGGCAAGCATCAGCTGGAACAACTATTCGCCCAGCTTGGGCTGGATAACGACGTCACCGCCATCAAGGTGTTTCTGGCCCGCCACTGGCTGGAGCCAGGCCAGGCATTACCCGAGGCAGCGTTCTGGAACCCGGCGCAGGCCGACTTTTTGCGTCAGGCGCTGGCCAGCGACGCCGAATGGGCCGAGGCGGTGGACGAACTGGCGGTATTGCTGAGCCAGAAATAAACCCTGGCAATTCAATCAAAGCGGGCAGTGGCCAGACGGCGACTGCCCGCTTTTGCATGCGGCCCGCGGTGTCAGCTTCAGCGGGACAGGGCAAGTTGTACCGCACCGGCTGGTGGCTGCTGCTGACGCAGCGGCTGGCCGGCTTGCGGCAGGGTGAAATAGCTGATGGCGGCTTGCAGTTCGTGTGCCATTTGCTCCATGGCACTCGCAGAACTGGCGGTCTGATTGGCCGCGGTACTGGTTTCTTCCGACATCTGTGCCACTTGCTCCACATTGCTGGCAATGCCGCTACCGGCTGCCTGCTGCTCGGCCAGTGCCACCGAAATGGCACTTACCGACTGCTTGATGCTGTTCACATTGTCGTTGATGCGGCTGACCGTATCCCTTGCCTGACCGGCCTGACGCAGCCCGGCTTCCATGCGTTCCACCGTGGCGTGCACATTGTTGATCACCAGTTCGCTGCTCTCCAGCATTTCGCGGATCATGCTGCTGATTTCGGTGGTGGACTGGCCGGTGCGCTCCGATAGCTTGCGCACTTCGTCGGCCACCACGGCAAAACCACGGCCCTGCTCGCCGGCGCGGGCGGCTTCGATGGCGGCATTGAGCGCCAAGAGGTTGGTCTGGTCGGCCACATCGCGGATCATCGCCACCACATTGGAAATCTTTTGCGAGCGGTCGCCCATCAGGTCGGCCTGTTGCTGCGATTGTTGCGCCAGCTCGGCCACCGACTGGATGGTGCCCAGTGTTTCCACAATCACCTGTTCACCCGCTTCTGCCAGTTCACCGGACATGCGGGCATCCTTGGCCACATCCTGGGAATTGTCGCTGACCGAGCAAATGCTGACCGACAACTGTTCCACCGAGGCGGACATGGACGAGGCGGCCCGGGTTTGCTCTTCGGCACTGACCGCCACCTGTTCGGATGCGCTGGCCAGTTCGCTGGCATGCACGGTG
This sequence comes from Aquitalea pelogenes, assembly GCF_041914625.1. Lineage (NCBI taxonomy): Bacteria > Pseudomonadati > Pseudomonadota > Betaproteobacteria > Neisseriales > Chromobacteriaceae > Aquitalea > Aquitalea pelogenes. The sequence continues at coordinate 125,042 of NZ_JAYSDA010000006.1, read as the reverse complement.
AGCTTGCCGGTGATGCCGTCGATATGGCGTACCAGGCGGATCAGCTCTGTCTGCATGTGGGCCATGGACGTCACGATGCTGCCCTGTCTGGCTTGATCCGTTTGCAGCTTTTCCGCCAGGTTGCCCTGGGCAATGCGGCTGGCCAGCGCCACCACATCACGCGGCTCTCCGCCCAGTTCCGCCAGCAGGCGGCGGATGATGATGGTGGCCACCACTGCGCCTGCAACAATGCCGGCGCACATCAGCAGCAAGGACAGGATGGAGAACTCGCGGGCGTGTTGTCGGGATTTGGCAAAGTTTTCCGCCGCCACGCGCAGTTGCAGGTCGATCAGCGCATCGATGCGGCTGGAGATGGGGTCAATGGCAGGGTAGAGGCTCTTGTCGACAAATTGCTGCAGTGCGGTCTGGTCGTGGCCTTGCACGATCTGGCGCAATTGCCGGATCTGTCCGTCGGCATTGTGCATGGCGGCTTCTGCGGCATCAGCCAGGCTTTTTTCTTCGTCGGTCAGGTAGGTGGCCCGATAGCTGCCCCATTGCTGTTTCAGGGTTGCCTGTGCGGCATCCAGCCCGTGCAGGAAGTCGCTGTCGCTCATGCTGCCGGCGCGCAGTTTGTGGGCGGCATCGACGATATTGACCGCATAGCTGTCACCAGCCTGTTTCAGCTGCTTCAGGCATACCACCCTGTCGTTGTAGGTGGTGGCAAAGTCGGCAAGGATATTCTGCTGGGTCAGCCAGCCAAAGCTGCCGACGCCCAGCGTAACCAGTTGCAGCAACAAGATGAGGGCAAACAGTTTTTGCCCTATGGTGAGTCGGTCCAGCATGGTGAATCCCCTGAAAGCACCGTGGCGCGGTGAGTGGTGTTATTGTGGTATTTAGTTTTAGCGTCCATTCTCATGTCATGCCAAGCGCTGTTTTGACTTTAAGTAAGCGCACTTAGTAAGCCTGCGCAGCATGTCATCAGCCTGTCATTTCCCTTGCATGTTTCCTCAACATGGCTCCCGCCTTGCAATATGTTGCTGCTATCTATAAGCCACTGATTACGTTATAATTCCGCCCCTTCCTGCCACTGGTATTGCTTGCAGGAAAGCCCTTTTTACAAGTCAGGAATCGTCATGAGTCTGTTGTCGCACCAGATCGAGCTGCTGTCCCCCGCCAAAACTGCCGAAATCGGCCGTGAAGCCATCCTGCATGGCGCGGATGCGGTGTATATCGGCGGCCCCGGTTTCGGTGCCCGGCACAATGCCAGCAACAGCCTGGAAGACATTGCCAGCCTGACGCAGTTTGCCCACCGCTACCATGCGCGCATTTTTGCCACGCTCAACACCATCCTGCATGACGCCGAGCTGGAAGCCGCGCGCAAGCTGATCTGGCAGCTATACGACGCCGGGGTGGATGCGCTGATCATCCAGGACATGGGCATCCTGCAGATGGACCTGCCCCCCATCCAGCTGCATGCCTCCACCCAGTGCGATATCCGCGATGCCGACAAGGCACGTTTTCTGGCCGATGCCGGCCTGTCACAACTGGTGCTGGCACGGGAACTGAGCATTCCCGACATCAAGCGCATTGCCGCCCGCGTGGGCGATGCCGCCACCATCGAATACTTCATCCACGGCGCGTTGTGCGTGGCCTTCTCCGGCCAGTGCTACATCAGCCATGCCGACACTGGCCGCAGCGCCAACCGTGGCGACTGTTCGCAAGCCTGTCGCCTGCCTTACACCCTGACTGACAAGGACGGTGGTGTAGTGGCCTTCGACAAGCACTTGCTGTCGATGAAGGACAATAACCAGAGCAAGAACCTGGAAGCGCTGCTGGATGCCGGTGTGCGTTCGCTCAAGATCGAAGGCCGCTACAAGGACGTGAGTTATGTGAAGAACATCACCGCGCACTACCGTCTGCTGCTGGATGAAATCATCGAACGTCGCCCGGAACTGGCGCGCGCCTCCAGCGGCAGCAGCGAAATCTTCTTCGCACCGGACCCGGACAAGACCTTCCACCGTGGCAGCACCGACTACTTTGCCACCGGCCGCAAGATTGACATCGGCGCCTTTGATTCGCCCAAATTCGTTGGTGTGGCGCTGGGTGTGGTGCACAAGGTGGGGCCGGACTGGCTGGAGATTGCCACCCCGGAAACCATGAGCAATGGCGACGGCATCAACTTCATGAAAAAGCGTGAAGTGGTGGGCATGCAGCTCAATACCGTGAAGCAGATCGGCCATGTGCCGGGCGGCGACCTGCTGTGGCGTTGCCAGCCGAATGATCCGGCTTTGCTGCAAGGGCTCAAGCCGGGAACCGACCTGTGCCGCAACCGCGACCACGCCTGGGAGCTGGCCCTGCTGAAGAAGTCCGCCGAACGCAAGGTAGGCGTGTGGCTGACCCTTGACGAACAGGCCGACGGCCTGCGCCTGACCGTGACCGATGAGGATGGCTGTAGTGCCAGCGTCAGCGCGCTGCTGGCACTGGAACCGGCCAAGGATGCCGCCAAGGCGGAAAGTGGCCTGCGTGACAACCTGGCCAAGCTGGGCAATACCATGTTCGTGGCCAATGATGTGGCACTCAACCTGAGCCAGCCGTGGTTTGTACCCGCGTCCGCCATCAATGCCTTGCGCCGCGAGGCCATCGAGCAGCTGGAACAGGCCCGCCTGAGCGCCTGGGTGCGTCCGCCGCGCAAGCTGGCGGTGGAGCCCCCGGTGGAATATCCGGAAAAGACGCTGAGCTATCTGGCCAATGTCTACAACCAGCTGGCCTGGCAGTTCTACCGCAAGCACGGTGTGGAGGTGATCGACGCCGCCTACGAGGCGCATCAGGAAGAGGGCGAAGTCAGCCTGATGATTACCAAGCACTGCCTGCGCTTCTCCTACAATCTGTGCCCCAAGCAGGCCAAGGGCGTGAAGGGGGTGATGGGTCAGGTGCGCGCCGAGCCGATGACGCTGAAATCCGGCAATGAAACCTACACACTGAAGTTTGAGTGCCGCCCCTGTGAAATGCATGTGATGGGCAAGATGAAAAAGCACATCCTGAAAGCACCGGCCCCCAGCGAAGTGCCGTATACCGCACCGCTGACTTTCTTCAAGCAACGTCCGCAATAAGGCAGGCAAGATGGCGGATATCGAAAGACTGGAAACCTGGGTCAAGTACAAGAATGGCCTGTGCAGCGATTGCATGGGCAGTTGCTGCTCGATGCCGGTGGAAGTGCGCCTGCCGGACCTGGTACGCATGGGCGTGGTGGACGAATTCGAGCTGGAAGAGCCGATCAAGAACATTGCCAAGCGGCTGGAAAAGCAGCGGGTTATCCAGCATTTCAATTTCAAGCACGGCATTTTCACCCTGGCGCGGCGTGCCAATGGTGATTGCCAGTATCTGGACCAGCAAACCCGTTTGTGCACCATCTACGAGCGGCGACCCAATACCTGCCGTAACCATCCCAAGGTCGGCCCCAAGCCGGGCTTTTGCGCTTATACCCGTAATCCCAAGGCCGCCCGCCCGGTACAGGCGGTGAAGCTATCTGGCTGATGTGGCAGCGGTTTCACGTGAAACCGCGCTCGTTTCCAAGCAAAGGACAGACATGAATCCGGTTTTTGCCCTGATGGCCTTTGCCATCGGTGTGGTGGTGCCCTTGCAGGCTGCGGTCAACAATCAGCTCAAACTGTTGCTGGGCGGCAGTACGGTGCTGGCGGCGATGATTTCCTTTGCGGTCGGCACCATCAGCCTGGCCTTGCTGGCTGTGTTCAGCGGGCAGAAATTCAGCGGCCTGAGCCAGCTGGCACGCGGCGAGTGGTGGATGTTCATCGGCGGCCTGCTGGGCGCGTTTTTCGTATTCGGCACCACCTTGCTGGCACCCCGGCTGGGTGTGGCGGCCATGCTGTCGCTGATCATTGCCGGGCAGGTGTGCGCGTCCTTGCTGTTCGACCGCTTTGGCTGGCTGGCCATGCCGCTGCGTGACATCAACCTGCCGCGACTGGCGGGCGCGGCGCTGGTGGTGGCTGGTGTGCTGCTGGTGAACTTTGGCGACAAATGGTTCAGCCGCTGATGTGCTGAGCCGGTGTGAAATGGGAAAGGGGCTGGTCTGACAGACCAGCCCCTTTGTCTTTTACTGCCAGATCAGGGCAGACGCGGTGGCGGATAGTAGGGCGAGCTGTAACGCTGCTGACCGGGAACCTGATTGCCCTTGGCATACATGCACTGGCTGTAAGCCAGGTTGTAGCGATACTGGGCATCGTGGCCGCTGTAGCGTGCCTCACCACTACCGGCTGCCGTGCCGGCAATCAGCCCCGCGCCGGCGCCGACACCGGCACCCTGATGGCCACCCATCAGCGCACCTGCGGCAGCGCCGACAACCGTGCCCAGCGCCATATTGCCGGCCATGGCACTGGTGGAGGCATCGGCGCTGCTGCCGCCGCTGCTTGCCTCCGCATACTGGCGGCATTGCTGTTCTTCCTGGGCAAACACATCAAAGGGTTTGCCGGGGGCAGGCATCACCGCCACTGTCGGACCAAGCGGCACGGTACTGCATGCCGTCAGCCCGATTGCCGTCAATGGCAACCACAGCAGTTTGTTCATGATCTTGCTTCCTGGATTATTTGGGTGGCTGCGCCGGGACAGTCTTCCAGCCACCGGGACATTCGCTGACATAGGGGTAGTACTGCCTGGCCGCCTTGCAGTAGTACCAGACCTGGGCTGGTGGAGGGCTGGGTATTTCCTGCACCGGGGCAGGTGCCGGAGGCACTGGCGGTACCGCCGGGGCAGCCACCACCACGGCAGGCGGATAGGGCGCCGGATAGGGGTAGACCGGTGCGTCATACCAGTACCACACGCCACCGGCTATCCACCACCAGCCCAGTTGGCCGTGGTAATAGCCGTGATGCCAGTAGCCGTCATGCCAATGGTTGATCAGCGGTGGGCCTTCATAAAAGCGCGGGTGTGCTTGCGCGACCGGGATGCCGCTGATGGCACAGCCCAGCAGCAAGGCCAGGCTTGTCATGCGCGCTAGCGTTGTCATATTGCTTTCCTCATGCGCAAGGCTGGCGGGCAGACCAGCTGCCGTACACGCTACCGGGGCTGGTCTGTTCCATCCGCGCGTTTTCAGTTGTTCGGCATGGGGGCGGATGCCGGACGGTGATGCGGCATGCGGCGCTGCATGCCTTCATGCATGCGCCGGGCTTCCTGGTCGAACAGCTTTTGCTGTTCCGGGCTCAGCTTCTGGTACAGCGCCTTGGTGGCAGCGGCATGCTGCTGCATCATGTCCAGGTGTTGTTGCATCATCTTGATACGGCCATCCAGCTGCTCGGGCAGGGTGGCATCCGGTTTGGCTGGCGGCATGGCAGGCATGGCGGCCGGTTTCAGGGCATCGACATAGCTTTTCCAGCTGGCTTCCTGGGCCGGCTGGATTTTCAGCCTGTCATGCAGCATGTGCAGATGTTGTTCCATCATGGCCTGACGTTTGGCCGGGTCCATCTGCCACATGTGTGCGGACATGTCCTTGCCGCCCATCGGACAATCATTGCCCATGGCATGAACGGTGGTGGCAGCTGCGCCGCCCAGGAGGCCGACAATCAACAGCGATTTGATCAGTTTCATGATGCGTTTCCTCGTGCAGGTCATTGTTGACGTTTGCAGTATCAGACACAGATGTCAGCCAAATATTGCCTACCATCAGCCAATTGTTAGCAATGATGAAACATGCAAATTCGTGTCAAGCAGCAGTCTGCTGGCTGTTTGTCGCGGGCGGGGCTACACTGCGTCGGTTTCTCTGGCAGCAGCGTGTTTGCTGTCCATAACAGGATGATAGGCATGAGTGAAAAACAGTCCGCCGACCCGATGCACGGCATGACGCTGGAAAAGATACTGCAGGCGCTGGTGGAACATTTTGGCTGGCCGGAACTGGGGCGGCGCATCGCCATCCGTTGTTTCAATCACGAGCCCAGCATCAAGTCCAGCCTGGTTTTCCTGCGCCGCACGCCGTGGGCGCGCAGCCAGGTGGAAGCCTTGTTTGTCGAAATGAAAACCCGCCCGTCCAGCACGGCCGGCAAGGACATGCGGCCCAGGCTGTTTTCGGCGCGACAGAAGTGATGACGGCATGGCAGCTTGAAAATGAGGCGAAGCTGCCCCAATTGCAGTAGATGGCGGTGCCGCTACCGTAATGGCACCTTGTTGCGCGTTCTGTTGATCAGGAGATGGGATGAAACTCTACTACTCGCCGGGAGCCTGCTCCCTGTCGCCACATATCGTGCTGCATGCCAGCGGTCTGCCGTTTTCGGTGGAAAAGGTGAATCTGCGCGTTAACCCGCACCTGACCGCCAGCGGTGTCGAGTTTGCCAGTATCAATGCCAAGGGCTATGTACCGGCCTTGCAGCTGGAAGACGGCACGGTGCTGAGTGAAGGGGTGGCCATTGTGCAGTACCTTGCCGATCTGGTGCCGGAACGCAAACTGGCTCCGGCCAATGGCACACTGGCGCGCTACCGTCTGCAAGAATGGCTGAACTACACCGCCACCGAGATTCACAAGAGTTTCTCTCCGCTGTTCTATCCGGGCAGCGATGAGGTGAAGAATGCCGCCTGGGACAAGCTGCGTGGCCGCTTTGGCGTGATTGAAGCCCAGCTGGCAAAAACGCCTTATCTGCTGGGCGATGACTTCAGCGTGGCGGATGCCTACCTGTTTACCTGCCTGAACTGGGCGCACATGGTGCATCGTTCGCTGGAAGACTTCCCGGCCATCAGCGCCTTCATGAACCGGGTTCATGCACTACCAGCGGTACAGGCTGCGCTGAAGGACGAAGGCCTGCTGCGCTGAACCCACGGTAGCAAACCCAGGTACGCCCGCAATTTGCTGCGGGCGTTTTGTTTTGATATGGCAGTGCGGTTTCACGTGAAACCGTCATTGCAGGAGCAAGCGTATGGCACAACCGCCTCTGATAGAAACCGCCGCACTGGAAGCCGCCTTGCAGCGTTTTGCCGACGAACGCGACTGGCAGCGCTTTCACACCCCGCGCAACCTGATGCTGGCCCTGACCGGGGAGGTGGGTGAGCTGGCGGAAATCTTCCAGTGGCTGACCGACGAGGAAGTGGCACGACTGGCAGACGACCCGGCCCGCTTCACCCATTTGCAGGAAGAGGTGGCCGATGTGCTGCTGTATCTGGTGCGGCTGGCCAGCGTGCTGAAGCTGGATATCAATGCTGCCGTGCGTGACAAATTGCAAAAGAACGCCATCAAGTACCCGGCACCGGCGGCAGATGCCCCAGCGGCTTGATGTCGGGCAAGCTTGCTGCATTGGATTTTTGCCTGTGACAGCAATGCACGACTAAGCTTGGCAACAATAAAAAGCAGGTGCAGGAGACAGTAAATGCAGCAGGACATCATGCAACTGGCCAGTGCCATCCGGCAGGCTGGGCATATCGTGGTACTGAGTGGTGCCGGCATGAGCACCGAATCGGGCATTCCGGACTTCCGCTCGGCCAAGGGCTTGTGGCAGCAGGGCATGCAGCTGGAGGAGCTGGTGTCCATCGATTACTTCCGTGCCGACCCCGAAGCCTTCTGGCATAGCTTCAAGCAGTTGTTCCACACCAAGCTGCTGGGCAATTACCAGCCCAATGCCGGACACCGGTTTCTGGCCTGGCTGGAAGAAACCGGCAAGCAGGTGTCGATACTGACGCAGAATATCGACGGCCTGCACGGCGTGGCGGGCAGCCGTCATGTTTCCGAGTTGCACGGCACCTTGCGCATGGCCAGCTGCCCGTCCTGCGGGCGACAGCAAGGGCTGGAATACATCAATCACCATGTGCTGCCGCTGTGTACTTACTGCATGGACGTGCTCAAGCCGGACGTGGTGCTGTATGGCGAGCCGGTACCGCTGATCGAGCATGCTTTTGACGTGGCCGTGTCGGCGGATCTGCTGCTGGTGCTGGGTTCGTCACTGGAAGTTTCCCCGGTCAACCATATCCCGCTGGAAGCCGCCCATGCCGGGGTGATGACGGCACTGATCAACTACACGCCCACCCGCATGGACCGGGTGTTCGACCTGACCATACAGGCAGGTATTGGCGATACCTGCCAGCAACTGCGCAGCCTGTTGCCATAAGCCATTCTCACGGCCAGACCGTGCTGGCTGGCATTTTGTCGGCGCTCATTCTATTTTTAAGTGTTTTCTACCAACAGCTTAAATAGGATAGCCATGACAGACATCAACTGGACTCACTGGGGTGATCTGGCGGTACAAGCCGGCATCAATATCGTTTCGGCCATCGTGCTGTGGGTGGTGGGCCGCTGGTTCATCGGCCTGGCAGGCCGCCTGATGGATGAACAGCTGGTGGCGCGCAAACTGGACCCCACCTTGCGCCGTTACGCGCATTCCTTCCTGTCCGTCAGCCTGACCGTGGTCTTGGTGATTGCCATGCTGGGCTTCTTTGGCGTACAGACGGCCAGCTTTGCCGCCATCATCGGCGCTGCCGGCGTGGCAATTGGCCTCGCCTGGAGTGGCTTGCTGGCCAATTTTGCCGCCGGCATCTTCCTGGTGGTGTTGCGTCCCTTCAAGGTGGGCGATGTGGTGAGTGTGGCCGGTATCAGCGGCACGGTGCGTGAGGTGGGGCTGTTTTCCACCATCATCGACACCCCCGACAATGTGATGACCCTGATCGGCAACAACAAGATTTTTTCCGACAATATCCAGAATTTCAGCGCCAACCACTATCGCCGGGTGGATCTGAAAGCCCAGCTGGCCGGCAGTGCCGATCATGGCCAGGCCATCAGCCTGCTGCGGGAAAAGATTGCCGCCATTCCCAATGTGCTGGCCGAGCCTGCGCCCACGGTTGCCCTGCTTGAATTCACCAACCTGGGCCCGGTACTGGCTGTGCGTCCCTATTGCCAGCCTGCCGACTACTGGCAGGTGTATTTCGACAGCAACCGGGTAATTCGCGAAGCGCTGGCCGAGGCCGGTTTCCCCAGCCCCGAGCACGCGATGGTGGTGCGTCAGGGTTGAATATGATTCCGGGCTTCTGATGATTGACAAACACTTCTCGCTTTCTGAACAGAAAGCGAGGCACACCTTCTTCAATTGGCCGGGAAAGGGCGGGGGAAAGGGAACAGATGGGAAGGCTGCGGAAGTCATCACTCCGTCGGAAGACCCGGCTTTGCCGGGGCCGGTGCAATTGCACCAGATAACCTTGTTGGCAGCCTGAAGCCCTGAAGATTCAGGGCTTTTTTGCATTCACAGAAAACGCAGCGGGTCGATGCGCCACTTGGTGGGCGATTCATGGCTGACGATCTTGTCTGCCCCGCCGGCCCCCATGCAGCGCGACAGGTCCACCACCTCCGGCGGGATGTAGGTATTGCTCTTGGTGCTGAAAAACACCTTCACCTTGGGCGATACCAGATTATTGTCATTCTGTTCGATTACCACGCCAAGTTTGCCGCTTTCCAGCCGCACCAGGGTGCCGATGGGATAAATGCCGATACAGCGCATGAAGGCCTGCACCAGCACCGGGTTGAAGTGGAACTTGGACCACTCGAAAATCTTGCGCAGGGCGTCGGTCGGCGACATGCCCTTGTGGTAGCAGCGGTCCGAAGTCAGCGCATCGTACACATCGACAATGGCTGCCATCTGCCCCAGCTGGGAGATTTCCTCGCCTTTCAGTCCTTCGGGGTAGCCGCTGCCATCGTGCCGTTCGTGGTGCTGGGCGGCTACTTTCACCGCGGTATCGGAGATGCCCTGGGTAGAGAGCAGGATTTGCTTGCTCTCCACCACATGGCATTTCATTACCGCAAATTCCTGTTCGGTCAGCTTGCCCGGCTTGTTGAGAATGCTGTCCGGTACTTTCATCTTGCCGATATCGTGCAGCATGCCGCCAATGCCGGCATGGTGAATCACCTCACGGCTCATGTTCATTGCATTGCAAAAGCTCACCATCAGGGCGCCGACGCTGACCGAATGCTGGAAGGTGTAATTGTCCTTGTCCTTGATGCGGCACAGCGACAGCAGCGCACCGCCGTTGCGCAGGATGGAGGAGGTCATTTTTTCGATGGACGGCTCCACCATTTCCAGCTGCACCTGCTTGCCCAGGCGCACATCCTGCAAGATGCTGCGCACGATCAGGTTGGCTTCGTTGTGAATCAGCTGTGCACGGCCGTATTCGGCTGCGGCATCCACCCGGCGTTCGGTTGGCACTTCGCGGCTGGCCAGGTCGATGATTTCCTGTTCCAGCTTGTGTTTGACTTCGGAAATGGTGGGGGCATGAGGCAGGTCCAGCCCTTTGCCGGTATCGATGTAGACTTCGTGGATACCCGCATCGGCAATCTTGCGGATTGCGGCTTCATCCTTGACCAGAAAACGTTTCAGCAGAAACGGGTGAGACATCCAGTCGCAGTTCAGGTCGTGAATGTACATGCCAACCTTGAGGTCGGACACGTCGATGCACTTGATCATTTCGTGTGCTCTAAACTTGTTGGCAGCGGGAGGCTGTTGCTTGGTGTTCCGTAAATCGCGGAAAGATGTTTTCCGTTATTGTAAATTATCTGTGTCCGATTGACAGTTGGCTTGCATCTGCTTTGTGGTATGGTGGCCCGTTTTCCTGCCCCTGTACCCCCTGTTTCCATGCAATGCCGTCTCCATTGCGGTGCCTGCTGCATCGCGCCATCCATTTCCTCTCCCATTCCGGGCATGCCTTCGGGCAAGCCTGCCGGCGTACGTTGCATCCAGTTGAGCGCGGACAATCTGTGCCTGCTGTTCGGTCATCCGGAGCGGCCCGCCGTTTGCGCCGGCCTCCAGCCATCTGCTGAAATGTGCGGAGAAAGCAACAGCCAGGCCATGCACTGGCTGACCGAACTGGAAGCCAGAACCGCGCCCTAATTCTTTGTTATCAATATGTAAATCAATTTGTCATTAATAAGGCAGGGCCGTGCTATGCCGATGTGATTTATAGGTTTATGATCACAAATTACGGCAGCAAAGATGGTTTTACCCCATTATGCTAGAGGGTATGCGACTAAAAACATGCAGCTAAACAGCCAGCGCAACCATCACAACTGGATTCGGGGAAACGAGTATGGCGACGGAAAAGTGGGGTCATCTGAGTACACGCATCATCGTGGTGGCTGCGGCAGCCATCGCGGTGGGTTTTGCGGTGATGATAGGCCTGATTGCATGGCAAAGTTATTCGGCAGCCGTTGATGTGGGCTACAAGCTGGCTTCCGAGCAGGCCAGCAGTTACGCCAAGGATGCCGAAGGCGATTTCAATCAGGGCTTCACCCTGCCACATCATCTGGCCGACAGCATTCTGGGGATCAAGCGGGTGGCCGCGCCAGACCGCAAGCTGGCTGACAACATGATCCAGCAATTGCTGGATGGTGCCCCGCACTCGGTTGGCCTGTGGATGTTGTGGGAACCGAATGCCTTTGATGGCAACGATAATGCCTTCCGCCTGGACTGGCCGCGCCATGACCCCACCGGGCGCTATCAGCCTTACATCACCAAGAATGCCCAGGGCAAGGCGCAGATGGACGTGATGATGTCCGCCGACCGGGTAAAGGAATTTCCCAAGTTCAAGGACCACCCGGAAACCTATCAGCCGGACTACGAAAAATCGGGCTGGGGTGATTTCTACTTCGTGCCCAAACAGCGTGGCCGCGACACCATTACCGAGCCTTACCCTTATGAAGTACAGGGCAAGATGGTGCTGGAAAGCTCGCTGGCCGTGGTGATGAAGGATGCCGCCGGCAAGATGCTCGGCGTATCGGCCACCGACGTGGCACTGGACCAGCTGCAAAAGCGCTTTGGCGCCATCCACCCGTTTGAAACCGGCTATGTGCGCATGGTGTCCGAAGGCGGGCTGTACGTGGTGTCCGACAAGCCCGATCTCCTGGGTAAGCCCGTGCCCAAGGAAGATGCGCTGGCCAGCCATCTGGATCAGATCAAGAAGGGCGAGTCCTTTATTTTTGAGCATGGCGGCTTCACCCATTTCTTCCAGCCAGTCAAAGTAGGCGATACCGGCCAGTTCTGGACGCTGGGTGTTTCCATCCCCACGGCAGCCATTACTGCCGATGCGAAAAGGCAATCGCTGACGGCCATCCTGATTGGCGTGGTGGCGCTGGTGGTGATCCTGCTGGTATTGACCGCCGTGGTCCGCACCCTGACCCGGCCGCTCAACAAACTGGCCGACACCATGGACCAGCTGGCCTCCGGCCGTGGCGACCTGACCGTGCGCATGCAGATTGCCAACCGCGATGAAATCGGACGTACTGCCGATGCCTTCAACCGCTTCATCGACAGCCTGCGCGAGATGTTCATCGAAGTGCGCCAGCAAAGCCACGAAGTCAGCGTTGCTGCTGCCAGCCTGGCCGAATCCGCCAGCCAGGTGCAGCAGGCGTCCGCCAGCCAGACCGATGCCGCCAGTGCCACCGCGGCCGGGGTCGAGCAGGTTACCGTGAGCGTGCACCATATTGCCGATACCGCCGAAGAAGCCGAGCACACCGCGCGTGAAACCGGCGAGCTGACCACGCAAAGCGTGGCTACGGTCACCCGCATCACCGGCGAGATCGAGCGCATGACAAGCAGCATGCAAGCGCTGGCCGAACGCATGAACGGGCTGGGCGAACGCTCCGAAGAAGTCAGCACCATCGTACGGGTGATCAAGGACATCGCAGACCAGACCAATCTGTTGGCGCTGAACGCAGCCATTGAAGCCGCACGTGCTGGCGAAATGGGCCGCGGCTTTGCCGTGGTGGCCGACGAGGTGCGTAACCTGGCGGGCCGTACTGCCGAAGCCACGGTGCAGATCTCCCGCATCGTCAATGCCATCAGCAGCGAAACGCGCGACGCAGTGGCAGATGTGAAAAACAGCCGCGATCAGGTCAGCCAGAGCGTGGAGATTGCCGCCGAAGCCAATGCGGCGATGAATACCGTGCTGGGTCGCAGCCAGGTTCTGGTGGCCAGCATTGTGGACATTGCCGCTTCCACCCGTGAGCAATCCTCGGCCAGCCAGGAAATTGCCCAGAACGTGGAACGCATCAGCGCCATGGCACAAAGCAATGCCGATGTGGTGCAGCAGGTGTCCGATTCGGTGACGCAATTGCGCGAGCTGTCCGCCAACCTGGAAAGCCTGGTCAGCCACTTCAAGCTCTAGTTGCTGATTGCCGGCCGATGATGACAACGCCACCTTCCGGGGTGGCGTTTTGTTTGAGCGCTGAATTGGCCGATTAACATGCCTGGGGTCATGGAATTGGCAAAATGCGACACCGCTCTTATCAAGCGCAAGGTTTGGGATTAGAATCGCGGGGTTTGTTCGGAGGAGCCGTCTTGTCGCCATTTGCAGTTGTTGTCACCCGCCTCACCACCACCCGCGACGGTGGCGCAAAAGCGTTGCTGCAAGGCCTGACTGTTCCCGAACCCCGGCTATTCCAGAAAAAAAGCTCCTGATTGCTCAGGGGCTTTTTTTTTATGGGCAAAACAACATTCGCAGAATTCGCAGAACCAAGGACCCCTATCATGGCAAACCCGCTCTATCGGAAACACATCATTTCCATCCCGGATTTCTCACGCGAGGAGCTTGAACTCGTGGTTGAAACGGCGGGCAAGCTCAAACGCAATCCGCGCAACGACCTGCTGCAAGGCAAGCTGGTGGGCAGCTGTTTCTTCGAGCCGTCCACCCGTACCCGGCTGTCCTTCGAAACCGCGGTACAGCGCCTGGGTGGCGATATCATCGGCTTTGCCGACGGTGGCAATACCAGCGCCAAGAAGGGTGAAACCCTGGCCGACTCCATCAAGATCATCAGCTCCTATGCCGATGCCGTGGTGATGCGCCACCCCAAGGAAGGCGCGGCGCGACTGGCCAGCGAGTTCTCCAGCGTACCGGTGATCAACGGTGGCGACGGCTCCAACCAGCACCCCACGCAAACCCTGCTGGACCTGTTCACCATCCGTGAAACCCAGGGCACGCTGGAAAACCTCACCATCGCCTTTGTCGGCGACCTGAAATACGGCCGCACCGTGCATTCGCTGACCCAGGCACTGTCGCTGTTTGGCGCGCGCTTCTACTTTGTTGCGCCGGAACAGCTGGCCATGCCGGACTACATCTGCGAAGAGCTGGACGAAAAGGGCATTGAATACACCCTGGTGGACAGCCTGGACGATGTGATTCCGCTGGTGGACATCATGTACATGACCCGCGTGCAGCGCGAGCGCTTTGACGAAGCCGAGTTCAAGAAAATCCAGGGCCAGTTCGTGCTGCGTGCCGACATGCTGAAGACCGCGCGTACCAATATGAAGGTGATGCACCCGCTGCCGCGTGTGGATGAAATCACCGTGGATGTGGATGCCACCCCGCATGCCTATTACTTCGAGCAGGCCAAGAACGGTGTGTATGCCCGTCAGGCGCTGCTGTCGCTGGTACTGAACGAAACCGTCTAAATCAGGGAAGGAAACATCATGCAATACACCCGTACCGTCGAAGCCCTGAAACAAGGCACCGTCATCGACCACATCCCGGCCGGGCAGGGCGTCAACATCCTGCGTCTGTTCAAGCTGGCCGAAACCGGCGAGCGCATTACCGTTGGCCTGAACCTGTCCTCGCGCCACATGGGTGCCAAGGACATCATCAAGGTGGAAAACGTGGCGCTGACCGAAGAGCAGGCCAACGAACTGGCCCTGTTTGCCCCCAAGGCCACGGTGAACGTGATCGACAACTTCGAAGTGGTGAAGAAGCACAAGCTGGAATTGCCGGAAAGCATCGAAGGCATTTTTGCCTGCCCCAACTCCAATTGCATCTCGCATGCCGAACCGGTGAAGAGCTTTTTCTCGGTACGCGCACAATCCAAGGACGTGAAAATGAAATGCAAGTATTGCGAAAAGGTGTTCAGTAAGGATATTGTTGCAGTCGTGCGCTAAGTCGTGCAGAGGCAGAGAATAGAGAACTTCAAGAACGGACGCTGTTTCAACAGCGCAGTAGCAGAACAGAAAACGCCGCAGGAAACTGCGGCGTTTTTCTTTATTCCCGCCTCCCTTACAGGGCAAGGGCGGGAGAAAGGGAGTAGACGGGAAAGCTGCCTGCCAGGCAGCCAGCTTGTTGATCAGGCCGGGCCTTCGCTCTGGCCGTCGATGAATTTCTGCATGTAGACCAGGTCCAGCCAGCGGCCAAACTTGAAGCCCACCTGCGGCAGTACACCCACCTTGATGAAGCCCAGTTTCTCGTGAAAGCGGATCGAGCCTTCATTGGCGGCATCCACCGCGCCCAGCATGGTGTGCTTGCCCAGCGTCTGCGCGCGCGGGAACAGGGCGCTGACCAGAGCGCTGCCAATGCCCTTGCCACGGGCGGCCGGGGCCAGATGCACGCTGTGCTCCACGGTAAAGCGGAAACCGGGGCGCGGGCGGAAATCGCCAAAACTGGAAAAGCCCAGGATTTCGCCGTTTTCTTCGGCTACCAGGACCGGATAGCCTGCGGCCAGACGGTCCTGGAACCAGACGGCAAACTCGCCGGGATTGAGCGGGTCGTCATTGTAGATGGCGGTGGAGGTGGCAATCACCTCGTTGTAGATATCCAGGATGACGGCCAGATCTTCCAGCTTGGCATCACGAATTTGCATGGTTTCTCCTCTTGCTTGCTTGGTGGCCGGGCAGGGCAGTGCCACGGCCGATAGTCTGTTTCAGCCTTGTTCGGCCGGGGTATCGGTTTTCTTGCGCGGGCTGCGTTTTTTACGCACGCTGGCCGGCTTGCCGGTGCTGGCTGACTCTGGGCTGTCCGGCTTTGCCGCCGTGTTGTTGGCCGTCTCGCTGCTGTCGATTTCCTTGAGCCGGATTTCACTGTGCAGCTTGGAGCCGTTGCGCTGCTCCTGCACGGTGAGGAAATCCAGTTTTTTCACCATTTGCGACAGGCGCGAATGGCCGTAATTGCGCGGGTCGAACGAAGGGTCGTTCTTGGCGATGTAAGACCCAACTGCTGATAATTCTGCCCAGCCGCTTTCCCGTGCCACCGCGTCGATGGCAGAGGTGAACATGGCTTGCAGCGGGTGGATGTCCCTGGGTGCTGCGGGTTTGCTCTTGCTTTGGCGCGTGCTGCGTGTCTTGGGCTTGTCGCTGCTGACTGCCACCTCCGGTGTTTTTTCCGGGCGCAGGATTTCGGTAAACACGAACTTGTCGCAGGCGGCGATGAAGGGGCGCGGTGTCTTGGATTTTTCGCCGATGCCGATGACAGTGAGCCCGCCTTCGCGCAGGCGGGTCGCCAGCCGGGTGAAGTCGCTGTCGGATGACACCAGGCAGAAGCCATCGAAGTTGCCGGTGTACAGCAAATCCATGGCGTCGATGATGAGGGCCGAGTCGGTGGAGTTCTTGCCGCTGGTGTAGGCAAACTGCTGAATGGGGTGAATGGCGTGTTTGTGGAGCACCTCTTTCCAGCTCTTGAGCTGGGTGGTGGTCCAGTCGCCATAGGCGCGCTTGACAATGGCCGTGCCGTATTTGGCCACTTCGGCCAGCAGTTCGGCGGTGAGGCTGGCCTGGGCATTGTCGGCGTCAATCAGTACAGCGAGTTTGCGGTTTTCCATGCACGCGGTTCCCGTGGGGCAATGGGTCATGCTAAGCCGCAGGCAAGCGGACGTCAAAAACTGTGCAGCTTGTGATCAGACGGCTGCGCCGGCTTTTCATGTTGCCTTGCACAAAGCTGGCACGGCATTTGCTGTACCAACAGTGGCATATCGCCCAACAGGAGGTTTCGCCATGCCCTTCTTTTCAAGCCCGCGCAAGCATACCCCCGCTGTGCAAAAAACCAGTGATATCGTGATGTTCAACTACCGTCGTCCGGTGCGTGCCCGTCAGGTGGCACTGGGCAGCAATGGCCGGCTGTGGCTGGTGGAGGCGCTGGATGCGGTCCATGGCATCTGGGTCTGGCAGGATGAATACAATGGTGTGGACCAGGCGCTGGATGAAGCGCGCCGCCTGAGCCTGATGCTGTCCTGATGGCCCAGCGAGGCTTTTGTCGCATCGGCACTGCCTTGAAACAGTGCAGTGATTCACCAGAACCGGGATTTTTTGATCAAAAAAAGGGCGCGGATGATGTCATCCGCGCCTGAACCACCCTCTCTTTACTGCTACAACACTCACAAATCCATCAGGCTACCTTGCGTTTGCCTGCCTGCTGGCGAAACTGCTCCAGCAAGGTTTTCTGTTTGTCACTGGCCTGACGATAGGCCGCTTCCTTGACATGACCAAAGCCACGCACGCCTTCGTATAGCTTCACCAGCTCGGTAGCCGTTGCCAGATTGTCCAGGCTCAAACCAGATAGCAGGCCGTCAACCAGTTGCTCGAACTCGGTAATCAGCCGGCGTTCCAGTTTGCGGTCGCTCTGCCAGCCAAACGGGTCCAGTGCAGTGCCACGCAAGAAGCGCAGCTTGGCCAGCAACTTCATGCCCTTGAACAGCCAGGGGCCGAAGGCGATTTTCTTGGCCACGCCACCGGTCACCCAGCTGGCACCAATATGGAAACGCAGCTGGTAATCACCTTCGAACTGGCTGGCAAGCTCGCGCAGGAAGTCGCCATCGGTGTACAGGCGGGCTACTTCGTATTCGTCCTTGTAGGCCAGCACATGGAAGTAGGCACGGGCCACCGCCAGCGACAGGCTGCTGCTGGCCGGGTTCAGCGCCTGTTCCGCTGCCTGAACCTTGCCCACCAGCGCTTTGTAACGCTCGGCCAGCGCCTGGTTCTGGTAGTTCAGCAGTTCCTTGGCGCGGTGATGCAGTACGCCATCCAGCGTTTCACGTGGAACAAACTGCACCACGGAAGACGGGTTGGTCAGTGCTTCCACCCGGCCCGGATCGTGGGCGGCATGACGCCCCCAGATAAAGGCCTGCTGATTGAATTTCACCGCAGCGCCATTCAGGCGGATGGCTTCCATCAGCGCTTCTTCGCTGACCGGCACCAGGCCCTTCTGCCAGGCGTAACCCAGCATGAACATATTGCTGGCAATGGCATCGCCCATCAGCGCGGTGGCCAGACGGGTGGCATTGACTTCCCAGAAGCGGCCGGCACCGACCGATTCGATTACCGCATCCTTCATGGCACGGCTGGGGAAGCGTACGTCCGGGTTTTTCAGGAAGGCGCTGGTAGGGGATTCGTAGCTGTTGACGATGGCGTGGCTGAAGCCCTCGCGCATCTTGGCCAGTGCTTCCTCCGCGGCGGTGACCACCAGGTCACAGCCCAGCACCAGGTTGGCATCGCCAGCGGCAATGCGCACGGCATGCAGTTGCTGCTGGCTGTTGGCAATACGCACGTGCGACCACACCGAGCCGCCTTTTTGTGCGAGGCCTGCCATGTCCAGTACGGTAACGCCCTTGTTGTCCAGATAAGCAGCCATGCCCAGTACCTGGCCGATGGTGACCACACCGGTGCCGCCCACGCCGGTAATCATGATGCTGAACGGGTCTTCAAGCGCCGGAATCTGCGGCGCAGGCAGGGTGGGCATGCTGTCCAGCGTGGCGGCGGCACCGCTTTGCTTTTTCAGCGTGCCGCCTTCCACGGTGACAAAGCTGGGGCAGAAGCCTTCCACGCAGGAGTAGTCCTTGTTGCAGCTGGACTGGTCGATCTTGCGTTTGCGGCCCAGTGCCGTTTCCACCGGCAGCACCGACAGGCAGCCGGATTTCTTGCTGCAGTCGCCACAGCCTTCGCACACTTTTTCGTTGATGAAGGCGCGCTTGGCCGGGTCGGGGAATTCACCGCGTTTGCGCCGGCGGCGCTTTTCTGCGGCGCAGGTCTGGTCGTGAATCAGCACGGTGGTGCCTTCGGTTTCACGCAGCTCTTTTTGCAGGCGGTCCAGTTCGCGGCGGTGGAACACGTCCACGCCGGGAGCCAGGCCTTGCACGCTCTGGTATTTGTCCGGGTCGTCACTGGTGATGACGATGCGCTTGACGCCTTCGGCCGCCAGCTGGCGGGTAATCATCGGCACGTCCAGATAGCCATCCACATGCTGGCCGCCGGTCATGGCCACCGCGTCGTTGTACAGCAGCTTGTAGGTGATGTTGACCTTGGCCGCCACCGCCGCGCGGATGGCCAGCAGGCCGGAGTGGAAGTAGGTGCCGTCACCCAGGTTGGTGAAAATGTGTCTGGTATTGGTGAACGGTGCCTGGCCTACCCAGGTAATGCCCTCGCCACCCATCTGGGTGAAGGTTTTGGTGCTGTCGCCTTCAATCCAGTGCGCCATGTAGTGACAGCCGATGCCGGCCACGGCGCGGCTGCCTTCCGGCACGCGGGTGCTGGTGTTGTGCGGACAGCCGGAGCAGTAATGCGGCACGCGGGCAATGGCTTCGCGCGGCTTCACCAGCTGGGCTTCTTTTTCGTCGTAGAACTTCAGCCGGTCGTGAATCACCGGGCTGTCGAAAATCAGCGCCAGGCGGCTGGCAATGGCGCGGGCAATCATGGCCGGGGTCAGCTCGCCGGCAGCGGGCAACAGCCAGTCGCCGTGCGGCAATGCCCATTCACCTTTTTCGGCAAACTTGCCCACCACGCGCGGGCGCACGTCATCACGCCAGTTGTATAGCTGTTCCTTCAACTGGTATTCGATGATCTGGCGTTTTTCTTCCACCACCAGGATTTCATCCAGCCCTTCGGCAAAGTGGCGCACGCCTTCCGGTTCCAGCGGCCACACCATGCCCACCTTGAAGATGCGCAGGCCGATGTCGGCGGCCAGGGCTTCGTCGATGCCCAGGTCGTCCAGCGCCTGCATCACGTCCAGATAGCTCTTGCCACAGGTGATGATACCCAGACGCGGCTTGGGCGAATCCAGCGTGATGTGGTTGAGCTTGTTGGCGCGGGCATAAGCCAGCGCGGCATACAGGCGGTGGTGCAGCACGCGTTTTTCCTGCACCAGCGGCGGGTCCGGCCAGCGGATGGACAGGCCGCCTTCCGGAATGGGGAAGTCCTGCGGAATGACAAAGTTGAAGCGTTCCGGCGAAATGTCCACTACCGCCGAGCTTTCGATGGTGTCGGAAATGGCCTTGATGGAAACCCAGCAGCCGGAGTAGCGGCTCATCGCCCAGCCGTGCAGGCCGAAGTCGATCACTTCCTGCACGCCGGACGGGGACAGTACCGGAATCATGCTGGCGGCCAGGATGTGGTCGGACTGGTGCGGAAAGGTGGAGGACTTGGCCGCGTGGTCGTCACCGGCCACCAGCAGCACACCGCCCTTGGCACTGGTGCCAGCCACGTTGCCGTGCTTGATCACGTCGCCGGAGCGGTCCACACCGGGGCCCTTGCCGTACCACATGGCGTACACGCCATCGTACTTGGCCCCTTCGAACATGTTGACCTGTTGCGTACCCCACACCGCGGTGGCGGCCAGGTCTTCGTTCAGGCCGGGATGAAACACCACATTGTGTTGCTTGAGGTAGGGCTCGGCCTTCTGCATGGTCTGGTCGACATTGCCCAGGGGCGAGCCACGATAGCCGGTGACATAGCCTGCGGTATTCAGCCCGGCTGCACGGTCCAGCTCCTGTTGCAGCATGGGCAGGCGAACCAGCGCCTGGATGCCTGTCATCAGCACCTGGCCGGTGGGGGCGGTGTATTTCTCTTCCAGATCAACATGACGGATCGACATGGTTTCTCCTCCTGCCGCTCAGGTCCTGTCCGGTAAGGTGGCCGGTACGGCCTGCGGCTTGTTTTCGCTTGTGGCGGGGGCGGGTTTTCCGGCAAGAAAGCACCCGCCTTTCATTATGTTGTAGGCCGTTTTGCTGCCAGAGAGCAGCCTTTTGGCAGGCACAGTGGCAGGGGCTTCATGTGGCGGACTGTAGCTTACGTTTACGTCAACGTCAAAGGTATTGACGGACAGGCAGGGCAACTGCGGCGATTGTGCCAGTGCAGCATGGTCTGGCCGTGTTGCCGCGGCCGATTGTTTGTCTGGCAGAACAGCATGTTATGGCAGCCATGGTTTTTCTGCGCGGCAGAAGCCGTTAAGCTGCACAATCAAAAAACCAGTCATCGAGCGTGTCATGTCCGCTATCCCTTCCCGTCAGGATGCCACCCGTGGCGTCCTGTTTGCGTTTATTGCCTTCGTTATCTGGGGCCTGTTTCCGCTGTACTGGAAGCCGCTGCACCAGGTGCCTGCCTTGCAGATTCTCTGTCACCGCATTGTCTGGTCTGCCGTGTTTGTGGCCGGCATCCTCACCGTGCGTCACAACTGGGCCTGGCTGGGCGAGGCAGTGCGCCAGCCGCAAAAGCTGGCCATTTTCGGCTTGTCCTCGCTGATGCTGTCGCTGAACTGGCTGATTTACATCTGGGCGGTGAATGCCGGCCATGTGGTGGAAGCCAGCCTGGGTTATTTCATCAACCCGCTGTTCAATGTCTTGCTGGGGCGTCTGTTCCTGGCGGAGAAGCTCACGCCCATCCAGCGCACGGCGGTGGCGCTGGCTGCGGCCGGTGTGGCCTGGATTACCTGGTGTACCGGCACCTTGCCGCTGATTGCCCTGTCGCTGGCGGCCACCTTCGGCCTGTATGGCCTGCTGCGCAAGAAAGCACCGCTGGCCTCGCTGGAGGGACTGGCGCTGGAAACCTTCCTGATGGCACCGCTGGCCTTGCTGGCGCTGGGCTGGTTTCAATGGCAGGGGCAGGGTGCTTTCCTGCATCAGGCGCTGTCGCTGGATGTGCTGCTGGTGGGTGCCGGCGTGGTGACTGCCATCCCGCTGTTGCTGTTTGCCGCCGGCGCGCGACGGCTGAAGCTGGCCACGGTGGGATTGATCCAGTACATCGGCCCCACCATTCAGCTGGCACTGGGTGTGCTGTTGTTTGGTGAGCCCTTCGATAGCGGCAAGCTGTTCGGTTTCAGCCTGATCTGGCTGGCCTTGCTGCTGTATTCGGCCGCCGGCCTGCTGCAAATGCGGGCCGACAAGCGAACAGCTGCCGCCTGATGTCTCCCTGCGTGCCAGTTGTGCAGCAATAGGTAATCACCACGACTTGGCACTGTAATGACTTTGGCATTAAATGTGCAAATCATGGCCTGTCATATTTTATTCCCAGTCAGGCCGGGTTTTTGCACAGGAAATGTCAGCATGGTACGCATCTTTTCCCGGGTGAAGCACAGGCGGCAAGCCCGGTCCTCCTCCTTGCCCGAAGAGCTGTCGGCGCATGAATATGCCCGCCTGAGCCAGACCTCAGGCGAAGTGCCCCCAGAGGTGGCGGCACATGCCGCGCCGGATAGCTGGCTGCAACGCTGCTGGCAATACTGTAAACAGCGCATGCACCGTGAATAGCCGTTGACCGCAAACGGCTTCCGGTCGACACTGCCAGCTGGCCTGACCGGCGCGTCCATACCGCCTTGTCGGGCAGCAATGCCTTGATCCGGCAACCATTGCCGTGGCATTGAATGCAGACACCGTGCCGGCCTCATCCGGCACCGACCATTACGGAGCGTGCGCATGCCTCAGTCGCTGCCACTGGAATTTGATTGTGATCCGGCCCGGCTGGACCGCGACATGATTCACCATTACCTCAGCCAGCAGTCCTATTGGGCTGCGGGGTTGCCGCGTGACATTCTCGAGCGCTCGCTGGCCGGCTCGCTGTGCTTTGGCGCGTATGCCGACGGTCAGCAGGTGGCCTTTGCCCGCATGATTACCGACCAGGCCACCTTTGCCTATCTGGCCGATGTTTTTGTGCTGCCCCAGTGGCGCGGGCAGGGCATCAGCAAGGCCTTGATGAATTTCGTCATGGCGCATCCCGGCTTGCAGAACCTGCGGCGCATGATGCTGGCCACGGCGGATGCGCATGGCCTGTATGCGCAATATGGCTTTACCGCGCTATCCAGCCCGGAGCGCATGATGGAAAAGCTGGATCAGCAGGTCTATCAGCGGCTATCCGCTGAATTGAGCGCGCAACAAGGATAGGAATCATGGAACTGGCAACTCAGTATTTGCAGGGCAAGGGAATCGAGCTGGGGCGCGGCGCGCATAATCCGCTGGCTCCGGCCGACTGCATCAGCGTGGCGCCGTGTGACGGGGTGCGCTATGTGGATGAACGCGACCTGGCCGACTACCGGGTGTATGCCGCCGAACAGCAGCGGCATGGCCGCGGGGTGGATCAGGTGGATGTGGTGGCCGAGGCTACCGACCTGCCGTTTGCCAATGGCGAGCTGGACTACGTGGCCAGTTCGCATGTGCTGGAGCACCTGCCTGCCATCTTTACCGCCTGGCAGGAATGGTTGCGGGTGCTACGTCCGGGCGGCATCAATTTCATGATTGTCCCCAAGCGCGATGCGCTGGTGGAGGACAGCGTGCGGCCGATTACCGGCTTGCAGGCCCATGTGGAGGCCTTCGAGCAAAGGGTGACGCCGCAATCCCTGCTACCGGAACTGCCCTGGCGCACGCATTATCACGTGTTCACCCTGCAAGGCCTGTTCGATGCACTCAACTGGTTCAACCAGCAAGGTCTGGGCGCTTACTGGCTGCTGGAAGCACAGGAGGAAAGCGACAGTAATGTCGGCAACGGCCATACCCTGGTGCTGAGCAAGCAAACCAGCTTGCCGGCACTGGAAGGCAGCGTTGGCCAGCTGGGCAGCGCCTTCAGCAGCGAACGCTATGAGGAGGCGGCCTTGCTGGCCCGCCAGGCCCTGTCGCTGAATTTCCGTATTCATGAAGCCTGGTTCATCCTGGCCATGTCCCAGCTGCAACTGGGCGATTCGCGCGCGGCCGTGCAGTCGCTGACCCAGGCACTGGTCTTGCAGCCCAAGCATGCCGAGTACCGCAATGTGTACCAGCAACTGCTGGGCCAGCCGTTCAGCTACCCGATGAGCCTGGTCGACTACCTGGCGCGCATGCTGTGACCGGCAAGCTGTTCTGGACCGATCCTTACCAGACCACGCTCACCACCACCGTGGCGCGGGTGGACGGCCAGCAGTTATGGCTGCAGGACACCATCTTCTATGCCTTTTCCGGCGGGCAGGAAAGCGATGCCGGCACCATTGCCGGCTGGCCTGTCGAACTGGCGGAAAAACAGGGACAGGACATTGTCTACACCCTACCGCCGGAGCATGGCCTGACTGCCGGGGCGCAGGTGACGGTGGCCATTGACTGGCCGCGCCGCTACCGCCTGATGCGCTTGCACTTTGCCGCCGAACTGACGCTGGAAACCATTTACCGCGACTTTGCCGGGGTGGAGAAAATCGGCGCACACATTGCGGCGGACAAGGCGCGCATCGACTTTGCCCTGCCCGAACCCATCACCCCGCATCTGCCCGCCATCACGGCCAGCGTGCAGCGCCTGATCGATGCTGACAGCGAGATTGTCAGCGCCTTCTCCGACCTGGAAGCCCAGCGGCGTTACTGGGAAGTACCCGGCTACTGCCGGGTGCCCTGTGGTGGCACGCACTTGCGCCGTACCGGCGAGGTGGGCCGCATTGCGCTCAAGCGCAAGAATATCGGCAAGGGCAAGGAGCGGGTGGAAATCACCCTGCTGGACGGTGCGCCATGCTAGGCAGCTGTCTGTGCGGTGCCATCACGTATGAAGCGGATCAACTGGACCTGCCCGTCAGCCATTGTCATTGCCACACTTGCCAGAAAGCCCATGCCGCGCCCTTTGTGCCAACGGCCGGGGTGCTGCGCCAGCATTTCCGGTGGCTGTGTGGTGTGGAACAGCTGGGCAGTTTTCAGTCCTCTCCCGGCAAGCTGCGCCATTTCTGTCGCCAGTGCGGCAGCCATCTGCTGGCCGAGCGCGAGGGCAGCCCTTATGTCATCCTGCGCGTGGCCACGCTGGACGAGGCCCCGGCACAGCAGGCCAGTCAGCATATCTGGACCAGCCATGACCGGCCCTGGCTACTCGCCGACACGGCACCGCGCTGGCCGGAGTGGCCGCCGGACAGGTAAGCTGGCGCTTTTCCCAACACCTATCCGGCCCTGTGCCGGGGACTGACTGGATTGTCATGTGGTACGACCTTGCCGCCGTGGGCGCGGCAGCCTGCTGGGCCTGGGGCGCCATTCTGGGCGCCGGCCCGGCCATGCATTTTGGCCCCTTCACCTTTACCCGCCTGCGGCTAAGCCTGATGACGCTGCTGTTGGGCGGTATCAGCCTGGCCATTGGCGGCTGGCACAGCATGCAGTGGGCCAATGTGCTGCCCGCCTTGCTCTCCGGCCTGACCGGCATTTTCCTGGGCGACACCCTGTATTTTTCTGCAATGAACCGGCTGGGGCCGCGGCGTTCCGGCCTGCTGTTTGCCACGCACTCGGTATTTTCCGTACTGCTGGGCATGTTGTTTCTGCAGGAAAAGCTCAGCCTGCTGGCCTTTGTCGGCAGTGTGATGGTGTTTGGCGGTGTGATGCTGGCAGTGGCATTTGGCCGTGGCAAGCAGCAAGGGAAGGCCTGGGAGCATCCGGCCCATTTCAAGCTGGGCGTGGCACTGGGCATGGCGGCAGCACTGTGCCAGGCCTTGGGCACCTTCTTTGCCAAACCGGCGATTGCCGGCGGGCTGGAGCCGGTCACCGCTTCGGCCATCCGCATGGGTGTGGCCTGTCTTGCGCACAACGTGCTGTGGCTGGGTGGCCTGCCGCTGGCCAGGAGCCGTGGCGTCTACAGCCTGCGCATGCTGGGGCAGACGGGGCTGAACGGCGTGGTGGCGCTGGGCCTGGGCATGACGCTGATCATGCTGGCACTGCAACATGCCAATGTGGCCACGGTGGGCATGCTCTCCGCGCTCAGTCCGGTGTTGATCCTGCCCATGCTGTGGTGGGTGAACAAACAGCCGCCGGCGCTGGTGGCCTGGCTGGGCGCTTTTGTCAGCTGTGCCGGTACGGCCTTGATCGTACTTCGCTGAAATTTACCCGCCTGCCATTCCCTGTGGCAGAAGGCATCGGGGTATGATGTCGGGGCTGGCACATGAGCCAGCCCTGTTTACTGGTGGCAATGGCAGTGTGCCTTTGCCCGCAAGCATGATGGATCGCTGATGATTTCCCATATCCAGTCCAGCCTGACTGAAGCGCAAACTGCACTGAACAATCTGCTGGCCAATCCAGAGGCGCTGGCCAGCATCGAGGCCGCTGCGCAGCAACTGATTGCCAGCCTGGCCGCCGGTGGCCGCATCTTTTCCTGCGGCAATGGCGGCTCCATGTGCGATGCCATGCACTTTGCCGAAGAGCTGACCGGCCGTTACCGCAACAACCGGCGCGGCATGGCGGCCATTGCCATTTCCGACCCCAGCCACATGAGCTGCGTGGCCAACGACTTTGGCTACGAACACGTGTTTTCGCGCTATCTGGAAAGCCATGGCCGGGCTGGCGATGTGCTGATCGGCATCAGCACCAGCGGCAATAGCCAGACCATCGTCAACGCCGCCACGGTGGCGCGTGAGCTGGGCATGAAGGTGATCATCCTCACCGGCCGTGCCGCCACCCGGCTGGAACCGCTGGCCGATGTCTACGTCAACACCCCGGGCGGCCAGTATGCCGACCGCGTGCAGGAGCTGCACATCAAGGTGCTGCACATCCTGATCGAGCTGGTGGAACGGCATTTCTGCCCGGAAAACTACTGATTGCTGCATTGTTGGATCGGTAATAAAAACGGCCCAGATGGGCCGTTTTAGGCTGCTGACAAAGTAATCTGGTTCGCTTGCACCGGACCCGGCAAAGCCAGGCCTTACGACCAAGCACCTGATTGCGCAGCCTTCCCGTCTAATCCCAATCCTCCCGCCCTTTCCCTGCCAATTTAAGCAGCGAGCCTCGCTTTCTTTTCAGAAAGCGAGAGGGGGTTTGTCAACAAGTTGAAACGGCCCAGACGGGCCGTTTTTTACTGATTCGCCCGCACCCAGCGGTGCCACTGGCAGTACAGCTCGGGATCGATGGCGGCAATCACCGAACGTTTCCACACGGTATCCGTCCAGTAGTCGTCGGTATTCAGGCTGGCCAGCCGGCCGCCGGCTTCTTCCAGGATGACCGCGCCGGCAGCGTAATCCCACAGCCGCTGACCGCCATGCAGGTAGAGGTCGTAGCGGCCTGCTGCCAGAAAGCACCAGTCCAGCGTGCTGGAACCCATGCTGCGCTGGCTGCCGAACGGTGCCACGCTGCTCATGCGTGCCGCCAGTTTGCCGGAGCGCAGGTATTTCACTTCCACCGCAGCAATGGCATCGCCCATGCTGTTGCGGGTGGTTTTCAAGGGCAGGCGACGGCCGTTGAGCCAGGCCCCCTGGCCGCGGCGGGCATAGAACATTTCGTCGGACACCGGGTTGTAGATCACCCCCAGCTCGCTGACGCCGCGCACCACCAGCGCAACGGAAATGGCAAAGTAGGGCAGGCCGTTGACGAAGTTGGTGGTGCCGTCGATGGGGTCCACCACCCACAAGCCGTCAGGGTTGTCCTGCCACAGCGCATCCTGCTCTTCGCGCGTCATTTCCTCACCCAGCACCGGGTGCGGCAACACGCGCGGCAGCAGTTCGCCCAGCGCCTGCTGGCAGGCCATGTCGGCTTCGGTAAACAGCGAGCCGTCGTCCTTGCGCGTTTTACCCACGCGCAAAAAGCGCGGCATCACCTCCTGGCGTGCCACGTCACGGACAACCTGCATCACCTGTTCAACCACCTGCATTATGTTCTCCTGGGTCCCGCTGCTATCGGTCAGCCGGTGCGGGCAAGGTAGGGTAAGCTTGGCTCACTCTGGAAGAATAGTTGCAAATCCGGCATGCCATGCCCCCATTCAATGGTGGTGCTCATCAGGAATGCGGACGCGTCATGCGTCGTCAGGGCCGGGCCTGGCGGGAAAAGCTGTCAGAATAGCCACTTGCCAAAGACGAGTTGTTGCAACTGCAGCAAACAAAGCAAAATACCGTTATCACCACGGACTTTCAATACGCCATGCCAAGGTTTTTTATCGAAACAGCCCTGGCGGCAGGCCAAACCCTGTCGCTGCCCGATGCCGTTGTCCGTCACATCCAGGTGCTGCGCCTGAAGGAAGGCGACAGCCTGACCCTGTTCAACGGACAGGGCGGGGAATACCAGGCCAGCTTGCTGTCACTGCAAAAGCGCGATGCCAGCTGTGAAATCACCCGCTTTGACGACATCAGCCGCGAATCGCCCATCTGGCTGGGCCTGGCGCAGGCCATTTCCAGTGGCGACCGCATGGAATTCACCCTGCAAAAAGGGGTGGAAATGGGCGTATCGCTGTTTCAGCCGATTGCCGCCGAACGCTCGGTGGTGAAGCTGTCCGGCGACCGGGCCGACAAGCGGGTGCTGCGCTGGCAGGAAATCGTGCAATCAGCCTGTGAGCAATGCGGCCGCAATACCTTGCCGCAGGTGCTGCCCATCCTCAGCCTGAATGAATGGCTGCAGCAGCAACAGCAGGCGGATGCACGGCTGATCCTGTCGCCCCTGGGGACGCAAAAGCTGGCGGATATCGCCAGCGCACCCAAGCGGGCCTGGCTGATGGCCGGGCCGGAAGGTGGTTATTCCGCCCGCGAGGAAAGTACCGCGCTGGATGCCGGCTGGACCCCGCTGAAACTGGGCCCGCGCATCCTGCGTACCGAAACTGCTGCGCTGGCGGCGGTGGCGGCGGTGCAGGCGGTGTGGGGGGATTACTGTATCTAGAGCTTCGCCGTTGTTGCCAACTCCGGCAGGGAATTAAATTTTGAACCGCTTCGCGGTGCTGTTTTTCATGGCGGGGCTGCCCGCCGAGCAGGCAGGGGAGCTGCCTCGCCAGCTCCCCTGCACCCCTGGGCGACCCCGGGTTGCGCGAAACCCCGCCTGATTCGGGCCGGGCAAGGCACCGCCGAACTCGCCATTCGCTATTGTCGAATGGCTCAGACATTGCGGCGGCTTAAAACCTTGCCCAACCCGCCCCAGTCGGCGCGCGCCACGGGGAGAAGGGGCTGCGTCGTCAGCGTGATGGCTTCCGGTTTTGCCACAGCACCGGCATGTAAACATCACCGTGCAGCGGACAGCCAGCTGTTAAAACGTAGGCATTGCGATCCCGCTATGACTTGGCTGGTAAACGCGGCCAACAAAAAGCCCGGCTAGGCCGGGCTGGTGTCAGGTATCCACATACCGGCCATTTCAAGCCGTGGTGGCGATTTCCTGTTGCCGGTAAATCAGCGCACCGGCCAGCAGCAACTCGTGCTCGCTCAGGGAAAACTGACCGGGCGGCGCGGCGCGTTCGAACAGGAAGCGGCGGCCTTCGTATTCCACCCAGGCGCTGATGGTCTGGTCGTGAAAACGCCCCAGGATTTCACTGGAGTGTGTCACCGCATTCACATCCGGCACCACAATGCCCACCGGCAGCGGCACTTCCTCGGCCACTTCCCAGTTTTCCCGCGCCGGCAGCTGCGGGCTGTTGCGGGTGGCCAGTTGCAGCCACAGGCGGTAAGCCCACAAGGGCAGCATCACGCGGTGTACCCGTTTGTCGTCGGTGATGACGCAGGCAATGGGAAAGCGATGATGGCACGCCGGGCAGGTGCCTTTGGCGGCCAGAAACAGCTTGTCCTGCTGCAGGCTGGCCAGTCCGGACATGTGTTCGCACCCTACCATGGCATGGCAATGCGGGCAGTGCTTGCCAAAGCGGCGCACCCGGTTGCCATTGGAAAAGGTGACGGGGAGATAACTGGAAATCGTGTTCTGTCTTGCCATTGACTACCTGTCCACTACAACGCCAAGCATGGCGCGATGCTGTGCAGTATACCCTGTCCACCGGGATGGGGGCATCGGGAAGCCGGCTTCAGTCGGCCCTTATCTGGCAGCCCAGTGTATGGCTGCTTCCCGGTTCCAGCGTGTAGCTGTCTTCACCCGCATTGGCTGCCTCGATGCAGACAAAGTCGTGCCAGCCCTCGTCCGGCAGGTCGGCCAGCCGTGCCGCCTTGTCCTGCCAGGGGTTCCACAACACCACGCTGCCAGAACCGCTGCGGCTGATGCGCAGGCAGCGCTGCCATTGCGGGTCGTGCAGGATGACATCGGCCTCGCTGTAGACAATGGCATCGAACTCGCCATTCAGCTGTAGCGGGCTTGATGGCAAGCGACTGTAGCGAGCGGCTACCTTGTCTTCGAAAACGGCTTCTTCCACCCCGGTCAGCTGAATGCGGCGGCTGTCGCTGACCGCGAGATAACTGTGCAGCGCCGTGCTCATCGTGTGTGGCTGCTGGCTGTGATTATGGGTGTGCAGCTGCATGGCAATGTGGTCGGACAGGGTGTATTCCAGCTCAACATCCAGCCCTTGCCAGTGCGGGCCTTGCAGTTTCACGTGAAACGCATCGCCATCCTGCTCCACTGACAGCAGCTGCCAGTCTTGCTGCCGCGCCACACCATGGGCCGGAGCGGCAGTGTCGGTCGGGTGCGGGCCAAACCAGGGCCAGCAAACCGGTACGCCACCGCGAATGGCCTTGCCCTGTTGCAGCATGGCTTGTGGCGACATGTACAGCCAGGGCTGTTGTCCATAGGGCTGGAAGGAAAGCAATTGCCCACCCAGCAAGGACAGGGTGGCGGAGAAACTGCCGCCATCCAGTTGCAGCAGGGTGAGTGCATTGCCAAGCGGAATCAGCTGGGCGGCGGGGGGCAGGGAAATGGACATTCGGATGACTCGCTGGCGGGAAATGGACAAATCATAACTCAAGGCGGCCGTGACAACTGCCTGGCGGGTGATGGGCAGAGCGGGCAAGGCTGTTGTACATTGGCTGAACTCTGCGCTGGATCAGCCACAGCCGCCGCAGTCCGGTCTAGAATGCCTCATCTTAACGTTTGCATGGAATACAAGGTGTCTGCCACAGCTCAACCGCGCTATCTGCGTATCAAGGAATACATTCTGGAAGGCATCCGCAAGAAGGAGTTCCTGCCAGGCTGCAAGATTCCACCCGAGCTGGAACTGGCCAGCCAGTTTTCCGTGTCGCGCATGACCGTCAACAAGGCGGTACGCGACCTGGCCGAGGCCGGCATCCTGCTGCGCTTTGCCGGGGACGGTACTTATGTGGCCGAGCGCAAGGCTGAATCGCCGCTGCTGGACATCAACAATATCGCTGCCGAAGTGGCGGCGCGCGGCCACACCCACAGTGCCGACGTGCACCAGCTGGAAACCATCGCGGCAGGTGAAGAGATTGCCCTGCAACTGGGGGTGAAGGTGGGCACGCCGATTTATCACTCCATTCTGGTGCATCGCGAAGACGGCCTGCCCATTCAGCTGGAAGACCGCTATGTGAACCCGGCCTGGGCACCGGATTACATCCTGCAGGATTTCACCCGCCGCACGCCCAATGAATACCTGATGGAAACCTGCCCGCTGACCGATATCGAGCACAGCGTGGAAGCCATTTTGCCGGATGCTCGCGAGCTGGCCATGCTGGATATCGCCGCTGGTGAGCCCTGCCTGCTGGTATTACGCCGCACCTGGTCGTACAAGAATCTGGTGACTTTTGCCCGGCTGGTGCATCCGGGCGGACGTTACAAGCTGCGCTCGCAAAGCCGGGTGAAGAAATAAGGCTGGCTACGTGTATCGGTTCGGCGCTGCACATCAGTTGTGATTCTGTCATCGCGACAGGTTATGCTAGCGGATTATTTCTCTGCTTCTTCCTTTTAACCCGCCCACATCATCAATCACATCATGGACACACTGCTTTTGCTCAAGGCAGCCATTCTCGGCATTGTCGAGGGGCTGACCGAATTCCTGCCCATTTCCTCCACCGGTCACCTGATCCTGGCCGGCGAGTTGCTCAAGTTCAACGACGAGCGCGGCAAGCTGTTTGAAATCGTCATCCAGTCCGGTGCCATCCTGGCGGTGATCTGGGAATACCGCGCGCGCATCGCCGCCGTGGTCGGTGGTGCACGTCATGATGCGGCAGCCCGTCGCCTCATCCTCAACCTGGCCATCGCCTTCTGCCCGGCCGCAGCACTGGGCTTTCTGTTCAGCAAGGCCATCAAGGCCCACCTGTTCAACGCGCCGGTGGTGGCCAGCATGTTCATCATCGGTGCGCTGGTCATCATGTGGGCCGAGCGTCGCCAGCACAGCATCCGGGTGCAGACGGTAGAGGAAATGAGCCCGCTGGATGCGCTCAAGGTAGGCTGCGCCCAGGCCTTTGCGCTGGTGCCGGGTACTTCGCGTTCCGGTGCCACCATCATCGGCGGCATGCTGTTTGGCCTGTCGCGCAAGGCGGCTACAGAGTTTTCCTTCTTCCTGGCCATTCCCACGCTGATCATTGCCTCGCTGTACTCGCTGTATAAGGACCGCGCGCTGCTGGCGGCGGACGATCTGGGCATCTGGGCGGTGGGCCTGCTGTTTTCCTTTGTCTCGGCCTTCTTCTGCGTGCGCTGGCTGCTGCGCTTCATTTCCAGCCACAGCTTCATGGTGTTTGCCTGGTACCGCATCGTGTTCGGCATCATCGTATTGCTGACCTGGCAGTACGGCTGGGTGAACTGGGTGGATAGCTGAAAGTCGTCAGTAGATAATTGACTATACAAATACTGTTGGATTTTTGATGCACAAAGGGAGCCGTTGGCTCCCTTTTTTATTTGCACAAATATTTGATAAATAAAGACTTTTGTGCAAATACATATTGTATGCAAAGTTGAATCGTGGTTGACAAGCATCAATGCAGGGTTTATTTGTATATACAAATCAGGAGCAGACATGAGCAAGCCTATCAACCGCACCCGCAGCCTGTGGCTCAATGCCCGGCTGGCCACCATGGATGCGCAGCACCCCGCGCCCTACGGCGCGCTGCACGACCACGTGCTGGTGGTGGAGCAGGGCCGTATTGCCGCCATCCTGCCGCAAGGCCAGCTGAACCCGGCCAGCTTTGATGGCGAGGTGGTGGACGTGGCCGGCCGCTGGATCACCCCCGGCTTTATCGATTGCCACACCCATCTGGTGTACGGCGGCAACCGGGCGGCGGAATGGGAACAGCGTTTGCTGGGCGTGCCGTATCAGCAGATTGCCGCCCAGGGCGGTGGCATTGTCTCCACCGTGCGCGCCACCCGTACACTGAGCCAGGCGCAACTGGCTGCTGCCAGCCTGCCGCGCTTGCAGGCGCTGATGGCCGAGGGCGTCACCACGCTGGAATCCAAGTCCGGCTATGGCCTGAACCTGCAAGACGAAATCAAGCAATTGCGGGTAGCCCGCCAGCTGGCAGACAGCCAGCCGGTGGAGATTGCCCCCACCTTGCTGTCCGCCCATGCCTTGCCGCCGGAATTTGCCGGTGATGCCGATGGCTATATCCAGCACGTCTGCCAAGACATTCTGCCCACCGTGGCAGAACAAGGCCTGGCCGAAGCGGTGGATGTGTTCTGCGAAAGCGTGGGTTTTTCCCCGGCGCAAACCCGCCGCGTGTTTGAAGCCGCGCAACAACACGGCCTGCGGGTGAAGGGCCATGTCGAGCAGCTGTCCAATCTGCAGGGTGCGGCGCTGGTGGCCGAATTCGGCGGCCTGTCGGCCGACCATATCGAATACCTGGACGCTGCCGGCGTGGAGGCCATGCGCACGGCAGGCACGGTAGCGGTATTGCTCCCCGGCGCATTTTACTTCCTGCGCGAAACGCAAAAGCCGCCAGTCGAACTGCTGCGTGCGGCCGGTGTGCCGATGGCGGTGTCCACCGATCTGAACCCCGGCACCAGCCCGTTTGCTTCCATCCGGCTGGCGATGAACCAGGCCTGCGTGCTGTTCGGCCTGTCGCCGGAAGAAGCGCTGGCCGGTACTACCCGCCATGCCGCCCAGGCACTGGGCCGTGGCCACAGCCACGGCAAGCTGGCGCTGGATCATGTCGCCGACCTGCTGCTGTGGGATATCGAACACCCTGCCGAAATCGTCTACGGACTCGGCGTCAACCCGCTGGCCGAACGGGTATTCCGTGGCCAGCGTCCGGGCAAGGAAACAACACAATGACTCCAGACATGAAGCTGTGGACCGGCCGTGTGGACGCCGGTGAAGGCGAACTGGCGCGCCGTTGGCACCAGCTGGCCACGCCGTTTGCACCCGGCCTGCCGGCAGGCATCGCCATTGCCGGTTTTGCCTGCGACGAAGGCGTGCGCCGCAATCAGGGCCGTGTCGGCGCAGCGGCAGCCCCCGCCGTCATCCGCAAGGCGCTGGCCAATCTGGCCTGGCATCAGGCTTATCCGCTGTGCGATATGGGCGATGTGGCCTGTAGCGATGGCGATCTGGATGCAGCCCACCTGCGGCTGGCGGCGGCGGTGGAGCAACTGGCGCGTGCCGGGCACTTTCCGCTGGTGCTGGGTGGTGGCCACGAAACCGCCTACGGCACCTGGCGCGGCCTTGCCGCAGCGCATCCTGAGAAGGTAATCGGCATCATCAATTTCGACGCCCATTTCGACATCCGCGAGGCAGCCGAGGCCACTTCCGGCACGCCGTTTGCGCAGATTGCCGCTGACTGTGCCGCGACTGGCCGTCCCTTCCATTACCTGTGCCTGGGCGTGGCCGAGCCATCCAACACCCAGGCACTGTTTGCCCGTGCCGGGCAGCTGGGCGTGCAGTGGCTGCTGGACAGCGCACTGAATCAGGCGGGCCTTGCCAATGCCCAGCGTACGGTGCAGGACTTCATCGACCAGGTGGACATGGTCTATCTCACCATCGATCTGGATGTGCTGCCCGCCAGCGTGATGCCCGCCGTATCCGCCCCTGCCGCCATGGGGGTGGAGCTGCCGGTGGTGGAAGCACTGGTCACCGCCATTGCCGCCAGCGGCAAGCTGGCCGGGGCCGATCTGGTGGAGCTAAACCCGCAATTCGATATCGACAGCCACGGCGCGAAGACGGCGGCCCGGCTGGCGTGGAGTATCACCCGTCATCTGGCCTCGCAGTAAGAAGCGCGAACAAAACCGCGTAGCGAACCCGGGCCAAGGCGCGCCGCCGCAGACAGTACATGCCGTACGGCAAGGCGGCGCAACGCTGGAGCGGGGGTTTTGTCAGCGGTTCCCGGTAAGGAATTCAGGGCAGTTGCCCGACAACATGGCAGTACCAAGGAGACAGCAATGAGCGCAGCACAACAAGACAGCCGCTTCGACCCGACCCGTGTGATCCGCGCCCCGCGCGGCACCGAACTTTCCTGCAAAAGCTGGCTGACCGAAGCCGTCTACCGCATGATCCAGAACAATCTGGACCCGGAAGTGGCCGAGCATCCGCAAAGCCTGGTGGTATATGGCGGCATCGGCCGCGCCGCCCGCAACTGGGAATGTTTCGACACCATCCTGGACGTGCTCAAGCGTCTGGAAGACGACCAGACCCTGCTGATCCAGTCCGGCAAGCCGGTGGGCGTGTTCAACACCCACACCGACGCGCCGCGCGTGCTGATTGCCAACTCCAACCTGGTACCGCACTGGGCCAACTGGGAGCACTTCAACGAGCTGGATAAGAAGGGCCTGATGATGTACGGCCAGATGACCGCCGGCTCCTGGATCTACATCGGCTCGCAAGGCATCGTGCAGGGGACTTACGAAACCTTCTTTGCCGTGGCCAACCAGCACTTCGACGGCAAGCCGCAAGGCCGCTGGATCCTGACCGGTGGTCTGGGTGGCATGGGTGGTGCCCAGCCGCTGGCCGCCACCATGGCCGGCTTCAGCATGATTGCCGTGGAATGTGATGAAACCCGCATCGACTTCCGCCTGAAAACCCGTTACGTGGACCGCAAGGCCACATCGCTTGACGAGGCGCTGGCCATCATCGAAGACGCCAAGCAAAGCGGCAAGGCGGTGTCCGTCGGCCTGCTGGGCAATGCCGCCGACGTGTTCACCGAGCTGGTGAACCGTGGCATCACCCCGGATGTGGTGACCGACCAGACCTCCGCTCACGACCCGGTACACGGCTATCTGCCGCAAGGCTGGACGGTGGAACAATGGCGCGCCAAGCAAAAGACCGACGCCGCTGAAATCACCGCTGCCGCCAAGAAGTCCATGGCCGTGCAAGTGCGCGCCATGCTGACCCTGCAACAGCGCGGTGCCGCCACGCTGGACTACGGTAACAACATCCGCCAGATGGCGCTGGAAGAGGGCGTAGAGAATGCCTTCGACTTCCCCGGTTTTGTCCCGGCCTATGTGCGCCCGCTGTTCTGCGAAGGCATCGGCCCCTTCCGCTGGGTGGCGCTGTCCGGCGACCCGGAAGACATCTACAAGACCGACGCCAAGGTGAAGGAACTGATTCCGGATGACCCGCACCTGCACAACTGGCTGGACATGGCGCGTGAGCGCATCAGCTTCCAGGGCTTGCCGGCACGTATCTGCTGGGTGGGCCTGAAAGACCGCGCCCGTCTGGGTGCAGCTTTCAACGAAATGGTGAAGAATGGCGAACTCAAGGCGCCGATCGTGATCGGCCGCGACCATCTGGACTCCGGCTCGGTGGCTTCGCCCAACCGCGAAACCGAATCCATGCTGGATGGTTCGGATGCCGTGTCCGACTGGCCGCTGCTCAACGCCCTGCTGAATACCGCTGGCGGCGCCACCTGGGTGTCCTTGCATCACGGTGGTGGCGTGGGCATGGGCTTCTCGCAGCACTCCGGCGTGGTGATCGTGTGTGACGGCACGGATGAAGCCGCCAAGCGCGTGGGCCGTGTACTGCGTAACGACCCGGGTACCGGCGTGATGCGTCATGCCGATGCCGGTTACGACATCGCCAAAAATTGCGCGCGCGAGCAGGGCCTGGACCTGCCGATGCTGAAATAAGCCGGGTAGAGCATGCCCGATCCAGCGTTGCGCCTCCTTGCCGTACTCCATGTACTGTCTGCGTCGGCGCGCCTTGACTCGGCCATTCTCTGTGCAGGCATCACGCTATTTAGTGCCATCACCCTGCCTGCTTAGGCAGGGCTGGCGCTACAACAAGAACATGGCTGGCCGCGCCTGCGGGCGTGAGGCCAGCTGACAATCAATAGAGACTGAAACCATGAGCATTCTCAATATCGTACCGGGCCAACTGACACTGGCCGACCTGCGCCGCGTTTCACGTGAAACCGGCCTCAAGCTGCAACTGGACCCGTCCTGCCACGCCGGCATCGACGCTTCTGCCGCCACCGTGGCACGCGTGCTGTCCGAAGGCCGCACCGCCTACGGCATCAACACCGGTTTTGGCCTGCTGGCCAATACCCGCATTGCACCGGACGAGCTGGAATTGCTGCAACGTTCCATCGTGCTGTCGCATGCTGCCGGTATTGGCGCGCCGATGGACGATTCCACCGTGCGTCTGGTGATGGCATTGAAAATCAACTCGCTGGCGCGTGGTTTTTCCGGCATCCGCCGTCAGGTGATCGAAGCGCTGGTCACGCTGTTCAACCACGGCATCTACCCGGTGATTCCACAAAAGGGTTCGGTGGGCGCGTCCGGCGACCTGGCCCCGCTGTCGCACATGAGCGCAGTGTTGATCGGCGAGGGTGAAGCCTTCGTCAACGGCCAGCGCGTACATGGCCGTGAAGCCATGCAGGCGGCTGGTCTGGAACCGATCACCCTGGCCCCGAAAGAGGGCCTCGCCCTGCTCAACGGCACGCAAGCGTCCACCGCCTTTGCGCTGGAAGGCCTGTTTGCCGCGGAAGACCTGTTTGCCTCTGCCGTGGTGGCGGGCTCCATGTCGGTGGAAGCCGCGCAGGGCAGCCGCACCCCGTTTGATGCCCGCATTCACGCCGTGCGCGGCCATGCCGGCCAGATCGATGCCGCCAGCGCCTACCGTGCGCTGCTGGAACACAGCGAAATCGAACACTCGCACGAAAACTGCGGCAAGGTGCAGGACCCGTACAGCCTGCGCTGCCAGCCGCAGGTGATGGGTGCCTGCCTGACGCAGATCCGCCACGCCGCCAGCGTGCTGCAAGTGGAAGCCAACTCGGTATCGGACAACCCGCTGGTGTTTGCCGACGACAACGACATCCTGTCCGGCGGCAACTTCCACGCCGAGCCAGTGGCCTTTGCCGCCGACAATCTGGCGCTGGCACTGGCGGAAATCGGCTCGCTGTCCGAGCGCCGCATGGCACTGTTGATCGACAGCAACCTGTCCAAGCTGCCGCCCTTCCTGGTGAATAACGGCGGGGTGAACTCCGGCTTCATGATTGCCCAGGTCACCGGCGCGGCACTGGCTTCGGAAAACAAATCGCTGGCCCACCCGGCCTCGGTGGACAGCCTGCCGACTTCCGCCAACCAGGAAGACCACGTGTCGATGGCCACCTTTGCCGGTCGCCGTCTGCGCGACATGGCCGGTAACACTGCCGGCATTCTGGCGGTGGAACTGCTGGCCGCCTGCCAGGGTGTGGACTTCCGCGCCCCGCACAAGGCCAGCGCCAAGCTGGAAGAAGCCAAGGCCGAACTGCGTGCGCAAGTGCCGTTCTACGACAAGGACCGCTACTTCGCACCGGATATCGAGAAGGCCGCTGCGCTGGTGGCCAGCGGCAGTTACAACCGCTTTGTCGCGGCTGGCTTGCTGCCCTCTTTGTAAGCACGGCTAGTCATCAGGAGCTTGGCCCGGCACCGTCACGGTGACCGGGCTTTTTTGCGTGGAATGGCGGGACGGGATGTCAGAGCAGGCAGTAGCCCAGCACGCCTGCCAGCAGCAGCGCGGGCAGGGAATACAGATGAAAACGCAGCCAGATGCCGCGCTCGCCCGCCATGCGCAGGGCAATCAGGTTGGCCAGAGAACCCAGCACACAGCCAAAACCACCGGCATTCACCGCATAAGCCAGCACCTTGTAGGCGCTGCTGTATTTCACCAGCAGGATGGTGGCAGGCACATTGCTGATCAGCTGCGAACCCAGCAGTGCGGTCAGGTACAGGCCGCCGCTACTGAGCCCGGCCACGGCATCGGTCCAGTGGCGTACCAGCGGTAGCCCGGTCAGCAGGCGGATATCGACAAACATCAGCATGAACACGGCAATCAGGCTCCAATCCACCGCCAGCAGCAGGGCCGGGCGCAACAGGGCCATGCCGGCCAGCACCGCAGCCAGGCCCCATAGCGCATGGCCGGATTCCAGCGCCACGATAAAGCCGATGTACAACAAGGCGCAGCTCCACAACAGACCGGGCTGATAGCCGCTGGCGTCGTCGTGCAGTTCGGCATGAATGCGCTGGCCGGGAAACGCCAGGGCGGTGGCCAGTAGCAGCAGTGCCATACTGCCCAGTGCCAGCGGGGCCATCTGCCAGGTAAACGCAGCAAAGGACTGGCCGGACAGCTGCCACAGCAAGATGTTCTGCGGATTGCCGATCGGGGTGAGCAGCGAACCGGCATTCACCGCCAGCGCTTCGAATATCACCAGCCGGCCAATGGGCAGGCCGGCAATACCACGCAGGCTGAGGGTGAGCGGCACCACGATGAACAGTGCCACATCATTGGTGAGCACGGTGGACAGCAGGGCGGACATGCCCACCAGAAACAGCGCCAGCGATCTTTCCCGCGTCAGCCGGTTGATGATGAGGCGACCCAGATGACTCAGATAACCGCTTGCTTCCACGCCCTTGGTCAGCAACAGCAGGCCGGACAGGGTGGTGATGGTGGGCCAGTCTATCCAGTGGACAAACTGGCTGGCCGCCGCGGGCTGTGGCAGCCATAGCAGCAGCATCAGTAACAGCAGCACATGCAGCAGCCGGTCGTGCAAGAACGGGGCGAGCAAGGCGGCCAGACGAGAGGGGGAGGTGTGTGCAGACATGGCGGCAGCTTACGGGAAGGCTGCCGCCATCATCAAGCTGCATGCACGGCGGCGTCAGTCCTCGGTGCGCAAATCGTCACGCTTGATGGCCATGCCCATGGCCACGATCCACGGCAGCAGCAGCCAGCCGCCCAGCACATTGATGAGGACCACTTTTTGCAGACGGGGGCTTTTCACCAGCCAGCCGGTGATGCTGGGAATCAGATAAGCCGGAATCATCACCAGCGCGTCGCCCATCCACATGGCGGTGGTGACGAACAGCGGCTGATTGTTGAAGGTGCCATACAGCCACAGCAGCACGGCCAGCGCCAGCACGATGATGAACAGGCCTTTGAGCAGATTGACGATTTTCATGACAGACAAACAGGGGTAATCAGATAAGCGGCTAGGGTAATCACGCCTTTGCCGCCTTGGCAAACCCCACGGACAAACCTGCTGCAATAAACGCCAGACCGGCACTGATATTCAGCCCGGCAATCAGGCGTGGCCGGGCGGCTATCCAGCGCGCCAGATGGCTGGCACTGATGCCCATCAGGCCAAAACCCAATGTTGTCAGCAAGGCAAACCAGCCGCCCAGCAACATCATCTGCCCGGCCACACTGCCCTGACCGGTGCTGATGAATTGCGGCACGAAGGCCATGATGAAGATGCCCACCTTGGGGTTGAGGCTGCCGGACAGAAAGCCGCTGCGGAACACCTGCCACAGCGGCAAGGGGTCGATACGGGAAAAACGCACCAGGGTGCGGTGGCGGATGGCCTGCCAGCCGAGGTAGACCAGATAGCAGCCGCCAGCCAGCTTCACCAGCAGGAAGGCGGTGGCTGAGGCCTGCAACAGTGCGGTCAGCCCCAGCGATGCCGCCGTGACATGCACGAAGATGGCACAGCCGGAGGCGAGCGCCGACATGGCCGCTGCCCGCTTGCCCTGCGACAGGCCACGGGCAATGGCCAGCAGATTGTCCGGGCCCGGTGCCGCCACCAGGGCCAGGCAGGTGAGGGTATACAGCAAAAAACTGTGCGACATGGCCAGTACCTTGTGCGGCGCAAAACACCCATTAAAGCGACAACACCCAGCAAAAACAACTATTTGTGCATTGTTTTCCGCCTAATGGCCCTGACGCCCGCCCAACTGGCTGATCAGCACGCTGGCCACAATCAGCGCGGCACCGCTGATGGCCATCAGCCCCAGTTGTTCGCCGGCCAGTGCGCCAAGCAGGCCCGCCCATACCGGCTCCATCGCATAAATCACGGTGGCCCGTGTGGCGGGGACGGTTTTTTGCGCCCAGTTCATGGCGATCTGGATGACGGCGGTGGCCAGCCCCATACCCAGCAGGCTGACCAGCAATACCGGATGCGGCTGTGGCGCGGCTTCGCCACTCAGTTGCCAGCCCAGTGCAGCCAGCAAGGACACGGTCAGCAATTGCACCACCGCCACCCGGCGCGGGTGACACTGGCCGGCAAAGCGGCCCACCAGGCTGATTTCCAGCGCAATCATGGCGGCCCCGGCCACAGTCAGCCATTCGCCTGCGCCGAAATTGAATTGCAGGCCACGCGGGTCGGACAACAGCACCAGCCCGCCAAAGGCCACGATGATGCCCAGCCAGGCCGCCA
This sequence comes from Aquitalea pelogenes, assembly GCF_041914625.1. Taxonomy (NCBI): domain Bacteria; kingdom Pseudomonadati; phylum Pseudomonadota; class Betaproteobacteria; order Neisseriales; family Chromobacteriaceae; genus Aquitalea; species Aquitalea pelogenes. The sequence goes on along the minus strand of NZ_JAYSDA010000006.1, from coordinate 83,921 downwards.
GCCGTGGCCGGTGGCGGAACAGCAGCAGCTGGAACAAGGGCACCAGCGGTACATACAGGCCGGTGAGAAAGGCCGACTTGCTGCTGGGAATCAGCTGCAAACCCAGCGTCTGCAGGCTGTAGCTGCCAAACAGCACGCTGCCTACCAGTGCGCCGGTCAGCAGCTCGCGCCGGGTCAGGCCCTGCAGCTCGCGCCAGCTCAGCAGCAGGGCAATCAGGCCGGCCACGCCAAAGCGCAGGCTGACAAAGCTGAAGGGGCCAGCCCATTGCAGCGCGTGCTGCACCACCAGAAAGGTAAAGCCCCAGATCATGGTGACGCCGATCAGCACCAGGTCGGGCAGGCGGGATGGGCCGGGTTGCAGGCCGGCGGTGGCGGTCAGCGGTGTCATGGACGTGCTCTCGTTGCGGGTGGGGAGTCTGTGAAATATAATGCACAAATCACCATTTGGGCAATATATTGCACATGGCCATGAGCAAGGAAGCAAACGGTTCGCTGCAAGTCATGCAAAACGTGGCAGACAATCTGCGTCTGGCACGCCTGCAGCAAGGCTACAGTCAGGAAGTGCTGGCCACGCGGGCGGGCATCAGCCGCCGCATGCTGGTGAATATCGAGGCCGGGGAAAGCAATGCCAGCATTGCGACGGTGGACAAGCTGGCCTCGGCACTGGGGCTGAGTTTTGTCGACGTGGTGCGCCCGCCGTCGTCAAGCGACAAGGCCCGGGCCTTGCCGCTGCGCATCTGGCAGGGCGAGCAGGCAGACAGCCATGCCAGCCTGCTGGAGTCGGTGGTCAAACCCGGTGTGACACTGGAGCTGTGGCGCTGGCAGCTGGCGGCCGGGGATAGCTATCTGGCCGAGGCTGACGCGCCCGGCTGTCAGGAGCTGCTGTATGTACTGGCCGGACAGCTGCAATTACAGTTACCGCTGCAACAGCAAACCCATGTGCTGCAAGCCGGGCAGTCCTTGGCTTTTGCATTGGATCAGCCATGCAGCTATCACAATGTGGGTGCTGAGCCCTGCATGTTCACCAAGAGTGTGCTGATGGTGCCACATCAGGATCAATGAAAAACGGCCCCGCAGGGCCGTTTTTCATTGTCATGCGCGACCTTATTTGCTGATGGACTTGCCGTAGGTTTCGGCGGCCGTGCGCATTTTCGGCAGCAGGGTCTTTTCGGCGGCAGTCAGCATGTTCTTCATGATGTTGTCGATCACCACCGGCTGTTGCTTCATCAGCTTCTGGCCGGCCGGGGTCTTGTAGAAGGCCACGATCTGCTGCATTTCCGCGGCAGAGAACTGCGCGCTGTAGCTCTTGACCACTTCCTGCTCGAACTGCTTTTTCACAGCGGCAGAGTTGAAATAGTCAGCGGCGGTCTTGTGCACGCCATCAGCATAGGTCTTGAAGCCGTCCTGGGCCTTCTTTTGCTGTTCCGGGCTCAGGTTGACCTTGTTCTTCACCAGATATTCCTGCAGCAGCGGGCCGGCAGAAGCGGTGGTGCGGTTGGCCAGATCATTCGGCATATTGTTCAGGCCGATCACCTGGGCCAGTTCCTTGGCGGCGGCATCCTGTGCGGCATCGGCATGAGCCAGCATCGGCAGGGTCAGTGCAAGGGCGGCAATGGCGGTCTTGATCGGGCTAGCAGCAAACATGGGACATCCTTTTCGGCAATGGCATCTGGGACACAAGGCTGGCAGTGTGACACCGCCAGAGAGTGTGGTCAAAGCTGCTTTGAGGATGTTCGGTCAATGACAGTTCCCGGTCCGGCCTCAGGCCGCCAGGCTGCCCTGGGCGCGGGCACGCTCCAGCAAGGGCGGCAGCAGGGCCAGTCCTTCCTCCCATTGCTGATGGCCGGAGGCCACATTGATATGCCCGGCTTGCCGCAGCCAGGTGAGCGGGCTTTGCCAGTAACCTGCCATGCGTGCGGCGCGGGCAGACTTGCAGAACGGGTCGTTGTCGCTGGCCACCACGCGGCTGACAAAGGGCAGTGGCTGGCGCGGCAACGGGGCAAACGGCATCAGTTCGCGCGGCACGAAGGGTCTTTCCACATCGGCCGGGGCCACCAGCAATGCACCGGCAATCCGTCCCGGCTGCAAGCGGGCATAGTGCGCCACGGTAATGCAGCCCAGGCTGTGGGCAATCACGATGGCCGGGCGGCGTGCCTGCGACAGGGCGTGGTCCAGTCCGGTCAGCCAGCTGTCCAGGTCCGGCTGTTCCCAGTTGTCGTTTTGCACGCGGATGGCGTTGAGGCGCTGTTCCCAGTGGCTTTGCCAGTGATCGGCCGCGCTGCCCCTCCAGCCTGGCTGGATGATGAAATCGAAGTCGTCGGCAATGGTGGTCATGACAGGTTCCCGGAAACAGATGCAGCAACTATAAGTCAGAATCTATAGCCTAAAAAGTGATAAATAATTGTTTTTATATTTCATTTGGTAATTTGATGAGGCCGGGGTTTTATTGCCACATAGACTTATTTCGAATAATAGAATGAAAAACAATCATTTCTAGTGCTAAACAAATCCTGATTACATTGTGCCCATCAAACGACACCCATCGCCTCAGGAGCCACTCATGACTATCCGCACCAATCTGAAAGCGCTGGCAGCCGTGCTGCTGCTGGCTGTGACACCGCTGAAGGCAGCCGAACTGCTGAATGTGTCCTACGACCCCACCCGCGAGCTGTATCAGGATGTGAACAAGGCCTTTGCCGAGCAATGGAAGAAAAAGACCGGCGAAGAGCTCACCATCAAGCAGTCACATGGCGGTTCGGGCAAGCAGTCGCTGTCCATCCAGCATGGTCTGGCTGCCGACGTGGCCACCCTGGCCCTGGCTTACGATATTGATGTGCTGGCCGATGAAGGCTTGCTGCCGAAAAACTGGCAAACCCGTCTGCCGGACAACAGCTCGCCCTACACCTCCACCATCGTGTTCCTGGTGAAGAAGGGCAACCCGAAGAACATCAAGGACTGGAATGACCTGGTGCGCAATGACGTGCAGGTGATCACGCCGAACCCGAAAACCTCCGGTGGCGCACGCTGGAACTACCTGGCGGCCTGGGGTTATGCGCTGAAGAAAAACGGTGGCAACGAAGCCAAGGCCCGTGCCTATGTGGCCGAGCTGTACAAGCACGTACCGGTACTGGATTCCGGCGCACGTGGTGCCACGCTGACCTTCACCCAGCGCGGTCTGGGCGATGTATTGCTGGCCTGGGAAAACGAAGCCGTGCTGGCGGTAAAGGAAATGGGCCCGGACAAGTTTGACATTGTCACCCCGTCCATCTCCATTCTGGCCGAGCCGCCGGTGGCGGTGGTGGACAAGGTGGTGGACAAGAAAGGTACGCGCAAGCAGGCCGAGGCCTATCTGAAGTTCCTGTACACCCCGGAAGGCCAGACCATTGCAGCAGAAAACTACTACCGCCCGCGTGACCCCAAGATTGCGGCCAAATACGCCAGCCAGTTCCCCAAGGTGAAGTTGTTCACCCTCAAGGACGTGTTTGGCGACTGGCGCAGCGCGCAGAAAAAACACTTTGCCGATGGCGGCGTGTTTGACCAGATCTACAGCAAGAACTGATTTTCTCCAGCAAGGATGAACCATGACAGGCCGCACGATGCGGCCTGTCTGATTTTGATTGCCTCACTCGCTTTCTGAAAGAAAAGCGAGACACCCTTACAGGGTAAGGGCGGGGGGATAGGGAATAGATGGAAAGGCTGCGGAATCAGTCACTTCATCGAAAGGCCCGGCTTTGCCGGGTCCAGTAGGTTCGACACGAATCACTGTGTCAGCAGTCTGACAGGCCGCACGATGCGGCCTGTTTTGCATTCCGTTTCCATTCTGTCTGCATCTGCCGCTTGTCACGTGGCTGCGGTAGACTGAGCGACGCTCAATTCATCTGTTTCCCGCCATCCGCATGCAAGTATTTCACAGCCCTCATGGGGCATTGCGTTATCACGACCTGCCCGGCAGCGGTGTGCCGCTGCTGTTTGTGCATGGCCTGGGCTGTGCCGCTTCCAGCGACTTTCCCCGCGTGGCGGCCGATCCTGCGCTGGCCGGGCGCAGGCGTCTGCTGCTGGATTTGCTGGGTGCCGGTTTTTCCGACCGGCCGGACGACTTTGCCTACAGCGTGGCCGCGCATGCTGAAACCGTGGCGGGCCTGATCGATCATCTTGGCCTGCCGCAGCTGGACATCGTTGGCCACAGCATGGGCGGGGCCGTAGCCATTACCGCCAGCAGCCTGCGCCCGGACAAGGTGGCGCGGCTGGTATTGCTGGAGCCGAATCTGGATGCCGGCGGCGGAGTGTTCAGCCGCGCACTGGCGGCCATGAGCGAGCAGGAATTCGTCAGCCGTGGCCAGCGCCGCATGGCGCGGCTGGCCAGCCGTGAAGGCAGCCCGCTATGGGCCGGGTCGCTCTCTGCCAGTCATGCGCCTGCCGTGCACCGTGCGGCGGTATCGCTGGTACAGGGTGGTGAACCCGGCTGGCGCAGCCAGTTATTGGCACTCTCCATGCCGCGCAGTGTGGTGGTGGGCGAGCGCTCCTTGCCTCAGCCGGGGCTGACCAGTCTTGCGCAAGATGGAGTGAGCGTGCATGTGCTGGCTGATGCCGGCCATGCCATGAGTGAAGACAACCCTGCCGGCCTGGCTGCCTTACTGGCAGATATTCTGGAACAAGACCATGTGGCGTGAATGTCGCTGTTACTGCCTGGCCATGCTGCTGGCCCTCAGTCTGGTGCTGCCGGTACGGGCTGCCAGTCTGCCTGCCCCGCAGGAAGTCAGCATTCCACTGCCTGGCGCAGGTCTGTTTGGCAGCACACTGGACATGCCGGCACTGCTGTACCGCCCGGCAGGGGACGGACCGTTTCCTGTACTGCTGTTTTCCCATGGCCGTGCCGGCAGCACGCAGGAGCGCCATCAACTGAAATACCCCATGGGCCGCAGCCAGATTGCCTACTGGCTGGCCAAGGGCTTCATCATCGTGGCGCCCATCCGGCCCGGTTATGGCAATACCGGAGGCGGCGACCCGGAATATCACAGCGCCCGCATGCTGGCACCGGGCCAGTGCAGTGGCCATCCGGATTATCGCCATACCGCCGAGGCAGGCGGTGCGGCAGTGCAGGCGGCCATTCGCTGGATTGCCCGGCAGCCCTGGGGCGCGGGCCAGCCCATCGTACTGGAAGGCCAGTCGGTTGGCGGCCTGCTGACGGTGGCGGTGGGGGCCAGCGCACCGCCTGGCGTGGTGGCCTATATCAACTTTGCCGGTGGTGCCGGTGGCAACCCGGAAAAATCGCCCGGACAAAGCTGCGAGCCACAAGCCCTGACGGCCTTGTATGCCGACTTTGGCCGCCACACCGTATTACCCAATCTGTGGCTGTATGCCGAAAACGACCAGTACTGGGGAGCGGATGAACCCGTCGCCTGGCATCAGGCCTTCGCTGCTGGTGGCAGCCCCACTCGCTTTGTCCATGCGCCTGCGGTGGCAGATGGCGATGGCCATGGCCTGAGCCGTCACCCGGCCGCACTGTGGGCGGCACCGCTGGATGACTTCTTGCAAAGCCTGCCGGTGCTGGCCGGGCGCATGAATCGCGTCGCTGCAACACCCTGATGTCCGGGTGCTGCCAACTTCGGCAGCAATAAATGAAAAGCCGCCAGTGGATGATGCACAGGCGGCTTTTTTCATGCGGCAGATGGCCACGATGGATGATCAGGGATAGACGATGCGCAACAGGTTGGTGGCTCCCGGCGTACCGAATGGCACTCCGGCGATGATCACCATCGGCTTGCCTTGTTCGGCTAGCCCCAGCTTGGTGGCGCAGAAGGTGGTTTTCACCACCATGTCTTCCAGGTTTTCCGCATCCGGCCCGTTATAGGCCACCACGCCCCATACCAGGGTCAGGCGGCGGGCGGTGCTTAGTCGTGGCGAGATGCCCATGATGGGCGTATGCGGCCGTTCGCGCGCCAGCCGCAGGCAGGTGGAACCGGAGGTAGTAAAGGCGGCGGATACGGTGACCGGCAGGATGGCGGCCACCTTGCGCACGCAGGCGGCAATGGCGTCGGCCTGTTCCGGCGCGTCGGCGGCGCTGTAGTCCAGTGCCATCACGCGGCGGTAGTCCGGTGCGCTTTCCACGCGGCGGATCACCCTGTCCATGATCTGTACTGCTTCCACCGGGAAGGACCCGGCGGCGGTTTCCGCCGACAGCATCACCGCGTCGGCACCTTCATACACGGCGGTGGCCACGTCGTTGGCTTCGGCACGGGTGGGGGTGGGGGCGGTAATCATGGATTCCAGCATCTGGGTAGCCACAATCACCGGACGGCCCAGGTGACGGCACTGATGCACGATACGGCGCTGTACCACCGGCACGTCTTCCGGCGGCAGCTCCACGCCCAGGTCGCCACGTGCCACCATCACCGCGTCGGCCAGCTCGGCAATCTCGTCCAGCTGGTCCACGGCCGACGGTTTTTCAATCTTCACCACAATGCCCACGCTGCTGCCTATCATCTGGCGCAGTTCGCGTACGTCTTCAGCTGTTTGCACAAAGGACAGCGCAATCCAGTCTGCCCCTTCCTGCAGGGCGAATTCGGCGTCCTTGCGGTCTTTCGGGGTAATGGCCGACAGCGGCAGGATGGTTTGCGGCAGGTTGAAACCCTTGCGGTCGGACAGCTCGCCGCCTACCACCACGGTGGTTTCAATCACCCGGTCCTGTACACGTTCCACGTGAAACGACAGCTTGCCGTCGTTCACCAGAATGTGATGGCCGTGTTCCAGCGCGGCAAAGGCTTCCGGGTGCGGCAGGGTGACCTGGCTGGCATCGCCGTCCACCTGGTCCAGCACAAAGCGGTAGGGCTGGCCCACGCGCACGGTGGCAGGCCCTTGCGGGAAGGTGCCAATGCGCAGCTTGGGGCCTTGCAAGTCAACCAGCACGCCAATGGGGCGACCAAGCTCGGTTTCGGCGGCGCGGATGGCAGCCAGCCGGGCACGGTGATCGTCGTGGCTGCCATGACTCATGTTCAAACGGAATACGTTCACCCCGGCGCGGGCCAGCGCCAGGATTTGCTGCGGGGTGCTGGATGCCGGGCCCAGCGTGGCGAGAATCTTGGTATTGCGGAGCATGTACTTGTCCTTGTCGATGCCGGCCTGCGTGGCCGTGGCGCGGTGTTGTCCGGGGACCTGATCTGCTGGCGGATTGCCAACGGCTGTCTCTTGGTTTTTGCCATGCTGCCACAACTGGCATGTAGTGGCTTTGCTACCTTGCAGGCACTTGGGCGGGGTGTTGCCACCTTGTCAGTCGGGAAATATTCCGGGTGCGTGATATGTGCGTTTTGCTTGCGTTGTCTGACGCTGGTGTTGTTATTTTGCCTCGTCCGGCAAATGGCGATGTTTGCTGCAAAGCAAGAAAATGCCAAATCCTTGTAGTGAAAGGCTTACAGACCATTTGCATTTCGGCTATCTTGCGCTGCAAAAACGGCATTGCCACGCCGGTACGTGGTCGGAATCAGGCTGGTGGCGAAAGTTTCATGCGTATTGATTGACAGCTGAAGCGTGTTAACTAGAATGAGCCGAAAATAAAACGAACAATATAAATACAAAAAACAACATAACAAAGATTGCCCGCCCACCCCGCCTTGCGCAGGGCCTGTGGCGTTGCCGTCAAAACCAGTCAGCAAAAACGCTCGGCCAGCAACGGCCTTTGGATTGCCAAGGAGACACCTCACATGAAGAACCAGTTCATTCTGGCGCTGGATCAGGGCACGACCAGTTCGCGTGCCATTCTGTTCAACCAGGCTGGCGACATCGTATCGCTGGCGCAAAAGGAATTCCGCCAGATTTACCCCCAGCCGGGCTGGGTGGAACACGACCCGCAGGAAATCTGGGGCGGGCAGGCCGGTGTGGCTGCCGAAGCCGTGGCCAAGGCCGGTATCGATGGCCGCAGCATTGCCGCCATCGGCATTACCAACCAGCGTGAAACCACCATTGTGTGGGACCGCGAAACCGGCCTGCCGGTGTATAACGCCATCGTCTGGCAAGACCGCCGCACTGCCGCCTTCTGCGACCAGCTGAAGGAACGCGGCCTGGCCGACATCATCCGCAGCAAGACCGGCCTGCTGGTGGATGCCTATTTCTCCGGCAGCAAGATCAAGTGGATTCTGGACAATGTGCCGGGCGCGCGTGCCCGTGCCGAGGCCGGCAAGCTGGCCTTCGGCACCGTGGACAGCTGGCTGATCTGGAACTTCACCCACGGCAAGGTACACGTTACCGACGTGTCCAATGCCTCGCGCACCATGCTGTACAACATCCACACGCTGGAGTGGGATGCCGAACTGTTGGACATCCTGAGCATTCCGGCCAGCATGCTGCCGGCAGTGAAAAGCTCCAGCGAAGTGTACGGTCACACCCATGCCGCCCATCTGGGGGTGGAAATCCCGATTGCCGGCGTGGCAGGCGACCAGCAGGCCGCCTTGTTCGGCCAGCAATGCACCCGTCCGGGCATGGTGAAAAACACCTACGGCACCGGCTGCTTCATGATGATGAATACCGGTGAACAGCCGATTGAATCCACCAACAAGCTCTTGACCACCATTGCCTGGCAAGTGGATGGCAAGGTGCATTACGCGCTGGAAGGTTCCATTTTCATTGGTGGCGCGGTGGTGAAATGGCTGCGCGACGGCCTGGGCATCATCCGCCACTCGGCCGATGTCGGCCCGCTGGCGCAGGAAGTGGCCGATAGCGATGGCGTCTACCTGGTTCCGGCTTTTGCCGGCCTGGGTGCGCCGCACTGGAACCAGGATGCGCGCGGCACCATCGTCGGCGCCACGCTGGGAACCAAGGCTGCGCACATTGCCCGCGCCGCACTGGACAGCATTGCCTACCAGACCATGGACGTGCTCAAGGCGATGGAAGCCGATACCGGCATGGCCATTGCCGAATTGCGCGTGGATGGCGGAGCCACCGTCAACGAACTGCTGATGCAGTTCCAGTCCGACATTCTGGGCGTGGACGTGGTGCGGCCGAAGATTACTGAAACCACCGCGCTGGGCGCGGCCTATCTGGCTGGTCTGGCCGTGGGTTACTGGGCTGGGGTGGAGGACATCCAGGGTCAGTGGCAGCTGGACCGCCGCTTCCAGCAAGGCATGGCGGCTGAACAGGTCGATGCCAATGTCCGTGGCTGGGTGCGCGCCGTCAATGCCGCCAAGGCCTGGGCCGACGCCTGATGACTGTCCCTCGCACGGCGGCTGTCCGTGCTGACCGCACCCATGCCCGGGGTGTGTGCAGCTGGCCTGGTGCCGCCAGCCCGGCCGTGTGAATTTCCTGTGTGATGTATGGCAGCAGCCGGTGGCCGGACGACAGCAAGATCGTCCCGCCCGGGCCTGCTGCCAGTTACTGACGCCATGAAAGAGCAGCCATCAGCCAGAGTAGCCGGTGGTAGCGGGAGTCATGGCGCGGAGACCCTGCATGAACCCTTTGTTTGGTGAATTTATCGGAACGGCCCTGCTGGTATTGCTGGGCAATGGCGTGGTGGCCAATGTGCTGCTGAGCAATACCAAGGGCCATAACAGCGGCCTGATCGTGATTGCCTTTGGCTGGGCGATGGCGGTGTTTGTCGGTGTATTCAGCGTGGCGGCCATCAGTGGTGCACATCTGAACCCTGCGGTTACCGTTGCGCTGGCGGTGGCCGGCAAGTTTGAATGGGCCCGAGCTCCGGGTTACATCCTGGCGCAGATGCTGGGCGGCATGATGGGTGCGCTGCTGGTGTGGGTGATGTATCGCAAGCATTACGAAACCACCGACTGCGCGGATTTGAAGCTGGCCACCTTCTGCACCGGCCCGGCTATCCGCAGCCTGCCGGGCAATCTGCTGTCCGAGGTGCTGGCCACCTTCGTGCTGGTGTTTGCCATTCTCAGCATGGTGGCGCCCAAGCTGTCGCTGGGTGCGATGGATGCGCTGCCGGTGGCCTTGCTGGTACTGGGTATCGGTGTGTCGCTGGGCGGCACCACCGGCTATGCGATGAGCCCGGCGCGCGATCTGGCGCCGCGCATCATGCACGCGCTGCTGCCCATTCCGGGCAAGGGCTCCAGCGACTGGGGTTATGCCTGGGTGCCGGTAGTCGGTTCCTTGCTGGGTGGCACGCTGGCGGCGCTCACTTATACCCATCTGTAAACCTGTTGCTCCTGGTGCCCCGCTGCTGGCGGGGCCGGCAAGCCACCTGCGGGTGGCTTTTTTTTCGTCTGCGGCATGGCTGGTCCAGCGGATGGGCGATAAATGGAATGGAAAACAAAGATTGCTGTGGTCAATACGCACATTGCAACGCACAAAACGAACATAAACGAACATTATGTGTTGAATTGATCTTCGTATGACGCTACGCTAACACCATCAACACACGCAATCCGCCTTCTTGCCCTGTAGTGACAGGCGCAAGCCGGATACAGACAAGACCGAGGATGAAACTGTGAAACCCTACGACCTGATGGTGATTGGTGGCGGCATCAATGGAGCCGGCATTGCCCGCGATGCAGCAGGCCGCGGCCTGTCGGTGCTGCTGTGCGAAAAGGACGATCTGGCCGCGCATACCTCGTCGGCCAGTACCAAGCTGATTCATGGCGGCCTGCGCTATCTGGAATATTACGAGTTCGGTCTGGTGCGCAAGGCGCTGCAGGAGCGCGAAGTGCTGCTCAAGGCCGCGCCGCACATCATCTGGCCCTTGCGCTTTGTCATGCCGCACGACCAGGCCCAGCGTCCGGAATGGATGATCCGCTGCGGGCTGTTCCTGTACGACCATCTGGCCCGGCGCGAAGTACTGCCCGGCTCGGAAACCATCAGCTTTGCCAAACATCCGTCCGGCGCACCGCTGAAAGCCGCATTCAAGCGTGGCTTTGTCTATTCCGACGGCTGGGTGCAGGACGCCCGGCTGGTGGTGCTCAACGCCATGGCGGCCGCCGAGCACGGTGCGCGCATTGTCACCCGTACCGCCTGTGTGGCGGCGCGGCGCGAAGGCGAAAACTGGCTGTGCACCTTGCAACACGAAGATGGTCGTCAGGAGCAGGTGAGGGCGCGCGCCGTGGTGAATGCCGCCGGTCCCTGGGTGGAAAGCCTGCTGAAAGACACCTTGCAGCTGCCGTCACCCAAGTCCATCCGTCTGGTGAAAGGCAGTCACATCGTGGTGAAAAAGCTGTTTGATCACCCCTATGCCTATATTTTCCAGAACCCGGACAAACGCATCATTTTTGCCATCCCGTACGAAAACGACTTCACCCTGATCGGCACCACCGATGTGGAATACCACGGCGACCCCGGCAGCGTGCAGATTGATGGCGACGAAGTGGACTATCTGTGCCGCATGAGCAACCGCTACTTCAACAGCCACATTGGCCCGGACGACGTGCTGAGCACCTATTCCGGCGTGCGCCCGCTGCTGGACGACGAAGCCAGCAATGCCTCCAGCGTGACGCGTGATTATTCGCTGGAACTGGACAATAACGGTGCGCCGATGCTGTCGGTGTTTGGCGGCAAGATCACCACCTACCGCAAGCTGGCGGAAGAAGCTGTGGACCGCCTGGCACCGCTGCTGGGTAATCACCAGCCCACCTGGACGGCCGGTGTGCCGCTGCCCGGTGGCGACATGCCGAATGCCGATGCGGCGGCTTTCCTGGCGGCCAGCCAGCAGCGCTATCCATGGCTGCCTGCTGCTCTGGTGCAGCGCTATGTGAAAAGCTACGGCACGCGGCTGCATACGCTGATCGGCAGTGCCCGCAGCCTGGCCGACCTGGGCGAAGAAGTGCTGCCCGGCGTGTATGAGGCCGAATTGAGTTATCTGGTGGATCAGGAATGGGCGACCAGTGCCGAGGACATCCTGTGGCGACGCAGCAAGCTGCGTCTGCACCTGCCAGCCAATGCCAGTGTCGTGCTGACTGACTGGCTGGCCCGTTATCGCCAGTGCGCGGTGCAGCCGGACAGTACCGCAGTGCACAGCGCCCAGCCGGGCTAAGCGTCACGATTTGTTGTGGTCGTATCTTGTTGTATCAGGGCTTGCGCCCATCTCCTCCCGTAGGCCCCACCCACCCCGGTGGGGCATTTTTTTTGTACGAGCATGCACCCAGCCCCAGCTCGCCCCGCTACCATAGCCGGATGTCCCGCCATGACGACCTGTTGCTGGAGCTGCGCAGTTACCAGCAGGAAAGCCACCAGCATCAGCATGATTACCATCAGCTGGTGCTGCCGGCGCATGGCTGTCTGGAGCTGGATGTCGAAGGCCGTGGCGGCGTGGTGCAGGCCGGCCAGCTGGCGGTGATTGCCGCAGGCAACAGCCATGGCTTTGCTGCGCCCGGTGACAATGCCTTCGTGGTGGCCAATGTTCCGGCCACGCTGGCACCGCAACTGGCCAGCCTGCCTGCCTTTTTGCCGCTGGATGCCGGCATGCTGGCTTATGTGGAGTTTCTGCGCGCCGAGCTCTCCCGGCCTCATACGGGAGAAAACGGCAGGCGGCAGATGCTGCTCTTGCTCACCCAGTTACTGGCCGAGCGTGCCGGGGCCGACAGCAGGCTGGACCGGCGGGTGGCCGCTGCCCGCGCAGTGCTGGATGCGCGCTTTGCCGAGGACATCAGCCTGGCGCAGCTGGCGGCGGCAGCACACCTGAGCGTGCGCCAGCTGTCGGAGCTGTTCCGCCGCCAACTGGGCATGAGCCCCGGCCAGTACCAGCTGGAGCAGCGCATGCAGCATGGCTGGCTGCTGCTGGAGCAGGGCAGCTTGCCGGTGCAGCAGGTGGCCGAGCAATGCGGCTATGCCAGCCTGTCCGCCTTCAGCGACCGCTTCCGCCGCCATTTCGGCATCGCGCCCAGCCATTTCCGCCATCCGGCCAAATAAGCCCGCCAGCCCGGCAAAGTCGCCGCGCGCCATCCTGCCTACACTGCGCTTTTGCTTGTCTGAGAGTATTGCCCATGCTTACCCGCCACCAGGCTACGCTGATCGGTAGCCTGTCCATCCTGCTATGGGGCAGCCTTGCGCTGCTGACCCGGCTGACGGCCGGGGTGTTTCCGCCCTTTCAGCTATTGGCTATGACCTTTGCGCTGGCCTTTGGCCTGATGCTCGTCAAATGGCTGCGCGCCGCTCAGTCGCCTATCCGCTTTCTGCGTCAGCCGCCGCTGGCCTGGGCGCTGGGAGTGGGCGGGCTGTTCGGTTATCACTTTTGCTATTTCCTGGCCATGCGGCTGGCCCCGGCGGTGCAGGTCAGCCTGCTGGCCTATTTGTGGCCGCTGCTGATCCTGCTGTTTTCCGCCTTGCTGCCCGGCCATCGCCTGTCACGCTGGCATCTGTTGGGCGGCCTGCTGGCACTGGGTGGCTGCTGGCTGTTGTTGGGTGGCGGGCAGGGCGGTTTTGCCCGCCAGTACCTGCCTGGCTACCTGATGGCCTTGCTGTGCGCGCTGATCTGGTCGCTGTACTCGGTGGCCAGCCGTCTGGTGGCACAGGTGCCGACCGATGCGGTGGGCTGGTTCTGTGCCGCAACTGCCGTGCTGGCGGCGCTGTGTCATCTGTATGGGGAGAGTACGGTGTGGACTGCACCGTGGACGGCCTGGCTGGGCGTGCTGGCGCTGGGGCTGGGGCCGGTGGGCATTGCCTTCTTCACCTGGGATATCGGCATGAAGCAGGGCAATCTGCCGCTGCTTGGCGTGCTGTCCTACGCCGCACCGCTGATCTCCACGCTGTTGCTGCTGGGCGCAGGCCTGGCCACACCCAGCTGGAGCCTGTTGCTGTCTTGCCTTGCCATCATCGGTGGAGCGGCGCTGGCGGCGCGGGCTGGCTGAGGCTGCTCAGTGCCCCGCCGCCTTCCACGCTTCCAGCGCCTTCAGCGTGTTGCTGACATGCTGGTCTGGGGCCATGGCGTTATAGCTGTACCAGACTTTATGGTCCGGCGTGATGACGTAGGAGACGCGGCTGGCGTAGCTGGTGCCGGGAATCATCACTGCGTCGTAGGCTTTCATGATCTTGCGATCCTTGTCCGCCGCCACCGGGAATTTGCTGCGGCATTCGGACACGGAAAAGCGTTGCAGCTTTTCGATGTCGTCGCCGGACACGCCGATCACCGTGGCGCCCAGCGCCTTGAACTTGTCGGTGGCTTCGGCAAACAGGTGGGCTTCCACCGTGCAGCCGCTGGTAAAGGCCGCCGGGTAGAAGTACAGCACCACCGGGCCGTGGCTCAGCGCCTCGTTCAGCGAGTAATGAAAGCGTTTGCCGCCCAGCGAGGCTTCGGTGCTGAAGTCGCTGGCCGGGGCACCTTTGCTCAGTTCGGCCTGGGCCGTGGTGGCCAGCAGCAGGGCGGACAGGCCGATGGACAGGGTGTGGCGGGTGAATGCAGACATGGGGGGCTCCTCGACATTCGGGCTGGAACAGTTTTTGGCAGCTTGATGTGGCAGAGGTTCGCACAGCGCGGCTGGCAAAACCTCGCAGAAAATCCGGGTCAGGGCCTGCCGACGCAGACAGTACAGCAAGGCGGCTTTTTAGCGGGTCTCAGTCGGCGACAAACAGCTGGGTGCCCGCTTCGGTAATCACCGCCTGCATTTCCGGCGGCACCGGCTTGTCGGTAAACAGCGCATGCACCTGCGACAGATGGCCCAGTTCCACCAGTGCCGGGCGGCCGAACTTGGAATGATCCGCCGCCAGCAGCACCTGGCGCGATTGCTGGATGATGGCTTCCGAAGTGCGTACTTCACGATAGTCGTAATCGCGCAGCACGCCATCGTTTTCGATGCTGGAAATGCCGATGATGCCGTAGTCCACCTTGAACTGGCGGATCAGCTGCACCGTGGCTTCGCCGGTGATGCCGCGGTCGCGCTTGCGCAGCACGCCGCCCAGCACGATGACTTCGCAATCCGGGTAGTCGCACATCATGTCGGCCACGTGCAGGTTGTTGGTGATCACCCTGAGGCCGCGATGGCGATGCAGCGCCTTGGCCACCTCTTCGGTGGTGGTGCCGATATTGATGAACAAGGAAGCATTGTCGGGAATCTGCTTGGCCAGCAGCGCGGCCAGGCGGCGTTTTTCCTCGATGCACAGCACCTGACGGGCGTTGTAGGCCACGTTTTCCACACTGGACAGCACGCTGGCACCACCGTGATAGCGCTGCAGCAGCTGGTGTTCCGCCATCAGCGCAATGTCGCGGCGTATGGTCTGGTGGGTGACGCCAAAATGGGCGGCCAGCTTTTCCACGGTGACATAGCTTTCGCGATGGACGATGCCCAGCAGTTCCTGCTGGCGCTGATTGAGAATGATCATGGTGGCGGGTCGTTTGTCAGTATGCTGCGGTGTTGGAGGCTGTCTGATTCTACATGAGCGGCGCATTTCGCCAAATGCTGTCGGCTTGTGCGGTGGCTTCAATCCAGCCGGCGCAAGCGGCGACGGAAGGCTTCGGCCATGCTCAGCTCTCGCGGGCCGGGCTGGATGCGGAAGCTTTCCCCGGCGCGCAGCGTGCCGGTTTGCAGTACCGCCAGATAAAAGCCGCAATGCCCGCTTTGCGCCATCAGCTTCACCGCCAGGCGCATGTCCATGTGCGCCTGGAACTTGAAGCAGGGCTGGCGTGGTTCGGTAATCTGCAACCGGCAATCGGCAAATTCCAGCACATCGCCCACGTAGGCATCCTGTTCCAGCAGTCCGCTGATGGTGAGGTTTTCTCCCAGCATGCCGTGGTGCAATGTGCTGCCGGCATGGCGCGAACCATGCTGCTGGCAGGCTTGCTGCCAGAACGGGTAGTGCTCCAGCGGGTAGGCGTAGATGGCCTTGGCCAGCCCACCGTGTACGGTGGGGTCGGCCTGCTCGTCGCCCGTCAGCCCCAGCTTGCCCACCGCAATGGACTCGGGCCGTTGCAGGGTGCTGACCGGCAGCTTGTTGATGCCACTCATGATGCGGCGGCCTTCGATCAGCATGGGGCTGACCGCTACCAGATTGATGGAGTGCAGGGTGGGGCGGTCTGTCATCTCTGCCTCATGTGGTGTGATTGGCCATGGCACCCACCAGCGCCGCTAGCGCCAGGCAACTGGTCAGGCCGGGGGATTCGATGCCGTACAGATTGATCAGCCCGGCCACGCCATGCTGTGCCGGGCCCTGGATGACGAAGTCGGCATCCGGCTCGCCCGGCCCTGCCAGTTTGGGGCGCACCCCGGCATAGCCCGGCTGCAATGCACCGTCCGGCAACTGCGGCCACCAGCGGCGGATGCTGTGATAGAAGGCAGCGGCGCGCGCCGGGTCCAGCTGGTAGTCCACGCCGTCTATCCATTCCACATCCGGGCCGAAGCGCGCCTGTCCGGCCAGATCCAGCGTCAGGTGGCAGCCCAGCCCGCCCGCTTCCGGCAGCGGGTAGATCAGCCGCGAGAACGGCGAACGCCCGCTCAGGCTGAAATACACACCACGGGCATAGTGGGCAGTCGGGATGGTTTCACGTGGAACACCGGCCATGCTGCTGGCGACAGCCGGTGCCCACGCGCCGGCTGCGTTGATGACCGATCTGGCCTTGATGGTGATGCCGGCGATTTCCAGTTCCATGCCATCTGCCACTACCCGGCCACGGCTGAGCGGGGAATGGCAGGCCAGTTGCGCGCCGTGGGCTTCGGCATCAGCCAGCAGGGCTTGCAGCAAGGCATGGCTATCGATAATGCCGGTGGAGGGAGACAGCAAGGCGGCATGTGCTTGCAGTTGCGGCTCCAGCGCACGTACCCCGGCGGCATCCAGCCATTGCAGATCCTCCACGCCATTGGCGACAGCGCGGCGGGCAATATCCTGCAAGCGCGGCATGTCGTCAGCTGTGTTGGCCAGCAGCAGCTTGCCGATACGCTGGTGCGGGATGTGCCGCTCGGCGCAATAGCGGTACAGCATGCTGCGGCCCTGCACGCACAGCCGCGCCTTCAGGCTGCCTGTGGGGTAGTACAGCCCGGCGTGAATCACCTCGCTGTTGCGGCTGCTGCAATGCTGGCCAATCTGGCCTTCTGCCTCGCAAACCAGCACCTCGCGCCCGGCCATGGCCAGTTGGCGGGCAATGGCCAAGCCCACCACGCCCGCGCCTATCACCACGCAATCCACCTGATCCATCACAGCCGTCCGGCCAGTTGTTCTGCTGCCAGCCAGCCCAGCAGGTGGATGTCCTCGGCCAGCTGGGTGGACCAGGGCTGGCCGCAGTTGATACGCAGGCAGTGGCCAAAACGCGGCTCGGCAGAAAATACCAGGCCGGGAGCAAAACTGATGGAGCGGGAGAGCGCGGCTTCCAGCAGGGCCTGGCTGTCCAGCCCTTCCGGGCCTTCCACCCACAGCAGCATGCCACCCTGTGGGCGCCGGACGCGGGTGCCGCGCGGGAAGGCGTCCAGCACGGCATCGCTCAATTGTTCCATTTGCTGTTTCAGTTGCTGGCGGATGCGCTGGCTGATGCGGGCGTAGTCGCCGCTGGCCAGCATCTCGGACAACACGCCAAGCAGGATGGCCGGGCTGACCAGGCTGCTGCTTTCGCGCAGCCGCTCCAGCGCGGCATGGTGCCGCCCGCCGGACAGCCAGCCTAGGCGGAAGGCCGGGGCAAAGCTCTTGGTGAAGGACGAGCAGTAAATCACGTCGCCGTCATGGTCCCAGGCCTTGAGCGGGGCCGGATGCTGGTTGCCGAAATACAGCTCGCCGAATACATCGTCCTCGATGATGGTGAGGCCGTGACGGCGCGCCAGTTGCAGCAGGCGCTTTTTGTTGTCGTCCGGCATCAGCGCACCGGTGGGGTTCTGGAAGTTGGTCACCGTCACCAGGCATTTCACCGGCGCACCGTGGCGCAGGGCGAATTCCAGCGCCTCCAGTGACAGCCCGGCATCCGGCGTGCAGGGAATCTCCAGCGCCTTCAGGCCCAGTGATTGCAGGGTTTGCAGCAGGCCGAAGTACACCGGGGTTTCCACCGCTACCACATCGCCCGGGCGGGTGAGGTGGCGCAGCGACAGGCTGATGGCTTCGGTAATGCCCTGGGTGAACAGGATGTGGTCGGCCGGAATATCCAGCTGCCAGCCAGAGGCCAGACGGCGTATTTGCTGGTACAGCTGTTGCTGGTCGGCAGTGGGCAGGTAAGCGCCAATCAGCTCCGGCTGACGGGCCAGCCGCATTTGCATGCGCCGTGACAATTCCTGCGCCGGATACAGGCTGTGGTGCGCCTCGGCCATGTGCAATTGCTGGCGGATGGACGAGGCCGACAGGCGGATCAGATTGCTCATGCGGCTGTCCACATCCACCAGCGCGGCGGCGGTGGGGCCGGGCGGGGTGATATGGCCGCTTTCTGCCACATGGCGCGGCAGCGCAGCAAAGAAACCGCTGCGTGGACGTGCCACCACGCGCTGCTGTTCTTCCAGATGGCGGTAAGCCGCCAGCGCGGTCAGGGTATTGACGCCGTGTTCGGCTGCCAGCTGACGTACAGCAGGCAGGCGGCTGCCTGGCGGCCATTCGCCACTGTCCAGCCGCGCTTGCAGCTGGCGGGCGATATGCAGGTAGAGCGGAGTGTCGGTCATCGCTGTTCTATATAACAGATTCAGCCCAGTCTACGCTGTTTGCCCGCCGTGTGGGAAGGCAGACCGGCCGACATTGTTTACCCTGTGTGCATTGACGCATCCTGGAGTTCATCCATGTCCACGCTTTCCCCGCGAGAGTCTCCTGCCAGCCAGACGCATGCTGATCGTGTGCCGTTCAGCTGGTCCCATTTCTCGCCTTCGGCCGGGCTTGCCGCAGTGCTGGCACTGCTGGTGGGCTATTCCGGCCCCTTTCTTATCATTGTGCATGCCGCCCAGTCTGCCGGACTGAGCGCGGCACAGCTTGGCTCCTGGGTATGGGCGGTGTCCATTGCCTCCGGCGTGGCCGGTATCTGGCTGACCTTGCGCTGGCGCGTTCCGGTCATTACCGCCTGGAGCACCCCCGGCGCGGCGCTGCTGCTGGCGGCGCTGCCCGGCGTGCCCTATGGCGAGGCAGTGGGGGCGTTCCTGGCAGCCGCCGTCATTGTCACCCTGGTGGGGGTGAGCGGTGCCTTCGACAAGCTGATGAAGATTTTCCCGGCCTCGCTGGCGGCCGCCATGCTGGGCGGCATCCTGTTCCACTTTGTTGCCGACGTGGCCGCTGCCGCCAGCCAGCAGGCGCTGCTGGTGGTGCCGATGACGGTACTGTTTTTCATTGGCCGCAAGCTGTTTCCTCGCTTTGCGCTGCTGGCCGCCATTGGCCTGGGGCTGGCCATTGCCAGCTGGCAAGGCATGTACGGCACGGCAGGCAGCTGGCAGGGCAGCAGCGGCCCCTTGTTCACCATGCCGCAGTGGTCGTGGACGGCTTTCGTCAACCTGGCCTTGCCGCTGGCACTGCTGGCACTTACCAGCCAGTTCTTGCCCGGCATGGCGGTGCTGTCTGCTTCCGGTTACCACATTCCGGCCCGCTCGCCGGTCACCGTGCTGGGGCTGGTTTCAGTCATCACCGCGCCGCTGGGCGGCCATGGCGTGACGCTGGCGGCCATCATCGCCGCCATCTGTACCGGGCCGGAGGCCCATCCGGACCCGCAACGCCGCTACATGGCCGGGCTGGTGTGCGGTGTGCTCTACATCGTGCTGGGCATTGCCGGTGGTGCACTGGCCGGCCTGGTGCTGCTGCTGCCCAAGGCGCTGGTGGTGACTGCTGCTGGCTTGGCGCTGTTCGGTACGCTGGCGTCCTCGCTCACCGCTGCGCTGATGGACGAAGGCCACCGCGAAGCCGCCTTGCTCACCTTTGTCGTGGCAGCATCGGGTGTCACCATCGCCGGGCTGGGTTCACCGCTGTGGGCGGTGCTGGCCGGTGGCAGCGTAAGCTGGCTCTTGAAAGCGCGCCCCAAAAGTACGCCGGCCAGCAAACCGGTGATGCAGGGTAAAAACTGAGTGTTGAGTCAGACAAGACAATGGCCGCCTGCATGTGCAAGCGGCCATTTTTTATTGGTAGGACAGGGTGAAGGTGGCACTGGTAGACAGTGAGCCAGCTGATACCGTACCAGTGCGGATATAGGAGACTGTAAATGGAAAGCTTTTTGCGCCACTAAAACTATTGCCCAATGTAATCTGGTTTGTATTGCCCGAAATGGAAGAATCTGCACCAAAATTGATGATGGAGTTGAGATACTTCAACTGCATGCCAACGCCTTTCGCAGAAGACCCCGTACTGGCAGTAAGAATATTACCCGTCTGAGTTTTGTTGTTGTTATCAGTAAAGGTAATTCCAACAGTTGTTTGGTTAGGGCAATTAATATTAAGTGAAAATGGAATTGTGCCACTGGTGTCGTTAATGCTGCGGAATGCAGTAGTACTCATTGTTGGTAAACTGACAGAAGCTGGATTGCTTACTGTGCAGGTTAATGCACTGTTAGTGAATGTATTTGCCTGTAAGGTGGATTCATAACCAACCCAAGATCCACCTATTCGCATAATGCCATGGACCGCTTGGTCAATATTAATGGTTCCAGTGCTGGCAAATGCTTGTGTTTTATAAAGTGCTATATAAAATTTTCCGGTGACATTGACATTACGTATGTCAGACACGGTACATGCCAGTCGATTCCGTACGTAGCCGTCTCCAGTATTGGTACCATTTACCCATGCAATGGTTGTGGGGCAAGAGGATGGCACCGTGAATACTATTCCCGCGGCATAGCCAATCCCATTTATATTTGTGCTGTATATATCCCGCCCATTAACGTTGCCAACCAGAGTGCCTCCCGTTAGCTTTAATCCCATGTCGCCCACAGGATTGCTACTGGCGTTGTCACAGTTGAATTGAATGCCTGATGTTGACGCAATATCACTACCGATTTGGCTGAAAGCGGGCATGTCCCGATTAAATGTAATATTGGGTATTGTAATGCTACTGGCGGATTTTATTGGAGTGCAGCCAGCATGACAGTAGGTTGAAAGCATTCCTGTCAAAATGAAGAAAGCCATTAATAGTAGTATGCGATTTTTCATGATAAAAGACCAATTGTGCGGTGTATTTCAACCATCTTGTGGGTGTGAGATGATTGTGTAATGTCAAAACATATAATTGAGATTGAATTAAAAGGAAATGATGATGATTTTTATATGGCACTATATATTTGTGATATGTGGTTGTAGGAACATAGAATTGTAAACGTGCTTTGGTATGGTTTTTCAGCGTATTTCATGCTAAAGCTCTTTGTGTCAGGGCATTTCTTAAGAATATGACGACTTAATTCTTTTATATAAATAAGAAATTTCCGACAAGCTTTTTGATATTTCTTTGGCTGCGGGATGAGTGCCAATTGCATGCCGAGTTGTAGCTGCTTATGCAGATGTTCTCTGCAAATAGTACCAGTGGTATGAGGTAACAATCTGCTTGCTGACCATGCAGAATGGTTTTTGTATACAATCTGAAGATTGCGCAATTTCCCACCATAAAATGTCTGGTAGTAGGGTGAATCTGCTGATGGGTGGCCAGATAAGTGCCTTCTACGGCGACTCATCAACAGTGCCGTAGCACGTGACCGTTGCCCATGCCGGACAGCCTGTTGTGGTTTGTCGGCAATGTGGATATGCGGAAGAACTTCCACGACAACATCTTTGCCTCTGCGCAGGATTCCAGCTTTGGCTATTTCTTTGGCCAGAGCCCGCCGAACATGGTGATAGTGATAGCTGTTTGCTGAGGGCGTGTCCAAAGACACGTCAGCCAGCAAGCCGGTGATGCAGGGCAAAAACTGACAACCGCTTCAAACAGAACAATGGCCGCCTGCATGTGCAAGCGGCCATTTTTTATTGGCAGGACAGGGTGAACGGGCTGCTGACGGGCAGCGAAGACCGCGCGGTCATTCAGGCTGCTGTGCCCAGCATCAGTAAATCGACCTGCAATCTGCTGCGTCTTGAGGCAGTCCGGGCGGCTCAGAGCTTCAGCAGCCCCAGTACCAGCGCAACCACGCCGCCGGCAATCAGCGGCCCCACCGCCAGCCCACGGAAAAAGCACACGCCGATCAGCGTGCCTATCATCAGTGCCGTTACCGCTTCGGGCGAAGACTTCATGAAGGGCACGCCCTGCCCGGCAATCCAGGCCACCAGTAAACCGGTCAGCACCGCGATGATGCCGGCGGGCGACTTGAACACATTGGCAATGCTGTTGCCATCCACCCGGCCGGATACCACCGGAACCAGCACGGCGGCGGTGAGGATAGCCACGCCAACATTGATGCCTTTGGATTCGATCACCGGCAACCAGCTGTCCAGCCCCAGCAGCTTGATCAGCAGCAAGACCAGCGCGGCGATGGATACCGTGAAATTGTTGCCGATCAGCGAGATGGCCAGGATGAACAGGATGGGGAGATTATCAAAATGCATGCGTATCACTTGAGAAAGAAAGGCGTGAATCCGGCCAAATGAGCACGCTGGCAAGGCCTGCCGGGGCAGCTGCCGTGCCAGAACAAAAGCCATGCAATTATACGGCGGTCAGCCCGCCAAGCTGCCGGCAATCAACAGCTAAATATTGATTGCATGCCACTGCTGCTGGCCGTGTGCCAGCTTTTGCACAGAGAGGTTGCAGCTGCCTGCACACACCATGAGAGCGGCATGGTGGCAATGCTGGTCATGTTCCGGCTTGCCGTGTACAGTGTCTGCTCTGTATACAATCCGCAGTTTGCGTGATTTTTCGCCATAAAATGCCAGCTGGCCGGTAGTTGTGCGGATGGCATGGCCAGATAAAGGAGTATGAGTGATGTTTTCTGCTGCCACCTATCAGCAGCGCCGCAGCGCGCTGCAGCAGTCCATGCCGGACAGCCTGTTGTTGTTTGTCGGCAATGTGGATTCGCCGATGAACTACCACGACAACATCTTTCCCTTTGTGCAGGATTCCAGCTTCCGCTACTTCTTTGGCCAGAACCAGCCGGGCATGGCGGCGCTGATCGACACCGCCGCAGGCACTACCACCCTGTTCGGCAATGAGCCGGCGGTGGCTGACATCGTGTGGACCGGCCCGCTGCCAACGCTGGCCGAGCGCGCCGCCTCTGCCGGTATCAGCCACAGCCAGCCTTATGCCGTGCTGGAGCAGGCGCTGGCTGCCGCCCGTGCTGCCGGGCGCGACGTGCATTATCTGGCACCTTATCGCGGTGAGACCCGGCTGGAGCTGGGCCGCCTGCTGAATGTGCATCCGGCCGAAGTGGCAGCTGGCTTCTCGCCCGCGCTCACCCGCGCCGTGGTGGCGCTGCGTGAAATCAAGAGCGCGGAAGAAGTGGCGGAAATGGAAGCTGCGCTGGCGGTGACCGGAGCCATGCATGTGGCCGCCATGCAGGCCTCGCGCCCCGGTGTGGTGGAACATCAGGTGGTGGGCATCATGGAAGGCATCATGCGCCGTCACGACTGGCAGCTGGCTTATCCGTCCATTTTCTCGCGCCGCGGCGAAGTGCTGCACAACCATGCCCACGACAATGTGCTGCAAAAGGGCGACCTGGTATTGAACGACACCGGCTGTACCTCTGGTGGCGGCTACGCCAGCGACATTACCCGCACCTTCCCGGTGGGCGGGCGGTTCAACCAGCAACAGCGCGAGCTGTACAACATCGTGCTGGACATGCAGTTGCAGGCCATTGCCGCCATCAAGCCCGGCGTGCGCTACCTGGATGTACACAAGCTGGCGGCGCGGGTGATGGTGGAAGGCATGAGTGCACTGGGCTTTTTCCACGGCCCGGTGGAGGAGATTGTCGAATCCGGAGCCTATGCCATTGCCTTCCCGCATGGCCTGGGGCATCAGATCGGCATGGACGTGCACGATATGGAAGGCCTGGGCGAGGACCTGGTGGGCTATGACGACAGCGTGCAGCGCAGTCCGCTGTTCGGCCTGGGCTATCTGCGGCTGGGCAAGGCATTGAAGGCGGGCATGGTGCTGACGGTGGAGCCGGGCATTTATTTCATTCCGGCGCTGATTGCCGCCTGGCAGGCCGAGGGCCGTCACAGCCAGTACATCAACTATGAACGCTTTGCCGACATGAGCGGTTTTGGCGGCATCCGCATTGAAGACAATGTGCTGGTGACGGAAACCGGCAGCCGTGTGCTGGGCGAGCCCATCCCCAAAACGGTGGAAGAGCTGGAAGCCATCATGCAGATGTAAGCTGTTTTGCGATCGCACCAGCAAAGAAACCGCCTTCACGGCGGTTTTTTCATGGTGGATGCCTGGCATGCACAGGCGCAGCTGTCTGGTGTAACCGCCATCTCTGGCTGCGCCAGGGGCAATGCAGTACAAGAGGCAGGTCTGGCGGGCTGGGCTGGCCACCTTGATTTTTCAGCACGGCTTGTGACTGTGTTAGCCGTTGCAGAAGCTGGCCGCTTGCGGGCAACACTTATTTGCAGCTTGGGCCATCACGATGGCCTTGCATCTGGAAAATCCTGCCTAGAATGAAATCTGGGCCGGAATAGGGGAGACAGTTCCGGTGCAAACCGTCAGCGACGTGACAGCCCGCCTGCCGCGCCACTGTGACCAGGCAACAGCCTAGCCAGACAACAACATCCATCAGCTGGAGAGTCACATGGAAACCACATTCCAAGCGCTGCCATCCATGGCCATGCCCAAACATACCGATCTGGTTCATCTGGACCAGCGCCCGCAGCGGCCCATCAATCTGAAAAGCCCGGCGCTGGAGGTGATGACCGACCTGCGCATCATCGACCCGGTGAGCATTGGCGAGGACGAAGCCCTGCGCCATGCGCACAACCTGATGATCAGCCGCGGCATTCGCCTGCTGTTTGTACAGGACGACGAAAGCAGGCTGGTGGGCCTGATCACCGCGTCGGACATTCTGGGCGAACGCCCGGTGCAGTGCATGCTGGAGCACGGCAAACGCCACGATGAAGTACTGGTGCGCGACGTGATGACTCCGCGCAGCGAGCTGGAAATGCTGTCGCTGGCCGATGTGCAGCACGCCACCGTTGGTCACATGGTGTCCACGCTGAAGCAGCAGGGCCGGCAGCATGCGCTGGTGGCCGAGCTGGACCTGAACACCGGCCATTACCAGTTGTGTGGCATGTTCTCGTCTTCGCACATGGCACGGCGACTGGGCATGCCGCTCAATTTCATGCGCGTGCCGCAGGCCTTGTCGGAAATCCAGCACGCCTTGCTGCACGAAGGCTGAACCGGTTACGGGCTGGCCTGGCTTTCAGTTGCCTTCGCCCGCCGTGTCTTGTGGCACGGCGGTGCTGTACTTGGTGGTTTCCATCACCACCAGCGATTCAAACTCGCGCACA
Source organism: Aquitalea pelogenes (assembly GCF_041914625.1). Classification (NCBI taxonomy): domain Bacteria; kingdom Pseudomonadati; phylum Pseudomonadota; class Betaproteobacteria; order Neisseriales; family Chromobacteriaceae; genus Aquitalea; species Aquitalea pelogenes. The sequence continues at coordinate 58,707 of NZ_JAYSDA010000006.1, read as the reverse complement.
TTGTCATTGCTCATGATGTGCTCGCGGCAAAAGCGTTCGTAATCGCCCATGTCCCGCACCAGTACCACCAGCACAAAGTCCGGCCGCCCGGTCACGTGGTAGCACTCCACGACTTCCGGCGCGGCGCGGATGGCCTGCTTGAAGGCATCCACCAGCGCAATGCGCTCGCGCTCCAGAATCACATTCACCACCAGCCGTAACGGGCGTCCCAGCACGGCCGGGTCCACCAGGGCCACTTCGCGGCGGATGATGCCCTCGCTGCGCAGCCGTTTGAGCCGCCGGGTAACCGCAGTGGGCGACAGGCTGACGGCTTCGGCCAGTTCGTCGTGGGTGCGGCGCGCGTCTTCCTGCAGCAGGGCCAGCAGTTTGCGGTCGTAGCTGTCCAGCTGTTTTTCATCCGGCATATCAGTTTTCCTGCATTGAATATTCAAAATCATCAGTTTGGATGCATTCTGGCGCAGTAAAACGCATCAGTGCAAGCCTGTGGGCTGCTTAAACTGGCGGCATCCATCGGAGATGCACCATGTCGGCTTCCAGTACCACCCTCAATCCCTTCCTGTCCCGCACCACCGCGTCCGCACGCTGGCTGCCCATGCTGCTGTTTGCCGCACTGGTGACGCTGTGGGCCTACAACTATGTGGTGATGAAGCAGACCTTGCAGGCCACCACGCCCATCACCCATCTGATTTTGCGTACCACGCTGGGCAGCCTGACCCTGTTTGGCGTGCTGCTGGCGCGTGGCTGTGCCATCCGGCCACAGCGTCTGGCGCAGGCTGCACAAGTGGGGATGAGCACCACCTGCCTGTACAGCCTGTCCATTACCCTGGCGTTGGTGGCGGGGGCGGCGGGGCGTACCTCGGTGCTGGTGTTCACCATGCCGTTCTGGGTGGCGCTGCTGTCGCGCTGGCTGCTGGCCGAACCGTTTGGCCGGCGTACCGGCCAGGCCTTGGCCGCGGGTTTTGTCGGGCTGATGCTGATTGTGGCGCCATGGCAGCTGCATGGCGGGGTATTGCCCATGCTGCTGGCGGTACTGGCCGGTTTCTTCTGGGCCTTGGGTTCGGTACTGAGCAAGCGGGCGACGCGCTGTGATCAGCTCGACAGCCTGAATTTTTCGGCCTGGCAGGCGCTGATCGGCCTGTTGCCGATTCTGGCCCTGTGGCCGTGGGCGGATTTTGCCCATATCCACTGGTCCGGCAGTTTTGTGCTGGGGCTGTTGTATGCCGGGGTATTGTCCAGTGCGGTGGGCTGGCTGGCCTGGTTGTGGCTGCTCAAGCGTTTGCCTGCCAGCACGCTCAGTTTCAATGCGCTGGTGATTCCGCTGCTGGCGGTGGCCATGGCGGCGGTGCAGCTGGGGGAATGGCCTTTGGCGCGCGAGCTGGCCGGCATGCTGCTGGTGGGGGTGGGGATTGTGCTGATTGCCCGGCGCTGAACGCCGCTGAACTGGGTTTGCAAAACAAACAGGCCGCTGCAAAGCGGCCTTTTGCATGTTGACGATGCCGTTGGATGCAGACTCACACCACCAGCGAAATCAGCGTGCCCACCGTCACTGCGGCTGCGGCCCAGCGGCCGGCGGTGAAATAGCTGTTTTCTGTCTGGGTGGGCGCCGGGGCAGGGTCGACTGCCGGGTCGGGCAGGTTAAGCACACCGTAGGTAAAGGATTTGACGGCGGATGGCGCGTTGTCATCCGTGCTGGCGGCATTGCTGTCGCTGCTGGCCTCATCCGCCTTGCCCTTGCTTTGCAGTTTCACGATGGTGGACGGCGAGGCGCTTGCCGCCTTGCCATCACTATCCAGCGTGTTGCTGTCTTTACCGGCCCTGGCGGCAGTCTTGCCACTGCTGCCCAGTGTGCTGGTGCCGCTGGTGTTCACCGCGTTTGTTTTGCTGATATCCATCACGGTCTCGCTGCATACAAATGATGATCGGATGCTTCATTATCGGCATGCCAGCGCGCAGGCATGAGGCCGCTGGATGTAAAGATCGGGTAAAGAAAGGTTAAGCGTGCCGGTTTGTAGTCAGCCCAGCTGCTGCACGGTGTCACCCTCGGCCGGCTGGCAATCATCCGCCATGTCGTCCCAGCCGCGGTGAGTGACCAGGGTCTTGCCACGCAGGCACACCTGTATGCGCTCGGTCCCGGCGGCCTGCTGGCGCACAAAACCTTCGATTGCCGCGGGCAGGCTCACCTGATAGCGGTTTGCCGCCAGTTCGCTGTCCGGGTGGTCGCCATTGTGCACCAGCGGCACCACATTGGCCGCCCACACCATGTAGCGGTGTTTCACATCGACGGTATCCGGGCGGTAGCCCTGTTGTTGCAGCCAGTCCTGTGCCTGCTTGCGGCCGTCGCCTGCGCGCGGTAACTGCCCCCAGGCATGGGCCAGCAGCTCCACCAGCCACTGGTTGCAGTTTTGGTAGCGGGTGGAGAAGGGATAGGCGTTGGCGCTGTAGTCCGCACCCAGGAGTTGCAGCGACAGCTTGTTGTCCAGCGCGGCTGTTACCAGTTGTTCTTCCTGTTTTGCCGGCAGCAGCAGGATGGACAGGTAGACATTGCTGCCTTGCGGCTGGTCGATCAGGAAGCCCGGCAGGCCCTGGTCGTACAGGTGCGGCCGCTGTTCCTCACAGGCGTAGTACAGCTGGCGTACCGACCAGGGCGAGTTGGCATTGTTGCGCAGGCTGATGCCGGCGTGCGACAGGCGGATGTGAAAGCGCTCCAGGTCCAGCCCGGAGCGGGAGATGATGGCCGCCTGATGGCCGGATTCATCCAGCAGCTGGCGTACCTGCTGGCTGAACAGCAGCAGGTCGCTCTTGCGTGCCACGCTCTGCTGTGAGGCCTGTTCGCAGAACATCAAGGAAGACGCCGCCGCCGTGTTGGCCAGTGTGGCCGACACGGCAAACAGCCCTGCCATCAGCAGGGCTTGCAGTCGTCGGCCGGCGTGACGGTGCAGCAGGATCAGGACACTACCTTGGGCTGCACTTCGGACTTCCACGCCTGATCCAGCAGCAGGGCAAACGGTTGCTGGTTGTCAGCGCGGGCAAACACCAGGCCATAGGCCTGTTTTTGTGCATGCACGATCTGGCCGGTTTCCACGCCGCTGTGCTTCACATCGGCCTGTGCCACAAACAGATTGAAAGGCTCGGTATTGTTGGCGGCGGCTACCGGCACCAGGGTGAGCTGGGTTTTGCCCGCTTGTTCGGCCTGGGCCACGGCCACCACCTTGTAGTCGCCTTCGGCGATATTGCCGATGGCCTTGGAGGAATTCTGCAAGGAGGTGGAAATGCTGCCCACCGTGGCGCTGACACTGTCGGATACCGACAGCATGGAGACGGCGGCATTAGCCTGGGTGCATAGCAAGCCCAGCATCAGGCAGCAGGAAGAGGCTAGGGTTTTGTGCAATGTGATCATGGTATTGGCTATGTCCATCCGGAACGGAGTCTTGCGAAGAGAAAGCGCACTGCCGCAACGGCCCTGTGCGGGTAAGCAACCTGCCGGAGTGAAGCCGTGGCAAGGTCGGGTTTGCGCCAGCCATGTATTCATGGCCTGCAGTTGGTCTGCGTGCGCAGCCGTATTGTTCCGGGCATGGCTGGCCAGCGACAAGCAGATTTACAAAATTTGATGCGTCAGCCAGCTGCCCGCGCCGGGGTGCAGCGCTCTTGTCAGTCAGCAGGCAAGACGGCAAGATCAGGCGATTGTCCCCAGTCGGAGACAGCACATGGCCTGCCGGCCATGGCTGAATACAACGATGCACCCGGAGCGGCCCGCCAGTCCTGACCCTGTTGCCCCACCCGGCCACGACAACCCTTCCAGTCGGCCGGTGTCCTTGCATGCCATTGTCACCACAGTGAATGTACTGGCCGAGCAGGGCATTGCCGCGGCCGAGGTGCTGGCCGGCAGCGGCATTCCGCCGGAGCGCCTGCTGGAACCAGCGCGACTGATCAACCACCATCAGGAACTCACCGTCTTCGACACCGCGCGTCGCCTGTCGCAGGACGATGCCCTTGGCCTGCGGCTGGGCCATGCCATGCATACCTCCAACTACGGCATTCTGGGTTACACCATGCTGGTGAGCCCCACCTTGCGGGTGGCACTGGAAACCGCCATCCGCTTTCCCTTGCTGCTGGCCAGCTATTTCACCTTGCGGCTGGAAGAGCGGGGCAAGGATGCCTGCCTGCTGGCCGAAGGCTACCGCTACCGCGAGGATCTGCTCAGCTTCAATGCCGAAATGTGCCTGTCCTCGATGTGGACCATCGCCCGCGACTGCATGGGTGTGCGCTGGTCGCCCAAGGCGGTACACATGTGCTTTGCCCCGCCCGCGCATGCCGGGCTTTATCCGGCCATTTTCGGTCAGGCGGGCAGCTTTGACATGGCGGAAAACGCGCTGCTGTTTCCGGCCAAATGGCTGGACCGGCCCCAGCCGCTGGCCGATGCGGTCAGCTTTCACATGGCGCTGGAGCAATGCCAGCGCCAGCAGCAGCAATGGGCCAGCAGTCACGGCTCGGCACTGGTGGCGCGGGTGTTGCGCCTGATGCAGTCCGACCCGGTGCGCTTTGCCCGGCTGGACGAGCTGACCGCCACCTTGCACATGTCCGAGCGCACCCTGCGGCGCAAGCTGTCAGCACTGGGAACCTCCTTCCAGGCCTTGCTGGATCAGGCGCGGCACCAGCAAGCGCTGCATCTGCTGCAGGAAAGCAGCCTGTCCATCGGCATGATTGCCGAGCGGCTGGGCTTTGCCGAATCCGCCAGTTTCCGCCACGCCTTTGCCCGCTGGACCGGCAAGCGACCCTCTGATTTGCGGCGCTGACACCGCTGCGTATTCCTGCCTTTCTACCCCTGCCGACCCTGCTGCCGGACCGTAGGGTTGCCCTGTCCTGAATGGCCTGTCCAAAGCGATAGCTGTTGTCCTGCGCGCGGTGCGCACGCCATTTTTGGCCGTATTTATCCCATAGTTGACCGCTTTGTATCTTTTCGTCGCAGCACTTGTTGGCAGAATGAATAAAAAAAAGACGGACCACTCGATGTCATTGCCAAGGCCAGTTCTCCCTCGCCAGGAGAGTGCCACGCGGCTGCCCGGCCTACAGGCAATGCCATGTCCGATCACACAACACGGAGGAGAAACCATGAGCAAGCCAGGCTTTGCCGCCCGCAAGATGGCGCAGCCCCCGGCCTCGTACCAGCCGCAATGCCCATCCGGCAGCCTGCCCGGGCGAGACCGTTTCCCGATCTGCCACGGCAGTTCCTTCCTGTGCGATGACCCGGCTGCACGGCTGATGCCGTGCGGTCATGCCCGCCCGCCCGGCGTGTAGCGCCAGGCTTTTCCAGATTCTGACAGCAACCCGACACCATCGCCGCGCGGCGTGGTGCGGGGGCGTGTTTTCACAGCATTTGCACCGGAGGACTGCCATGACCGGCAATCGTGTGGCAATTGACGTCGACCATGTCTGCAAGCGTTTTGGCCATGATGAACATGCGGTACTGGCGCTGGATCATATTGCGCTGAGCATCCGCGAGAACGAATTCTTTACCCTGCTGGGCCCGTCCGGCTGTGGCAAGACCACCTTGCTGCGCATGATTGCCGGTTTCGAGGACGTCAGCAGCGGCGACATCCGCCTGTATGGCGAATCGCTGTCCGGCAAGCTGCCCTTCCAGCGCCCGGTAAATACCGTATTCCAGAGCTATGCCTTGTTTCCACACCTGACCGTGGAAGAAAACGTGGCCTTCGGGTTGGAAATGCGCGGTGTCAAAGCCGCCGACATCAAGCCCATCGTGGCGGAAAAGCTGGAGCTGGTGAAGCTGTCCGGCTTTGCCCGCCGCCGCCCGCACCAGTTGTCCGGCGGTCAGCAGCAGCGGGTGGCGCTGGCCCGTGCGCTGGCACCGTCGCCCAAGGTCTTGCTGCTGGATGAATCCCTGTCCGCGCTGGACCTGAAACTGCGCAAGGAAATGCAGGTGGAGCTCAAGCGCCTGCAACGCGAAACCGGCATTACCTTTGTGTTTGTCACCCACGATCAGGAAGAAGCGCTCACCATGTCCGACCGCATCGCGGTGATGTCGGCGGGCAAGCTGCAACAGGTGGGCAGCCCGGAGGACATTTACGACCGTCCGGCCAACCGCTTCGTGGCGGACTTCATCGGCGAAACTTCCTTCCTGCAAGGCCGGGTGGCTGATGGCCTGCTGCACTTTGGCGATGCTGGCAGCCTGCCCGGCACCGTGCTGGACCAAAGCCACGACGGCCATGCCGCGCTGGCGGTGCGGCCCGAGCGCCTGCAACTGTCCACCAGCGGCAGCGGCCTGCACGGCGTGGTGTCCGAGGTGGTGTATCGCGGTGTGGATACCGTTTACACCGTGCAACTGGCCGACGGTCAGCCTTGCCGGGTGCGCAATACCAACGACAGCGGAGCAGTGCGGCTGGCCCGGGTGGGCGAGCGCGTGCAGCTGTCGGCGCAGCCGGGTGCCTTCCACCGTTTGCAGGAGGCCGACCATGTCGCTTGATCCGCATCGGCGCTGGCGCCGTCGCCTGCTGCTGGCACCCACCACGCTCACCCTGTTGCTGTTCATGCTGCTGCCCATGCTGCTGATGGCCTGGATGTCGGTGTTGGCCCCCGACACCTACGGCGGCGTGCGCTGGCATGAATGGAGTGTGGATGCCTATGTGCAATTCCTGTACGAGCGCGATCTGGACGACAGCCTCACGCTCAACAGCGACTACCTGCAAATCTTCGGCCGTTCGTTTTTGCTGGCCGGTTTTGCCACGGTGGTGACGTTGCTGATCGGCTTTCCCACTGCGCTCTACATCGCACTGAAAGAGGAAAAAACCCGCCAGCGGCTGATCCTGCTGATTTCCATCCCCTTCTGGACCAACCTGCTGGTACGCACCTACGCCTGGATGCTGCTGCTGCGCAACGGCGGGCTGATCGACAGCAGCCTGTCGGCGCTCGGCCTGAGTGAGGGCGCGCTGGATGTGCTGTACACCCCCACCGCGGTGGCCATCGGCTTTGTCTATTCCTTCCTGCCCTTCATGGTGCTGCCCATCTACACCAGTCTGGAAAAAATGGACTGGCGGCTGGTGGAGGCGGCCTTCGACCTGGGCGCCAACCGCTGGCAGGCGCTACGGCGGGTGATTCTGCCGCTGGCCATGCCCGGCATCGTGGCGGGCTGCCTGCTGGTGTTCATCCCGGCCATCGGCTCCTATTACATCCCGGAGCTATTGGGCGGCGGCAAGAGCCTGATGATAGGCAACCTGATCCAGAACCAGTTTGGCACTGCGCGTAACTGGCCGTTCGGTGCTGCCTTGTCCTTCATGTTGCTGGCGCTGGTGCTGCTGGCGATGTGGGTTTACACCAGGCGCTTCCAGCGCCCTCCGGGAGAATGACATGCAGGCAAGCAATAACTTGTGGCGCTTCCGTGGCGTCACCCCCACCGCCATGCTGGCCTTTGTCTACCTCTACCTGCCCATCGTGGTGCTGGTGGTGCTCTCCTTCAACGCCAACCGCATTGCCACCTTGTGGACCGGTTTTTCCTTCGACTGGTATCTGAAGGTGATGGACAACGACAACATCCTGCGGGCCACCAAAAACTCGCTGATCATCGCCTGCGGTGCCACGGTGCTGGCCACCAGCTTTGCCACCATGGCGGCGCTGGCCATGGCGGGCAGGCGCTTTCGCGGCCAGGCCTTCATCAATGCCATGCTGGGCCTGCCGCTGCTGGTGCCGGAAATCGTCACTGCCGTGGCGTCCTTGCTGTTTTTCCTCGCGCTGGGGCTGGACCTGGGGCTGATGACGGTGCTGATTGCCCATACCGTGTTCTGCATTCCCTTTGCCTACCTGCCCATCCGCGCCCGGCTGGAAGGGCTGGACCCACGGCTGGCGGAAGCCGCGGCGGACCTGTACGCCGGGCCGTTTGCCACCTTCCGCCGGGTGACCCTGCCCTTGATCCTGCCCGGTGTGCTGTCCGGCGCCATGCTGGCCTTCATCGTATCGCTGGACGATTTCGTCATCACCTTTTTTGTGGCCGGTGCCGGTGCCACCACGCTGCCGGTGTACATCTTCGGCCTGATCCGCATGGGCATCACCCCGGAAGTGAATGCGGTGTCGGCGCTGATGCTGCTGGTGTCCATTGCCTTTGTCGCGCTGTCCTACTGGATGGGCCAGCGCAAGTCCTGAACCGGGTCGGCGGCTGTTCCGCCCCTCATGTTTCGCTTGTTGCACAACATACGAAGGAGAAATGCCATGAAAGTCTGCAAACTGCATTCGCTGGCCCTGGCGGCTGGCCTGCTGGTATCCGCCTCGGCCATGGCCGGGGGCGAATTGAACCTGTACAACTGGTCCGACTACATCCCGCAGGATTTGCTCAAGCGCTTCGAGAAGGAAACCGGCATCAAGGTGAACCTGGATGTGTTTGACTCCAACGAATCCCTGCTGGCCAAGCTGAAGGCCGGGGCCAAGGGCTACGACGTGGTGGTGCCGTCCGATTACATGGTGAAGATCATGCGCGACGAAGGCCTGCTGGAGAAAATCGACGTCAGCAAGATGCCCAATTTCAAGCTGGTGCAGGCTCCGCTCAACAAGCCGGACTTCGACCCGCAACGCGAATACTCCGCGCCATACATGTGGGGGGTAACCGGCTTTACCTATGACGCCAGCCGTGTGCCGGGCGGCAAGCTGGACAATAGCTGGAAGAGCTTCTTCACCCCGCCGGCCGCGCTCAAGGGCAAGGTGGTGGCGCTCAATGACGTGGCCGAGCTGTACAAGGCCGCCGCCATCTACCTGAAAGTGGACCAGTGTACCGAGGACCCGAAGCAGGCCAAGCGTATCCAGGACCTGCTGGAAGCCCAAAAGCCCATGCTGGCCATGTATAACTCCGACGGCACCATCGAGCGCATGCAGGCGCAGGAAGTCATCATGCACCAGCAATGGAACGGTGCCGCCTACCGCACCCGCCAGAAGCTGAAGTCCGCCGTGTTTGTCTATCCGAAAGAAGGCATCCCGTTCTGGAACGACAATCTGGTCATCCCCAAGGGTGCCAAGAACCGCGATAACGCGCTCAAGTTCATCAACTGGATGATGGAGCCGAAGAATATCGCCGAGGCCTCCAACTTCACCGGCTACAACAACGCCATCAAGGGCAGCTCTGCCTATTTTGTCGCCGACCTCAAGGCCGACCCGGCCATCAACCCCACAGCCGCCATGCGCGCGCTGTTTGTGCCCAACAAGAACTGTTCGGCCAAGGCCAATGCCCTGCGCGACCGGGTGTGGACCAAGCTGAAGAAATAAGTGTCGCCGACTGAGGCCGGCTTTTCCTTGCAAACACAACACAATGCCGCCGGTTCCCCACCCGCGGCAAGGAGACCTGCATGCTGACGATTTACAGTGACGACCACCACCTGCACCACGGCAATGCCGAGCTGATCGACGGCACCCTCAAACCCTGCTTCGAGATGCCCAGCCGTGCCGACATGGTGTTGCAGCGGGTACGGCAAACCGGGCTGGGCGACATCATTGCTCCCACCGAACACGGGCTGGAGCCGCTGTTGCGCGTGCATGACGCGGGCTATGTGCGTTTTCTGGAGCAGGCCTGGAGCCTGTGGCAGGCCGAAGGCCGCAACCACGACGCGCTACCGCTGGTATGGCCGGTGCGCGGCCTGCGTACCGACCGCATTCCGCAGGACATCGACGGCCTGATGGGCTATTACTCCTTCGATGCCGGGGTGCCCATCACCGCCGGCACCTGGCAGGCCATCCGTTCCTCGGCCAATGTGGCGCTGACCGGGCTGGATGTGATGCAGTCGACCGGTCACAGCACTTTTGCGCTGTGCCGTCCGCCCGGCCACCATGCTGCGGCGGATTACATGGGCGGCTATTGCTACCTCAACAATGCCGCCATCGCCGCCCAGGCCATGCTGGACCGTGGTGCCAAGCGGGTGGCGATTCTGGATGTGGATTACCACCACGGTAACGGCACGCAGAGCATTTTCTACCAGCGCAGCGATGTGCAGTTCCTGTCCCTGCATGGCGACCCGACGGTGGAATACCCCTTCTTCCTCGGGTATGCCGATGAGCCGGGCGAGGGCGCCGGGCTGGGCTTCAATCACAACTACCCGCTGGCCCATGGCACGGACTGGTCGCACTACGGCCCGGCCCTGGCGGATGCCTGCAGCAAGATTGCCGCCTACGCACCGGACGCACTGGTGGTGTCGCTGGGGGTGGATACCTTCGAGCAGGACCCGATCTCCCGATTCCTTCTGAAAAATGCCGACTACCTGCGCATGGGCGAGGCCATTGGCGGACTGGGCCTGCCCACGCTGTTCGTGATGGAAGGCGGCTATGCAGTGGAGGACATCGGCGTGAATGCGGTGAACGTGTTGTCCGGCTTTGAAAGCGTGGCGGACTGAGGATGACGGGGAGGCCGGCTGGCCTCCCTGACTGCTGTTTCAGGCATGGGCCGGCGCAAAGCTGCCCGCCTGCGCCATACGCCACATGCGGCCATAGAACTCGGCCTTGATGTCACTGCCCAGCAGTTCGCCCGGCTGCAAAAACACATGCAGCTGCGAGAACAGGCGGATTTCGGTATCGCTTACCCTGCGTACCAGATGGTGGGCTTCCAGTTGTTCCGGATGGGTGAGGCCAGCGGCGGCCAGCATCTCGGACAGCGCATGCAGGGTGTTGCGGTGGAAGTGATACACCCGCTCGGCCTTGTCCGGCACCACCAGTGCGCGCTGGCGCAGCGGGTCCTGTGTGGCCACGCCGGTGGGGCAGCGGTTGGTGTGGCAGCTCTGGCTCTGGATGCAGCCCACGGCAAACATGAAGCCACGGGCGGAATTGGCCCAGTCGGCACCGATGGCCAGCACGCTGGCAATGTCGAAGGCGCTGATGATCTTGCCGCTGGCACCCAGCTTGATCTTGTCGCGCAGATTCAGCCCCACCAGGGTGTTGTGCACGAACAGCAGGCCCTCGCGCAGCGGCACGCCAATGTGGTCGGTAAACTCCAGCGGAGCGGCGCCGGTGCCGCCTTCCTTGCCGTCCACCACGATGAAATCCGGCAGGATGCCGCTTTCCAGCATGGCCTTGGCAATGGCCATGAATTCCCATGGATGGCCCAGGCAAAACTTGAAGCCCACCGGCTTGCCGCCGGACAGTTCACGCAGCCGGGCAATGAAGGCCATCATCTCCAGCGGAGTGGAAAACGCGCTGTGGCTGGAGGGCGACACGCAATCCTGCCCCAGCGGCACGCCACGGGTGGCGGCAATTTCCGGCGTCACCTTGTGCTTGGGCAGAATGCCGCCGTGGCCGGGCTTGGCTCCCTGGCTGAGCTTGATTTCAATCATCTTCACCTGCGGGTTTTGCGCCTGTCGGGCAAAGCGCTCCGGGTCGAAACGGCCTTGCTCGTCACGGCAGCCAAAGTAGCCGCTGCCCAGTTCCCATACCAGGTCGCCGCCGTGTTCCAGATGATAAGGGCTGATGCTGCCCTCGCCGGTATCGTGGTAGAAGCCGCCCCGGCTGGCACCCTGATTGAGGGCGCGGATGGCATTGGCGCTGAGCGCACCAAAGCTCATTGCGGAAATATTGAATACCGAGGCCGAGTAGGGCTGCGCGCATTGCGGCCCGCCAATCTGCACCCTGAAACCGGCCGGGTCGCTGCGCGGGGCCGGGCGGATGGAGTGGCTGATGAATTCGAAGCCGCTACCATATACATCCAGCAGGGTGCCGAAGGGCTTGTCAGCCTGGGTGTTCTTGGCGCGGGCGTAAACCAGCGAGCGCTGGTCACGCGAGAAGGGCAGCTGCTCGCCATCGGCTTCCAGCAGGTACTGGCGGATTTCCGGGCGGATGGCTTCCACCAGATAGCGGATATTGCCCAGCACCGGGTAGTTGCGCCGTACCGCATGGCGGGTTTGTGTGAGGTCCAGCACCCCCAGCAGGCTGAGCGCGATGGCGGAAAGGGTGAAGGGCCACAGCCATTCGATCTGGTGCAATACCAGGCCGATCAGGCTGAGCAGGATGCAGGCGGCGAAAAAAGCATAGCGGCTGAGCAGGGACAGGTTCATGCGGGCTCCGGCAGGCGTGGGCTGAATGCGATGTGGAACAGGACAAGGCTTGAGACTTGTCCTGCCTGATCGGGTTCAGCTTAGCGCCCAGGCCGGGGCAGTGCCATGGCTGATGGCAGCGCAGTGACGGTGTCAATGAAAGCGAACGATGTCGCCGTTGCGATCGAACGCCAGATAGCGCGACACATCGCCACCGGTCTGGATGGTCTGGATCATGCGCTTGAGCGCCGCTTCGATATCGGCTGCCGCGGGCGGGCTACCGGCGCTGCCGTCCAGACAGGCGACAAACACGATTTGCCACGGCTCGCCCATGCGGGCGGATTCGGCTTGCAGGCTGGCAAAGTCCACCAGCTCTCCGGCGGCGCGGTCCAGGCACATGATGGGCAGCAGGATGCCGCCCTGGCCGCGGGCAAAGCGTTCGGCCTCCTGCGGCTGGTGGTCGTCATGCAGTACTGCCTTGGCAAATACCAGTAGCAGCTGTTGCGGGACAGGCTGCTGGCGGGCGGCAGCCAGCAGGGTGTTGAAATCGTGGATATCCATGGTCAGGCACTCGACAAGGTGGGCGCACACAGTGTGGCTGCCGGCATGACAACTGGCCATTCTCCGCAGGAACTAGTCTGGCCGCGCAGTGGAATTAGACCGCAATAAAGCGGATGCGCGGGCGGGGCTGCCCCTTTATGCTGACAGCCATCACAACAAGGGAGGCGCGACGATGAATCGCGACATGGTGGGACTGGTGGTGCTGGCGGCCCTGTGGGGCGGCTCGTTTCTGTTCATGCGGGTGGCCGTGCCCGAACTGGGAGCCGTGCCATTGATCGCCTTGCGCCTGGCGCTGGCGTCCCTGGTGTTGTTACCGGTCTTGCTGCTGCGCGGTGGCCTGCCCCTGTGGCGGCAGCACTGGCTGCGCATTGCCGTGGTGGGGGTGTTTCTGTCGGCCCTGCCGTTCTGTCTGATTGCCTGGGCCAGTCATAGCCTGCCGGCGGGCGTGGCGTCGGTACTGAATGCCACCACCCCGTTGATGACTGCCTTGTGGGCCATTCCGCTGGCGGGTGAGCGCATGCGTTTTGTGCGCGCGGCGGGCTTGCTGCTGGGTTTGGCCGGGGTGCTGGTGTTGATGCTGGGGCGTGGCGCGGCATTTGACGTGCAGTCGCTGCTGCCGGTACTGGCCATGCTGGGGGCCACCGCCTGTTACGGTTGGTCCGGTCATATGGCGCGGCGCTGGCTGCCCGGCCTGCCGCCGCTGGTCACCGCCACCGGCAGCCTGTTCAGCGGTGCCGTGCTGGTGGCACCACTGGCCTTGTTCTCGCTGCCGGCACAGGCACCCTCACCCATGGTGTGGGGCGCGGTGCTGGCCCTGGCCGTGGGCTGCACCTCGCTGGCTTATCTTATCTATTACCGTCTGATTGACCGGCTGGGCGCGACACGCGCCAGCACGGTGACCTATCTGGTGCCGGTATTCGGTGTGCTGTGGGGGGCCTTGTTTCTGCAAGAGGCGGTCAGCTGGCCGATGCTGCTTGGCGGGGTGCTGATTCTGGGCGGGGTGTTGCTGCTGGGCTGGCGACCCCGGTCCTGAGTCGCCAGTCGTTTGCCGCCGGTTTCAGGCGGTAGCGGCTGCCGTGGTGAGTGGCAACAGGATGCATACCCGGAAGCCACCGTCCGCTTCATCCACAAAGCGCAGTTGTCCGTGGTGCTGCTTTACCACGCGCGAGACGATGGCCAGCCCAAGGCCGCTGCCGCCATCGGTGCCGCGGTGTTCGGCCAGTCGTTCGAACGGTGCCAGGGCCGATTCGCGCAGCGCTGCCGGAATCCCCGCACCATGGTCAATCACACTGAGCATGGCCATATTGTCCTGGCTGGCTACTTCCACCCGGATTGGCGGTTTGCCGTAACGCCGGGCATTTTCCAGCAGGTTGGACAGCAGGCGTTCCAGCGCCAGCGCATCGGCATAGAGTTCGGGTTCGGCCAGACGATCCAGGTGGACATCCAGCCCGCTGCGGCCAAAGCGTGCCACCACGCTGTCGGCCAGCTCTGCCAGGGCAACCGGCTCCAGCCGGGCCGATTCCTCGGCGCGGGCAAAGTCGATGAACTGGCGCACAATGCGCGACAGCTCGTCGATATCGGCCAGCATGTCCGGGGTGTCCGGGCTGCTGTCCTGCAGCTCCAGCATCAGTTTCAGCCGGGTCAGCGGGGTGCGCAGGTCGTGCGACAGGCCGGCCAGCATCAGCCGGCGTTCCCGCGCAGCATTGTCCAGCGCGCTGGCCATGTGGTTGAAACCGCGCGCCAGGGCAATCAGCTCGCGCGGGCCATCTTCGGCCAATGGCGACGGAAGTTTGCCACCTGCCAGTTCGCGCGAGGCCATCACCACCTTGCTGATGGGACGGGTGATGCGCCAAGCCACCACGGATGCCAGCAGGATGGCCAGCACGGTGGCCAGCAACGCAGCCTGGATCAGCGAATAAATGGGGCGATCGCTATAGCGGCCAAACGGAATCACCAGCCAGTACGGGGTGTCCAGCACATGCACGTTCACCCACAGCTCGTTGCGGTCTTCGCGGTGCACCATGTAGCCGTGCACGGTGTCTCCCAGGCCCTTGCTCAGCCGGCTGACCAGGCTGTCGGCCACGCGGGGCAGTTCCTTGTCAAACTGTTGGCGTGGGGCAGACTCCTGCGGCAGCAGGCGTGGCAGGCCGGGGCGGTTGTAGCTGGCCAGAAAAGTGGTGCGCTGGGCCGGGCTCATGTTGTCCATCGAACCCTCCAGAAACGCCAGGGTGTCCACCACCTGGGCATACAGCTGCTTGTCCATCAGCTTGTGGCGCTCGCCTGCGGCAATGTAGACCGTCACCACCTGGGTGGTGACTACCACCACCACCACCAGCACGATCAGGCGAAACAGCAGGGAACCGGCAAGGCGTCGCAGCACGGCTTACTCCCGCTCGCTGCCGTCAGGCACAAAGACATAGCCATAACCCCACACCGTCTGGATGAAGCGCAGCGGGCTGTCGCCAGCTTCCAGTGCCTTGCGCAGGCGGGAAATATGCACGTCGATGCTGCGGTCCAGCGATTCGCCATTGCCCTTGCCCAGCGCCATTTCCATCAGCTGTTCGCGGGTGAGCGGGCGGCGCGGATGGGTGGCCAGTACGGTGAGCACGGCAAATTCCGCCGTGGTCAGCGGCAGCACCTGCTGGTTTTTTTGCAGCTCGCGGCGGCCCAGATTGAGCTGGAAGTCGCCAAACTCGATGATTTCGTCGGATTCGTGCCGGGCGGCCAGCGCCGGCGTGGCATGATGGCGGCGCAATACCGACTGGATGCGGGCGGTCAGTTCGCGCGGGTTGAACGGTTTGGGCAGGTAGTCGTCCGCGCCCATTTCCAGGCCCAGGATGCGGTCCACGTCTTCACCGCGCGCGGTCAGCATGATTACCGGCACGGTTTCGCCCTGGGCACGCAGGCGGCGTACCACGGCCAGACCGTCATCACCCGGCATCATCACGTCCAGTACCATCAGGTCGGGGCGGTTACGTGCCAGTTTTCGGTCCAGTTCGCGCGCGTCCGGCAGGGTGTCCACCACATAGCCTTGCTGGCCCAGATAGCGGGTAAGCAGTTCGCGCAGCTTGGCGTCGTCGTCGACGATCAGAATCTTGTTGTGTTCCATGATATTTTCCTTGATGGCGCGGCGGAGTGTGACAGCCGTCATGCTGATGGCAAAGCTTAACGTGCCTCGGCGCTGGCGGCGATGGGGCTTCATGAATTTCTGTTAAACCCTGATGGCCATTCACATTAGTTAACATTTGGTAACATACCGCACACGGTTGGGCAAAAACGGGCTCCTACACTGCCATTGTGTCCTGCATGCCGGAGTACATCATGAGCAACAAATCCCTGATTTGCATGACAGTCATCCTGTCTGCGCTACTGGCGCCAGCACTGGCGCGTGCCGATGAACGCGGTGGCAATGGTGCGGATATCCGCGAGGCCCGCCAGCAAGCCCATGCCCAGGTCAGCCTGGCAACGCCATCTGCCACCACCGTGGGTGAGCCGGCAGTCAGTCCGCCGTACAGCATGCGCCGTCCTGCAGACGAGAAATGAATCCCGCGGCATTTGCCGTGTATCCCACCCGCCTTCTGCCCCGATTCCCAAGCATCGTCGTGGCAGGAGGCCTGATGTCAGGTTAAAATACAGCCATGAAGTACCATGCCATTTATGTCCTGCTGTTTGCTTCGGTGACGGCATTTGCCTTGCCGGCAGCTGCACAGGGCCCGGATGGCATGCAGGACGGCGCAACCGAGTTTCCGCATCAGGGCCGGCCACCGGCTGGCGAAGAGCGTCGCTTGCGTAATCTGCGCCTGAAGGAGGCCGTGCAAGCCGGTGACTTGTCGCCGGAAGATGCGCGCCGCTGGCAGCACCGGCATTATGGCCCGCCATTGCCCCCGCCAGCCGGAAACGGCATGGAGCGGTATGGCCCGGATGGTTTCTCCCGTCCGCCTCCGCCCCCGCCGGCTCAGCGCAATTTCTGGCGTGACAAGCGGCAAAAGGCGCAGGAGCAATACCAGAACGATTGACCCGGTTGCATGGTGCGCCGGGGATTGCCAGTGGCAAGGACACGGCTTTGAACACAGCTTGGGGAAAACGGATTCGTATGCGTAGCTTGTCCTGCTTGATCGGGCTGCTGCTTTTGCCGACGGCGCTGGTCCAGGCGGGAGTTCCCGACTGTGACAAGGCCATGGCACCACAGCGCTGTGCCAGTTATCGCCAGGCCTGGCTCAGCTGTAACGATATGACTGACGGTGCGGCACGCGCCTGTATCGAACAATACACGCCTGCGCTCAGTTGCAAGCGTAGTCGCGATGCACGGCAGTGCGAGGCCTTGCAGGCGGCTCAACAGGCTTGTGACGGCACGGAAGGCGCGGCACGGCGGCTGTGCGTGCGCGAACGCATGCCGGCAGCCGATTGCAGTCATGCCAGCAACAAGGCGCGTTGCGAGCAACGTGCCGCTGCCGAGTGGCAATGTGCCGAGACCGCTGGCCAGCAGGGCCGTGAATGTGTACGCAAGGCACTGATTCCGGCACCGGCCGCAGCCGGTCGTCCGGCACCACGCCGTTAACCTTGGTGTGATTTATCCGAAAAGACCCGGCGCTGCCGGGTCTTTTGCATGGTGCCTGCCACTTGCCGTGGCCCCCGTGGCATGGTTTCAGGGCAGCAGGATCAGCGAGCCGGTGGTGCGGCGGCTTTCCAGGTCGCGGTGTGCCTGTGCCGCATCGGCCAGTGCATAGCGGGCCGAAGGTGTCACCTTGATGCTGCCGTCGCCAATGCGGGCAAACAGCGCCTGGGCAGAGGCTTCCAGTTCGCTCCGGCTGGCCACATAGTCACCCAGTTTGGGGCGGGTGAAGAACAGCGAACCCTTTTGTGACAGCAGCAGCGGCTCGAAGGCCGGTACGGCACCGGAGGCATTGCCGAAGCTGACAAAAGTGCCGCGCGGCGCCAGGCTGTTGAGCGACATTTCGAAAGTACTTTTTCCCACCGAATCGTAAACCACCGGTACGCCTTGCCCGCCGGTAATCTCGCGCACGCGCGCCACCACATCTTCCTGGTTGTAATTGATGACATGCTGGCAACCCAGTTGTCGTGCCAGTTCCCCCTTGGCGGCGGAACCGACGGTACCAATCACGTTTACCCCCAGCGCATGCAGCCATTGCACGGCAATCTGGCCCACGCCTCCGGCGGCGGCATGCCACAGCACGGTCATGCCGGGCTGCACCGCAAAGGTACGGCGGATCAGGTACTCCACGGTCATGCCCTGCAGCATGACGCAGGCAGCCACCTCGTCACTGATATGGTCCGGCAGTTTCACCAGTACGGCGGCCGGAATCAGCCGTTCGCTGCTGTAGGCACCCAGCGGGCCGCCGGCATAGGCCACCCGGTCACCCACTGCCACATGACTGACGCCTTCTCCCACCGCCAGCACGGTGCCCGCGGCTTCACTGCCCAGGCCGCTGGGCAGCGAGACCGGATACAAGCCGCCACGCTGGTAGGTATCGATGAAGTTGATGCCGATGGCACTGTGGCGCAGCAGGACTTCACCAGGCCCGGGCTGGCCTGTCGTCACGTCCTCCAGTTGCAGTACTTCCGGGCCTCCATGTTGATGGAAACGGATTGCCTGGCTCATCTTGCCTCCCTTGGCTGGCCGATTGAGGAAGTGCCGAGTCTGCGCCTGCCTGCTTTGTACCGGCAAGCGTCTTGTGCTGAACAGTCTGTTTTTTAAGGGTTACTGCTTGGTATTTGGCTGTATTTGTTTCTACATTGAATCAATCCCTGACATTGTGCTGTGCGATACAGGGGCTAGGGGCGACGGGCGGGAAACAGGAAAGGGCAGGACATGAAAGGCGTGGTATTTACCGAATTCATGGAAATGGTGGAAGCGCGTTTTTCCGCCGAAATGGTGGATGACATCATCGACGATGCGCAGATCAAGTCCGGCGGTGCATATACCGCAGTGGGCAATTACCCGTTTGCCGAGCTGGTGGCGATGATCACCGCGCTGTCGCGCCGCAGTGGCATGAGTGCATCAGAGCTGATCTTTCACTTCGGCCATTACCTGTTCGGACGTTTTGCCCTGCTCTATCCGTACAGCATTCAGTCCTGTAGCAGTTCTTTCATGGTATTCGAGGGGATAGAAAAACATATTCACGTGGAAGTGCAAAAGCTGTATCCCGACGCCCAGTTGCCGGATATCCAGGTTGTGGAGCGCGACGACAGGCGGATGATACTGCTGTACCGCTCGCCACGTTGTCTGGCACCACTGGCCACCGGGCTGATCCAGGGTGCACTGGACCACTTTTCCGAACAGGGCCGCATCACCACGGAGCCATTGAATGCAGAAGGCAGTGAAGTGCGCTTTACCGTGGAGTTGCTATGAGCCAGAGCGAGCTGTCCCAGTTGCAAGAACAATTGCAGCGCTATCAAAAGCGGTATTTGCGCGAGAAGACCGCCCGCAAGGAAGCCGAAAGCCTGCTGGAGCAGCGTAGCCGAGCCTTGTATGACGCCAATTTCGAGCTGTCCACCGTGGCGGCGCAGCTGGAAAAGATTGTCGAATGGCGGATGGCGCAGCTGTCCGAGGCCTTGCTCAAGGCTGAAATGGCGGCCAAGGCCAAGTCCGAATTCCTGGCGGTGATGAGCCATGAAATCCGCACCCCGCTCAATGGCGTGCTGGGCATGGCCGAGTTGTTATCCCATAGCCAGCTGACAGCCGAGCAGGGCGATCAGGTGGCTACGCTGAAAGAATGCGGCAGTTCCCTGCTGGCCCTGATCAACGACATTCTGGACCTGTCCAAGATTGATGCCGGCAAACTCACGCTGGAGCAGCGGCCGTTCAATCTGTTCAGTTTGCTGGATAGCGTGGTCAACCTGTTTGAACCCAAGGCCATGGAGGCCGGGCTGACCGTCACCTGGCAGCGCCCGACCGGCCACGCCTGGCTGCTGGGGGACGCCACCCGTCTGCGGCAGATCACCAGCAATCTCTTGAGCAATGCCATCAAGTTCACCCATCAGGGTGGCATTACGGTGACGGTGTCGATGGCGCCGCTGGAAGATACCTTCGACATGCTGCGCTTGCAGCTGGATGTACGCGATACCGGCATCGGCATGACGCCGGAGCAGATGAACAAGGTATTCACCGCCTTTGAGCAGGCCGATTCCACCACCACCCGCCGCTATGGCGGTACCGGCCTGGGACTGGCCATTTGCCGCCGCCTGGCCGAAGCCATGGGCGGACGGATCGATGTCAGCAGCACGCCGGGCGAGGGGAGTTGTTTCAGTGTTTACTGGGTGGCCACCAAGGTGGCGGCCCCGGCGCAAGAGGCCGCGGAACAGCAGACGGTGGCCGCGCCGGTGACGGTATCATGCCAGCCGGTATCGGTGCTGGTGGCCGAGGACAATACGGTCAACCAGAAGTTGATCCTCAAGCTGCTGGACAAGCTGGGTTACCGCGATGTGCAACTGGCGGCCAATGGACGTCAGGCACTGGAGCAAGTCTGTCAGGGCGGGATAGAGCTGGTATTGATGGACATGCAAATGCCGGAAATGGATGGCCTGGATGCCACCCGTGCCATCCGTCAGGCCGCGCTGGCGCAGCAACCACACATCATTGCGCTGACAGCGAACGCCTTTGATGAAGACCGCGAGCGCTGCCAGCAGGCCGGCATGGATGACTTCCTGTCCAAACCGGTCAGCCTGGAGCGCCTGTCCGCCGCCATGCAGCGCGGGCTGGGGCGGCTCAATCCGCCTGCTGCATCCACACCAGCGTAGCCGGAAGGCACTCCGGCCAGCGTGCCAGCCGGTGATCATCACCGTTGAACACGGTCTGCCGTTGACCGCTATAACAGCGTGAAGCCTGCTGCCACGGCAGTACGGCATCGGCACTACCCAGCCACAACCAGTAACGACCCTTGGCAATTCCTTGCGGACGCATGTCGCGCAGGGCATGCATGTCGGCTGCGTCCAGCACGTATTGTTCCCCGGTGTAAGGGTTGGTTTGCGCGCCCAGATAGTGCTGCAAATCCAGATGCGGGGTGATGGCCGGGTTGATCAGCGCGGCCTTCCTGCCGTGTTTTTCCGCCAGTACCGTGGCATAGAAGCCCCCCAGCGAACTGCCGATCAAGGCGGTATTTGCCGGCAGGGACAGCAAGAGCGCTTCCGCCTCGGCAATGGCCTGGGCCGGATGGGAAGACAGGCGCGGGCAGTGCAGCTGCACCTGCGGTGCGTGCTGCAGCAGGAAACGCCGGGTTTCCTCGGCCTTGAGCGATTGTGGACCGGAATTGAATCCGTGCAGGTAAACGATATCCATGAGCTGAAATCATCATCAAAAAACGGCAAGCCCAGAGGGTTGCCGTCAAACCCCTCTCGCTTTCTGAAATGAAAGCGAGGCACCCTTGCAAGGCAAGGGCGGGGGGATTGGGAATAGATGGAAAGGCTGCGGAATCGCTAAGTTAACCGAAAGGCCCGGCTTTGCCGGGTCCAGTACCATCGCATCGGATAACTTTGTCCGCAGTCTGAAGGCAAGCCCAGAGGGTTGCCGTTTTTGTCTGGCTTGGCAAGCATTGTCTGTTTCACGTGAAACAAACTTGATGCACCGCAAGCTTGCCGGAAGCGTAAGGCTATTCGGCCTGCCAGGAGTAGGACTTGAGAATCGATTTGAGCTTGCCGCTGCGACGCATGGCGTCAATGCCCTGATTCAGGCGGTCGGTGCTGATGTGCGATTGCGGTGCAACGGCGCACATGGTGGGCATGTAGGTGACGGTAAGCGGATGTTGCTTGAACTGACGGGCTTCATCCGGATTGGTTTTGGCCCACCAGGCAATTTCCAGTTCCGATGAAATGGCTAGGTCGGTCAACTTCTTCTGCAAGGATTTCACCAGCAGGTCCAGCCGCGGTTCGTCCACCCGCGTGGTGCGCCCAACCGCCCACAGGTGCTCAAGCGTCGGGTAGCTGTAACCGCGGATGGTGCCAATGCGCTTGCCCACCATTTCGTCGGCCTGATGGATATCCGGTACGCCCTTGAGCGACAGCACCCGTTCGATCTGTGGATAGAATTCGCGCGTCCAGCCCAGCCGCGTGGCATTGCCATACCATTCCGGGTTGGCATTGCACACGATATTCACCTTGCCGGTTTCGATGGTGCTTTCCACTCGCTTGCGGGCAATCACCACATACTGTGCCTTCATGCCCAGCTCGCCGGCCAGCGCATCGCCCAGTTCCTTGATCAGCCCGCTGGCCAGGTTCTGGTTATCCGGGGTCAGCACCACGATGGGTGGTGCATCGGAGTCGGAAACGCCAATCTTCAGTATGCCCCCTGCATGGATTGGCTGACTGAGTACTGCTCCCGCAAGCAGTAACGGCCAAGTCTTATTCAAAGCAACCATAAGCTTGTACTCTCTTCTTCTTAGTTAGTTGTCTGACAGTTCCAAGTGCAATGGTAAACTGTTCGGCCGCACCATGAGTGTGCCACCTATCGTTCTTCACCATACAGCCTGTTTGCCATGACCAAAAAACCCACGCATCCGGTATTTTCCCAGCTGTCCCAGCGCATCCTGATCCTGGATGGCGGCATGGGCACCATGATCCAGCGCCATGCGCTGCAAGAAGCGGATTACCGTGGCGAGCGGTTTGCCGACTGGTCCTGTGACGTAAAAGGCAACAACGACCTGCTGGTGCTGACCCGGCCGGATGTGATTGGCGGCATTCATCAGGCGTATCTGGATGCCGGGGCCGACATCATTGAAACCAACACTTTCAATGCCACGTCGATTGCCATGGCCGACTACCGGATGGAAAGTCTGGTGTGGGAAATCAACCATGCGGCGGCCCGCTTGGTGAAGGAGCTGTGTGTTGCGCAAACCGCAAAGAACCCGGCCAGGCCGCGCTTCTGTGCCGGCGTGCTGGGGCCGACCAACCGTACCGCCAGCATCAGCCCGGATGTGAACGACCCGGGTTATCGCAATGTCAGCTTTGACGAACTGGTCACGAGCTATACCGAGGCCATTGACGGCCTGGTGGCGGGCGGGGCGGACTTCCTGCTGGTGGAGACCATTTTCGACACACTGAACGCCAAGGCGGCAGTGTTTGCCATCCACCAGTATTTTGACGATCACCCGGACATCGCCCGTCTGCCCATCATGGTGTCCGGCACCATTACCGACCAGTCCGGCCGCACCCTGACCGGTCAGACCACCGAAGCCTTCTACAACAGCCTGTCGCACGCAGATGCCCTGTCCTTCGGCCTCAACTGTGCGTTGGGGCCGGACTTGCTGCGTCCCTATGTGGAAGAACTGTCGCGCGTGTCCGCCACCTATGTGTCGGTGCATGCCAATGCCGGCCTGCCCAATGCCTTTGGCGGTTACGACCTGGAACCGGCAGCCATGGGCGAGTTCGTGCGCGAATGGGCTGAATCCGGCCTGATCAACATCGTCGGCGGCTGTTGCGGCACCACGCCGGAGCACATTGCCGCCATTGCCCGTGCCGTGGACGGCATCGCACCGCGAGCCCTGCCGCAGATTGAAGCCAAGTGCCGCCTGTCCGGGCTGGAGCCGTTCAACATTGGCGACAACGACCTGTTCGTCAACGTGGGCGAACGCACCAACGTCACCGGCAGCCGCGCCTTTGCCAAGCTGATTCTGAACGCTGACTACGCCACCGCGCTGGATGTGGCACGCCAGCAGGTGGAAAACGGCGCGCAGATCATCGACATCAATATGGACGAGGGCATGCTGGATGCGCTGGCGGCGATGGATCGCTTCCTCAAGCTGATCGCCGCCGAGCCGGACATCGCCCGCGTGCCGATCATGATCGACTCCTCCAAGTGGGAAGTGATCGAAGCCGGCCTCAAGTGCATTCAGGGCAAGGGCATCGTCAACTCCATTTCCATGAAGGAAGGGGTGGACAAGTTCAAGGAACAAGCGCGCTTGCTGCGCCGTTACGGCGCGGCGGTGATCGTGATGGCCTTCGACGAAAAAGGCCAGGCCGATACTTACGCCCGCAAGGTGGAAATCTGCGAAAAGAGCTACCGCATTCTGGTGGACGAGGTGGGTTATCCGCCGGAAGACATCATCTTCGACCCCAATATCTTTGCCGTGGCCACAGGTATCGAAGAACACGCCCGCTATGGCCTGGATTTCATCGAAGCCACCGGCTGGATTCACAATAACCTGCCGCATGCCAAGGTATCCGGCGGCGTGTCCAACGTGTCCTTCTCCTTCCGTGGCAACAACAAGGTGCGCGAGGCGATTCACGCCGTGTTCCTCTACCACGCCATCCAGCGCGGCATGACCATGGGCATCGTCAATGCCGGTGCGCTGGAAGTGTATGACGAGGTGGACAAGGAGCTGCGCGAGCGCATCGAGGACGTGGTGCTGATGCGCACACCCAAGGATGGCGGCGATGCCACCGAGCACCTGATTGCGCTGGCCGAACGCTTCAAGGGCGAAGCGGCGGGCGAGAAAAAGGGCGAGGACCTGTCCTGGCGCGAGTGGCCGGTGGAAAAGCGGCTGGAACACGCGCTGGTCAAGGGCATCACCACCTATATCGTGGAAGACACCGAAGAAGTCCGTCTCAAGAGCGCACGCCCGATCCACGTGATCGAAGGCCCGCTGATGGACGGCATGAATGTGGTGGGCGACCTGTTTGGCGCCGGCAAGATGTTCCTGCCGCAGGTAGTGAAATCCGCCCGCGTGATGAAGGCCGCCGTGGCGCACCTGGAACCCTTCATCGAGGAAGAGAAGATTGCCCTCGGTCTGGCCGATGCGCCGGCCAAGGGCGTCATCATCATGGCCACGGTGAAGGGCGATGTGCACGACATCGGCAAGAACATCGTCGGCGTGGTGCTGCGCTGTAACAACTACAAGGTGATCGACCTGGGCGTGATGGTGCCGTGCCAGACCATCCTGGACGCCGCGCGCGAGCACAAGGCCGACATCATCGGCCTCTCGGGCCTGATTACCCCGTCGCTGGAAGAAATGAGCCATGTGGCCAAGGAAATGCAGCGACAGGGCTTTGATATCCCGCTGCTGATTGGCGGTGCCACCACCTCCAAGGTGCACACGGCGGTGAAAATTGCGCCGCACTACCAGCACCCGGTGGTGTATGTGCCGGATGCCAGCCGTGCGGTAGGTGTGTGTTCCAACCTGCTGTCCGACACCCTGCGCGACGGTTTCGTGGCGGAAAACCTGGCCGAACAGGAGCGCGCACGCGAAGGACATGCCAACAAGGCCAGCCGCAAGGTAGTGAGCCTGGACGCGGCCCGCGCCAACAAGCAGGCTACCGACTGGGCCAGTTACACCCCGCCCAAGCCGCAGTGGCTGGGTGTGCGCCGCTTCGAAAACTACCCGCTGGCCGAGATTGCCACCTTCATCGACTGGACGCCCTTCTTCCAGAGCTGGGAGCTGGCCGGGCGCTTCCCGCGTATTCTGGACGATGAAATCGTTGGCGAATCGGCCCGCAGCCTGTATGCCGATGCGCAGACCATGCTCTCGCAAATCATCAGCGAAAACTGGCTTGGCGCCAATGCGGTGATCGGCCTGTTCCCGGCCGCTACGGTGAATGATGACGATATCGACATCCGCAGCGTGGACGGCAGCGCCAGCCAGATGACCTGGGTGGGCCTGCGTCAGCAGCTGCCCAAGGCGGACGGTAAGCCCAACTGGGCACTGGCCGATTACATTGCCCCGGCCGACAGCGGCGTGGAAGACTACATTGGCGCTTTTGCCGTTACCGCCGGCATTGGCATCGAGCCGCATGTGAAGCGTTTTGAAGAGGCCAATGACGACTACTCCGCCATCCTGCTCAAGGCGCTGGCCGACCGTCTGGCCGAGGCCTTTGCCGAGCTGATGCACCAGCGCGTGCGCCGCGAATTCTGGGGCTATGCCGCCGACGAGGCACTGGACAATGAAGCCTTGATCGACGAGAAATACCGTGGCATCCGCCCGGCACCGGGCTACCCGGCCTGCCCGGACCATACGGTGAAGAAAGCGCTGTTCGCCCTGCTGGACGCACCGGGCATCGGCATGACCCTGACCGAAGGCTATGCCATGCTGCCCACGGCAGCGGTGTCCGGCTTCTACTTCAGCCATCCGGAATCGCGCTATTTTGGCGTGGGCAAGGTGGAGAAGGACCAGGTTACCAGCTATGCCCAGCGCCGCGGGGTGACGCTGGAGCAGGCCGAGCGCGATCTGGCACCCAATCTGGGTTACGACGCCTGAGAGTCCGAACGCGTCACCGATAAGCCGCCTTGGGGCGGCTTTTTCTTTGCCTCTGTCCTGGCTTGTGTTGCCTGCTGAGGCAGGGCAAATTCTGCGGTCATGGCAAAGACATGGCGGTTCTTGCCATGTCGCTTGGCCTGATACAAGGCCCGGTCTGCTTCCCGCAGCGCGGCACTCAGCCCGATGCGTCCGTCCATGCTGACGATGCCGACGCTGATGGACAACTGACGTTGCTGGATGCGGCATTGATTGACCTGCCGGATGAGCTGGCAGGCCAAGGCATGCACCTGGCCATGGTCGGTCAGGCGGGTGAACAGGCCGAACTCCTCCCCGCCCAGCCGTCCGCATAGCGATACCTCCGGATGCCGGCTCAGCACGGTGGCTACTTCCTGCAATACCTGGTCGCCGACATCGTGACCAAAATCGTCATTGACGCTTTTGAAGTCATCAATATCCACCATCAGGAAATGTCCCATCTGGGCCGGGTACCAGGCTTGCAACTTCTCCAGCAGACTGCGCCGGTTGTCGATGCCGGTCAGGGCATCCTGAAAGGCCAGGGTTTCCAGTTCGCGGCGCAAGGTGAAGTCGCGCAGCCGCAGGCGGCGGAACAGGATGTTGAGCATCAGGCCGGAAGTGGTACAGATGAAGACCAGCAAGGCCAGCCAGGAGTCCTGTGCCCACAGTCGCTGATCTCCTTGCGTGCTTTGCAGCATGAGCAGCCAGATCCCGCTGCTGGCCAGCAGGAAGGCTGGTGTGCGATGGAATACCGGGGCCATGGTGAGGGTGATGCACACGGCGATGGAAATGGCCCACGGTGCAGGATCGGCCACCGTCATGATGTTAAGGCGGAACCCCAGGGTCAGGCCCGCCAGATTCAGCAACATGCCCAGCAGCAGGATGCGGTGATGGCTGGCCAGCGAGGAGAACAGGATGCCGGCCAGCATGATCAGCAAGACCAGAAAGGAATTGAGGCTGTCAACCTGCCGGTAGCGGTGACTGAACACTAGTGAGGCCAGCCAGGCAAATACGCCGAGCATTTGCAGGTATACCGCGATGGGACGCAATTCAAGAAAGGACTGATGCAGGAAATCGGCACCGTCTGCCTGGTCGTGAGGCATGGGATCTCCTTGTGAATGGGTACACGGTAATGGTGCTGGTGAAGGGCATCGCAGCATCGTGGCTGCTTGCACAGAGGTGGTCGACTGGACATAGGTGCAGGAAGTCGCACCGCGCCGACTTGCGTTGCCGGCATGGGCGGGCACAATGCAGATGTCTGCCGCGCATATGCTCTGGATCAAGAAAGCCGGCTGGCACCGGGTCTAGCATGAAATCGTAATCAGGTGGCATGACGCCACCCAGGACACCCACCAGGAGAAGCCGATGTTTCCAGAATTCCGTGAACTGATCAGCAAACTGAAAACCGAAGACGACCACTTCAGCCGCTTGTTCAACAAGCACAATGAATTGGACCAGACCATCAAGAACATCGAGGCCGGCATTGAAAAGGGCAGCCAGTTTGATGTGGAAGTGCTGAAGAAGGAAAAGCTCAAGCTCAAGGACGAGTTGTACGTGATCCTGAAAAAGGCTGATGCCTGATCACCACACAGGCAAGAAACGAAAAACCCGCCAGTTGGCGGGTTTTTGTTTGCTGCCACAAGGCGGCATCAGGCTGGGTCAAGCTCGCCGGGGCGGACATCCTCGTCGGCATCCTCACCCAGGAATCCGCCACTCTGGTGCGCCCACAGCCGGGCATACAGCCCGCCTTTGGCCAGCAGGCTGGCGTGGTCGCCTTCTTCCACCACCCGGCCCTGATCCAGCACGATCAGGCGGTCCATGGCGGCAATGGTGGACAGGCGGTGGGCAATGGCAATCACCGTCTTGCCTTCCATCAGCCGGTACAGGCTGCCCTGGATGGCGGCTTCCACTTCCGAATCCAGCGCGCTGGTGGCTTCGTCCAGCAGCAGGATGGGCGCGTCTTTCAGCATCACCCGCGCAATGGCCACCCGCTGGCGCTGGCCACCGGACAGCTTGACGCCGCGTTCACCGACATGGGCATCGAAGCCGCGCCTTCCCTTGGGGTCGGTCAGTGACTGGATGAAGTCATGCGCTTCCGCCTGGCGCGCGGCATGGATCATTTCTGCGTCGCTGGCATCCGGCCGGCCATACAGCAGGTTGTCGCGTACCGAGCGGTGCAGCAGCGAGGTGTCTTGCGTCACCATGCCGATTTGCGCCCGCAGGCTGTCCTGGGTGACGGCGGCAATATCCTGGCCATCAATCAGGATGCGGCCATGCTCGACATCGTAAAAACGCAACATCAGGTTGACGATGGTGGACTTGCCCGCGCCGCTGCGCCCGACCAGACCGATTTTCTCACCCGGGCGGATGGTCAGGTTCAGCCCGTCCACGATGGTACGCTCGCCACCATAGGAAAACCGCACCTGCTCGAAGCGTACTTCGCCGCGGGTCACCTCCAAGGCGCGGGCATCCGGGCGGTCCACAATGGCCACCGGGCGCGACAGGGTGCTGATGCCGTCATGTACGGTGCCGATGTTCTCGAACAGGCTGGACATTTCCCACATGATCCAGTGCGATACGCCATTCAGACGCAAGGCCATGGCGGTGGCGGCTGCCACCGCACCAATGCCGACTTCGCCCTGGGTCCACAGCCACAGGGTGGCACCGGCGGTGCTGGCAATCAGCCCCATGCTCAGGATGTGGTTGACGATTTCAAAGCCGCTGACCAGCCGCATCTGGCCATAGGCCGTCTGCATGAATTCCTGCATGGCGCTCTTGGTGA
This sequence comes from Aquitalea pelogenes, assembly GCF_041914625.1. Taxonomy (NCBI): domain Bacteria; kingdom Pseudomonadati; phylum Pseudomonadota; class Betaproteobacteria; order Neisseriales; family Chromobacteriaceae; genus Aquitalea; species Aquitalea pelogenes. Next base: position 30,142 of record NZ_JAYSDA010000006.1, on the reverse strand, counting down.
AGGCGGCCTCACGCTGGCCCTGGGAAAACAGCTTCACCGTGGCGATATTGGTGTAGGCATCGGTCACCCGGCCGGTCATCAAGGAACGGGCATCAGCCTGGCGCGTGGACGCCTTGCCCAGCCGTGGCACAAAAAAGGCCAGGGTGGCGACATACAGCAGCAGCCAGCCGACAAAGGGCAGCAGCAGGACACGATCGAAACTGCCCACCACGGCCACCATGGTGATGAAGTAGATCACCACGAATACCAGGATGTCGGTGATGATCAGCACGGTATCGCGTACCGCCAGCGCAGTCTGCATCACTTTGGCGGCTACCCGCCCGGCAAACTCGTCCTGATAAAAGCTCATGCTTTGCCCCAGCAGATGGCGGTGGAACTGCCAGCGCAGCCGCATGGGGAAATTGCCGAACAGGCTTTGGTATTTGAACATGGCCTGCAGCGCAATCAGTACCGGACTGGCCAGCAAAATGCCGCCCAGCAACAGCAAATGCTCGCGTTCCTGCGTCCACAGGCGGGAGGGCGCCACATGGCTTAGCCAGTCCACCACCGAGCCCAGCATGGAAAACAGCAGTGCTTCAAAGGCACCAATGGTCGCTGTCAGCAGGGTCATGCACAGGATGTAGGGGCGCATGCCACTGGTGGCGGACCAGACAAAAGGAAAGAAGCCCTTGGGAGGCTGTACGGGAGGGGTATCCGGGTAGACTTCCACCCGTTTTTCAAACCAGGAAAACATAAAGATCGTCCTTGTCCGGACATGAGGTCCGTTGAGGTTGTATGGGTGTATGACCTTAGCTTGAAGCGAAGCAATCAGCAATGCTTTTTTTGCATGGCAGATGGCGGGGCGGGTCAGCCGGGCAGCCAGATCGGCAGGAAGTAATATGTTTATGGCATGGTTGCCTGCAGGCGTGGCAAGGGTGCGGGACAAACAAAAACGCCTTGCCGGGTGGGCAAGGCGTTGTGCCTGGTCAGGCGATCAAACGTGTAGCTGCACGATCTTGAGCGGATGCTGGCCATCCAGGCTGGGGAAGTCTTCTTCCGGGGTGATCCACTCTACCGCCTGAATCGGACGGCCGGCTTTTTCTGCACTGCGTTTGAGCGCTTCCAGCCAGGCATTGCCATCCACCTGGGCCACGTTATTGCAGCAGATCAGCACCCCGCCCGGCGCGGTGCACAACAGCGCAGGCTTGAACAGGGCCTGGTAGTCGTTGATCAGGTCCACCACGCCGAAGGGGCTCTTGGCGTAGCGCGGCGGGTCGAGGAAGACCACATCGAACTGGCGCGCTTCCAGCGTGGGGAAGGGCGGCATTTTCTTGCCGCGTACCATCTTGGGCTGGCCGATGCCGGACAGCTGGCGCAGGGCAGCAAAGGCATCGCTTTGCACGCAGCGCGGACGGGTGGCCAGGCTGTTGAGCTTGGCATTGGCACGGCCCACGGCCAGGCTGGATTCGGCAAAATCCACATTCATCACGAAGCTGGCACCGCCTTTGGCTGCGGCCAGGCCCACCCCGCAGGTGTAGGCAAACAGATTGAGCACGCTCTTGCCTTCGGCCAGCTGCATCACGCGGCGGCGACCGGCGCGCAGGTCGAGGAACAGCCACGGGTCCTGGCCGCTGTGGCGGGCGCGGATGTGATAACGGATGCCCAGCTCGTGTGCCACGCGGTTTTCTTCGGCCACGGCCTGTTCCGCCAGGCTCAGGGTATTGCTGATGCGCGAGTTGGCATTGCTGCGGTCGTTGTAGACCAGTTGCAGTTCAGGCAGGCTGGCGGCGTAAAACTGGCGGATTTCGTCCAGCTCTTCGTCGCTCAGCGACTGGTGGAAGCTCTGCACCAGCAGCAAATCGCCATAGCGGTCTATGGTCAGGCCGGATACCCCTTCCACACTGCCATGAAACAGGCGGTAGCTATTGGTATCTTCTGCCAGCAGGCGACTGACAAGCTCGCTGCGGCGATCGGCGGCGGCTTGCAGCAGGGTGCTCAGGGTGTGGGACATGAGGGGCTTTCTTTCTGGAATGAGGGCAATTGTAAGCCCTCGGGGGGCATGCCTCAAAATTAGCACTAAGCTGTAAGAATTCATTGACTGGCTCGACCCATGACAGACAGCCAGATCACGGCCAGTGTGTGGCCATTTTGCGGAGCAGAGCATGCAGGCAGCGCAGGAATTACTCAAAACCCTCTACACCATGGCCATGATGGTGGAAACCCGTGACGCCTATACCGGTGGCCATTTATGGCGGGTGTCGCGTTTCTCCGGCCTGCTGGCGCAGGAAATGGGGCTGGCGCGCGGCGAGGTACTGCGTATCATGCTGGGCGGCTTTCTGCATGATCTGGGCAAGATTGGCGTACCCGATGCCATTCTCAACAAGCGCGACCGTCTGACTGACGACGAGTATGCGGTGATCAAGACCCATCCGCAGCAGGGGGCAGATTTGCTGCGCGAGCATCCGCTGGCCGCCCTGGCCATGGAAGCGGTGCTGATGCATCACGAAACCCCGGATGGCCGAGGCTATCCGGCTGGCCTCAAGGGCGATGCCATTCCCATGGTGGCGCGCATCGTCGGCATTGCCGATGCCTTTGACGCCATGACCAGCCACCGTCCCTACCGGGCAGGCATGCCGATTGCGCGGGCGCTGGACATCATTCGCGAAAATCTGGGCAGCCAGTTCGACCGCACTTGCGGCGAGCACTTCATCGCGCTGGGTGAAGCCGGCAAGCTGGAACACATCGTCGGTCACAGCGAAGCAGGCATTCCCTTGCAGCAATGCCAGGCCTGCGGTCCCATCATCGCCATCCCGCGGCGCATGCAGGATGGCGACACCGTGCATTGTCCCTCTTGCGGCGGGGGCTACCGCCTGCACCGGCAAGGGCAGGGCCTGGCACTTGCCCCCACCGGAGAGCAGGACCTCTTGCAGGTGCAACGGCCGGTGGTGGACCACGAATTGGTGGCCGAGCTGGTGCAGGAGGCATCCGCCTGCTTGCAGCCGGTGCGCCAGGCCGGCTGGCTGGCGCGGCTGTTTGCCTGAGCTGCGCCGCATGCCGTGCCGGAGGATTGTGTCAGCAAGTGTTAAGCGTGGGGTGTAAGGCTAGAGTTACAGGCGTTTAGCCGGTAGGCTTGAGTTCTTTGTCATGGCCATTCCGGCCGTCTTTACTGCTTCCATGAACGACGCGTCTGCATCCTTGCGGCATTGCCGCCCTTTCTGGCATTTCTGGTTGGCTCGTGTATTGCTGACGGCCGGTTTTCAAATTCTTACCGTCGCCATTGGCTGGCAGGTGTATGCACTGACCGGCAGTGCGCTGGACCTGGGCCTGGTGGGCCTGTTGCAGTTTTTGCCACGGGTGCTGCTGGTGCTGGTGACCGGCGCGGTGTCCGACCGCTTCGACCGGCGGCGGGTGGTGGCTGTCAGCCTGGCCATTCAGGCGGTGGCGGCAAGCGTGCTGCTGCTGGGTAATCTGGGCGCGGGCTGGCAGGTCAGTCGCGGGCTGATCTTTGCCCTGTCGGTGGTGGTGGGCTGCTGCCGTGCCTTCGACATGCCAGCCATGCAGTCCTTGTTGCCCAATATCGTGCCGCCGCGTCTGCTGGGGCAGGCCATTGCCATGGCAGCCTCGGCCAATGAGGCCGCCACCATCATCGCCCCCGCACTGGGCGGTTTTCTGTATGCGCTGGGGGCGGAACTGACTTATGGCTTGTCTGCCGCCAGCTTCCTCGCTTGCCTGCTGCTGGTCAGCCTGCTGCCTTCCAGCCGGGTGTTGCCTACCGGCCAGCGCGTGTCGCTGGACTCCCTGTTGATGGGGGTGCGTTTCATCCGCAGTCGCCCGGATATCCTGGGGGCAATATCGCTGGACCTGTTTGCCGTGCTGCTGGGTGGGGCCACGGCACTGTTGCCCATTTTTGCCCACGACATCCTGCTGACCGGCCCCTGGGGTCTGGGCCTGTTGCGCTCGGCACCGGCGGCCGGGGCCTTGCTGATGTCAGCCTGGCTGATGCGCCACCCCATCAGGCGGCGCTCCGGTCACATCATGTTTGCGGCGGTGGCGGTGTTTGGCTTCGCCACCATCCTGTTCGGCCTGTCCAGCAGTTTCCCGCTGTCCTTGCTGGCGCTGATGCTGCTGGGTTCGGCCGATGTCATCAGCGTGGTGATCCGCGGCACGCTGGTGCAGCTGGAAACACCGGATGACATGCGTGGCCGCGTCAATTCGGTGAACTCCCTGTTCATTGGTGCCTCAAACCAGCTTGGTGAATTCGAGTCCGGTGTGACGGCGGCCTGGCTGGGTGCGGTTCCGGCCGTGGTGCTGGGTGGTGTGGGGACCTTGCTGGTGGTGGTGCTGTGGATGCGCTGGTTTCCACAACTGGCACAGCGCGACCAACTGGCACCCTGACGCGTGCCGCGCATGCTGGCATCATTCATGACTTTGGTATATTAATGTCGGCCTGATGCGCTATCAGACCGACTCAGCACCCGACTCAGGAGAAGTGCCATGCATGCTGTCAGCCCAAAGCTGACTGACTGGTTGTCGCAATTGAACCAGCTTATTCGCCGTTTGCAGGAAAGCGGCTACAAACCTACCGCCATTGGTGCCCGCGAGGCCCTGGCCAATGTCACCCGTACGCTGGTGAGCCCCGGTCCGGATATTGCCTGGGTGAATGATGAAATCGTTCATGGCCGCGATTACAGCGTGCCGGTGCGCATTTATCATCCGGCACCGGACGAGGCGCGCCCGGTCTTGTTGTTCTTGCACGGCGGCGGTCATACCGCGGGCAGTGTCAGCGTGTATGACCCCATCAGCCGCAGGCTGGCAGCCGCTACCGGTTGCGTGGTGGTGGTGCCGGAATACCGGCTGGCACCGGAGAACCCTTATCCGGCGGCATTGCACGATGCTTATGCCGCTGCGCGTGGCGTGTTTGCCGCACTGGATGCCCGTGGCCTGCCCTTTGTGCGGCAACTGTCCCTGGCGGGCGACTCGGCCGGGGCGGCGCTGGCTGCCACTGTCAGTGCGCGTTCGCAGCACGATACCGCCTTGCAGATTGCTGCCCAGATACTGATTTACCCCAGTCTGGACTACAGCATGAGCCTGCCGTCGATTACCGAGAATGGCGAAGGCTATTTCCTCAACAGCGATCGCATTGCCTGGTATTTCGACAATTATTTCCAGCGTGGCGAGGACCGGCTGGCAGCGTCCCCGCTGCACATGACCGTGACGCCGCGCATGCCCGCCACCCTGGTGGTATCCGCCGGTTTCGACCCGCTGCGCGACGAAGCACTACGCTATCTGGACAAGTTGCAGGCTGCGGGCGTGGTGTGCGAGCACCTGCATTTTGATGACCTGATCCATGCCTTCCTGAACATGGAGCAGCTGGTCGCCGACGAGTGCGCCCGCACTTACCGGCACATTGCCGGCTTCCTGGCGCGCCAGCTGGCGCAGGTGGAGGCCTGAGCCGCCTTGCGGCATGCTCAGCCCTGCGGCAGTTCGCGCAGGGTGAGCCATAGCCGGGTGTCGAACTCCAGCTGGTGGTAGTCCGGTTCCATATGGCAACACAGCTGGTAGAAGGCCTTGTCGTGGTTCTTTTCGCGCAGATGGGCCAGTTCGTGCACCACGATCATGCGCAAAAACGGCTCTGGCGCGTCGCGGAACAGGCTGGCAATGCGGATTTCATGCTTGGCCTTGAGCTTGCCGCCTTGTATGCGGGAAATCTGGGTATTGGTGCCCAGCGTGCCCTTGACCGGATGCTGCTGGTTGTCGAACAGCACCTTGGTGGGCGCCGGGGCATTCTTCAGGTAGCGCTGCTTGAGCGCGCTGACATACTGGTACAGCGCATTATCGCTTTGTACCTGATGACTGGCGGGGTAACGGGCAGCCAGCCACTGGCCGAGGCTGCCGTCATCCAGACGGGCCTGAACCTGGGCAAGCAGGGCGGGCGGGTAATGCAGCAGATATTTGAGGGCAGACATGCCGCCAGTGTAGCAAAGCGCTGGCGGCTGCGGCGGATCAGGCTGCCACGCTGCCGCTGCCGGCCAGCAGTGCCGGCTGCTTCCAGCGGTAGCACAGCGCAACGGCCTTGCTGCCATCCGGAGCCAGCACACTTTCGCGGTCTACCATTTCCCCACCCATGCGGTTGTAGAAGCGGCGGGCATCGCTATTGGCTTCGTACACCCACAAGTGCATGGGGGTGCCGGATTGCAGGCGATGCGCCTCGGCGGCGGCAGCCAGTAACAGGGTGCGCCCCACGCCACGGCCTTGCTGACCGGGCAGCACATGCAGATTGTCCAGCAACAGGCCGCGCTCGGTTTCGCCATCGGGCAGCAGGCAGACAAAACCTACCGGCTCACTATCCCACAAGGCCAGTTGTACCCACAGGTGATTGTCGTAATGAAAGCGGCGGGTCCACATGGTGTGGCGTTCCGTCGGGGCGACATGGTCCAGATAGTCGTCGGACAGGATTTTGCGATAGCTGTTTTGCCAGCTTTCGGTATGTAGCCGGGCAATCAGTGCGGCGTCGTCGAAAGTGGCAGGGCGCAAGGTCAGCGAAGTCATGGAGCGTGTCAGAGGGGTGTGGATCTTGGGATTTTACGACAGGCAGATGACATTAAGGTTCGGCTTACATACAAATTAACGTGGTTGTCGCAAGGCTTGCTGGCTGATGGGGGTGGACAGGATGATGGAGGTGCGGGTTTCGCCCAGATGGTTCACCCGTGCCACCAGCGCTTCCAGATGCGCCACATCGCGCGCCAGCAGTCGGAACAGGTAGGAATCGGCACCGGTGACGTGATGACATTCCATCACTTCCGGCATGCTGCCCAGCAAATCCAGCAGTTTCTTCTTGTAGGGTTGCGGCACGGTGATGCCCACCATGGCCGACAAGGTATAGCCGGCCTTTTGCGGTGCCAGCCGCGCATGATAGCCCTGAATCACGCCGGACTCTTCCAGCCGCCGCACCCGTTCGGACACCGCCGGCACTGACATTTCCACAGCCCGCGCCAGCTCGGTGAGCGACAGCCGTGCGTCCTGTTGCAGGCACTCCAGAATCTTCCATGACTTGCTGTCTATTTCCATGCTGTGCCTCTTTTGCTGCCATCAAGGGAAATTGCCTTAATTTATCAGCTCTGATTGGTATTTGGCCTGAAAAACAGCATGTGCAGGACGGATGTGGCCGGGCAGACTATCTGCATCAAGCGGAGGAAATACCATGTTGCTTGCAGAACTGTTTGTCCAGGCCATGCTGGTGGGGGTGGCCATTGCCGCACCGGTAGGCCCCATCGGCCTGCTATGTATTGAGCGCACCTTGCAGCAAGGAGCGTGGATGGGACTGGCCACCGGACTTGGGGCCGCCACAGCGGATGGTATTTACGCCACGCTGGGGGCGATGGGGATGACGGTGTTGATCAGCCAGCTGACGGCACTGGCCCTGCCGCTGTCGCTGGCGGGCAGCCTGTTTCTGGCCTGGATGGCAGTGGGCATGCTTGGACGTTCTGTCCGGCCGGAGGCAGACACCGGCGGCAGTGTGGCTGCCAGTCTGCTACGGGCTTATGCCTCCACCCTGGCGCTGACGCTGGGCAACCCGATGACCATCTTGTCCTTCGTGGCGGTTTTTTCCAGCTTGTCCGGCCATGCCCGGCCCGGGGCGGCAGAGGCCTGGGTGATGGTGCTGGGTGTGGTGACCGGCTCGGCATTGTGGTGGTGTGTGCTGGCGTTTGGTCTGGGCAGCGTATTGCGGCGCGTGGGGCCGCGTGGCAGGCAATGGCTGGACCGTGGCTGTGGCCTGTTGTTGCTGGGCATGGCCGGCTGGATGTTGTGGCAGGCATGGCCGCACTGAAACCGACGGGTGATGCTGGCAGATTGGTTCCTTCCATATGATCACGATTGGCTCTGTGATGGAGCCGCTTATTGCCCGGATAATGAGCCGGTCCCGTTGAGGAGTTACCAATATGTCGAATTTGCGCCTGCCCTATGTCGAGCTGTCTGCCCCTGCCTTGCAGCATCTACGTGCCATCAAGCAACAGCTGGCGGAAAGCCCGCTGGGGCGTAATCTGGTGGAGCTGGTTTACCTGCGGGTCTCGCAGATCAATGGCTGTGCATTCTGCCTCGACATGCACAGCCGGGCGCTGCGCAGCGGCGGCGAAACTGCGGCGCGGCTGGACACGCTGGCCGGCTGGCGACTGAGTCCGCACTTCAGTGCGCGGGAGAGGGCTGCGCTGGCCTGGGCCGAGTCGGTGACGCTGATTGCCGGCACACAGGCGGATGACGCGGCGTATAACCCGTTGCTGGAACACTTCAACGCTCAGGAAATCTGCGACCTGACCATGGCCATCGCCAGCATGAATGCGCTGAACCGGCTGGCCATTGCCATGCGCCAGTAGCGGCACCGGGTAGTCAACCGGATTGGCCCTTGATCAATCGTGTTGATGGAGTATCGCGATGAGCCTGTATTGCCCGTCTGCATTTCGTGCCGAAGCTGGGTATGCCGCGCGCGTGTTGGCGGATAATCCGCTGGCCACCCTGATTACCCCGGCGGCAGACGAACCGTGGATCAGCCATGTGGTGCTGTTGCCCGATCCGCAACATCCTGATTGCCTGCTGGGCCATCTGGCGCGGGCCAATCCGCATGCCGGAGTGCTGTTTGCACAAGACAGCGTAGCGGTGTTTGCCGGTGCACATGGCTATGTGTCACCGCGCTGGTATGTGTCCGATGGCATGGTGCCTACCTGGAATTACCGGGTGGCACATGCCCATGGCCGGGCAGAGCCGGTGGACGGCGCGCAGCTGGGTGAACTGTTAAGCCAGCTGGCGCGTCATTTTGAAGGCCCGGATGGATGGAGTACCGACGCCATGCCGCCAGCGGCGATGGCCGCCATGCAGCGCGGCATTGTGGGTTTCCGTTTGCGGGTGGCGCGTTGGGAGGTCAAGGCCAAGCTGAGCCAGAACCGGCTGCCGCAAGACCGGCAAGGGGTGATCCAGTCGCTGGAAGAGGGTGACGAGGCGGCACGCCAGCTGGCTGCCGCCATGCCGCGGCCTTGATGGATTGAATGGTTTAGTGGGGCACTTTCAGGGCTTCCACTTCCACCAGCACATTGCGGCTTTCATCGGCCAGCCATAGTTGGCCGTCCTGTACGGTGGCAGTCAGTTGCATGCTGCGCTGGCACAGCGCGGCCAGCTCGGCCTGGGTGGCGGTGCTGATGCGGTAGACGCTGAGCTTGTCCAGCTTGGCCAGCTTGTTTTCGATTTGCGGCCACCATACCTCGCTGGAGCGGCCGCCATAGGTGTACAACACGACCTTGTCGGCGCGGCTGCAGGCTTTCTTCAGCCGCTTTTCATCCGGTTCGCCCAGTTCTATCCACAGTTCGATTTCGTCGCTGTAATTCTTCTGCCACAGTTCGGCCTCGTCGTCGGCACTCAGGCCACGGGTAAAGCTGAGGGTTTCGCTGGCATTGAGCACAAAGGCCACCAGGCGCACCATCAGGCGCTCCACGGTTTCGGACGGGTGTTGTGCCAGGGTCAGGTTATGGCTGGCGTAATAGCCGCGGTCCATGTCGGAAATCGACAGACCGGCTTTGTAAATGGTGGCGGTAAGGGCCATGAGTGATATCCGGGTTGCAATGTTGGCTGCACACGGTCCGGTGCGGCTGCCGGCCGGTGCAGGAGTATGGACTTATTGTTCAGGCTGGCTGATGCACAGCAGGCTTTCGCCTTTCCAGTTGATGCTGGCTTCCTTGCCGCGGATGGTGAATTCGACATTCTGACCGGCATAGCGGGCACCGCCGGTGACCAGTTCCTGCTGGTGCAGGATGGCCTGGCTCTTGCCACGTACCAGCCGCGCGGTGGCGGGTTTGGTACGGTAAAAGGTGGCCAGTACGTCGTTGTTGCCGCCACCACCGCACAGATAATGCAGCGGGGTCAGCGAGGGCGCCAGTTCCCAGCTGGCCTGCAGTTCGGTAATGCGCAGGATGTAGGTATCCCCCAGACACATATGGGGGTTGTCGTTCTTCATGCATTCCTTCAGGTTGTGCGCCCAGTGGCGCTGCTCCTGTTGCAGCTTGCTGACGCTCAGCGCGCCTGCCGGCGTCTGGCGGGCCTTGTCCATGGCCTGGGTGTAGACCTTGTCCAGCCGGTTGCCCAGCCGGATCAGGCCTTCATCCTGGCACAGCATGGTTTCCATGGGGTTGGCCGGCTTGTTGCAGTCAAATTCGGTGGCCGCAATGGTGGCAATCGGCGGCGTCACCGCGGCCGGTGGCGTGCGTGTGCTGCTGATGTTGCCACGGCCTCCGCTACGGTCCTGTCCGGTACCAAGCGAATGTGCACCGTTCAGGGCATGCGCCAGGCCGGGTGCAAGCAGCAGCAAGCAGATTGCAGTGGGTACGGGACGGAATTTGAGCATGCAGTATTGTGCCACGTGCAGCCCCGTCCTGCTGCATCATTCCGCAGGATGATTTCCCAGCATGGGCAATTGTCTGTAAACTCGCCCGCTTTCGCGTCTTGCCAATCGGCGCACAATGCAGGCCTCATCCCGCGGCCACCCGCATTCAATTCAATTGTTTACCGTCAGCCTAGATTGGTGTCGCTTACTGCGATCAGGCAGTCGCAGGAGTGTTGTATGTCCGATTTAAGCTTTGCTGACCTTGGCCTGGCCCAGGATTTGTTGCGTGCCGTGGCCGATACCGGTTACACCGTGCCCACACCCATCCAGGCACAAGCCATTCCGCAGGTACTCAAGGGTGGCGATTTGCTGGCTGCCGCGCAAACCGGTACCGGCAAGACCGCCGGTTTCACCCTGCCATTGCTGCAATTGCTGATGGGCAAACCGTCGCGTCAGGCGGGTAAACCGCGCGCGCTGGTGCTGACCCCCACGCGTGAACTGGCCGCCCAGGTGGAAGAGTCGGTCCGCGAATACGGCAAATACCTGCCGCTCAAATCCATGGTGATGTTTGGTGGTGTCGGCATCAACCCGCAGATTGCCGCGCTGCGCAAGCCGGTGGACATTCTGGTGGCCACGCCGGGCCGCCTGCTCGACCATGTCAGCCAGCGCACGCTGGATCTGTCTGCCGTGGAAATCCTGGTGCTGGACGAGGCCGACCGCATGCTGGACATGGGCTTCATCCACGACATCCGCAAGGTGCTGGCCCTGCTGCCGGCCAAGCGGCAGAACCTGCTGTTTTCGGCCACCTTCTCCGACGAGATCAAGGCGCTGGCCGACAAGCTGCTGGATCAACCCAAGCTGGTGGAAGTGGCGCGCCGCAACACCACCAACGAGCTGGTGGACCAGCGCGTGCATCTGGTGGACCGCGACAAGAAGACCGATCTGCTGATCAAGCTGATCCGCGATCACAACTGGTATCAGGTGCTGGTGTTCACCCGCACCAAGCACGGTGCCAACCGTCTGGCGGAAAAGCTGGACAAGATCGGCATTCCGGCCGCAGCCATTCACGGCAACAAGAGCCAGAATGCCCGTACCCGCGCCTTGGCCGACTTCAAGAATTCCACCCTGCAAGTGCTGGTGGCCACTGATATCGCCGCCCGCGGCCTGGATATCGATCAGCTGCCGCACGTGGTCAACTTTGAGTTGCCGAATGTGCCGGAAGACTATGTACACCGTATCGGCCGTACCGGCCGAGCCGGCAGTCCGGGCGAAGCGGTATCGCTGGTGTGCGTCGATGAATTCAATTTCCTGCGTGACATCGAAAAGCTGACCAAGCAATCCATCGCCCGCTTTACTGTACCCGGCTTTGAAGCCGACCTGAACGTGAAGCCGGAACCCATCCCCATGGGTGGCAATAGCGGTCGTGGCCGCGGCCAGGGTGGCGGTGGCCGTCAGGGTCAGGGCGCACGTCAGGGCCAGGGTGGCGGCAAGCCGCGCCATGAGCAGCAAGCCAAGCCTACCGGCCATGGCCATCGCAGCCCGACGGGCAACACACCGCGCAACAAGCCGGCAGCGGCTCAGCCGCAAGGCTCGCGTCAGACACAAGCCGCCAAGCCTGCCGGTGGCCAGACGCAGCAACGTCGCAGCCAGCCTGCACGCCAGGTTTCGGCCTTGCTCTCGCCGGGCAAGCGCTAAACTGACAGGACATGGCAGCGGCACCTGCTGCACGCTGCCCATGCTTGCTGTCCATGGCCCGGACTCGTATCCTCTTGGATTGGTCGCCGGGCCATTTTTCCATCATAAACAAAGGCATATCCCGGCTGACGCGGGGAAGCCCGGCACAAGGTGGCCGGTTGTCAGGCACTCCTGATTCGGAGCAGGACATGATTGCAGCATGTGCAGCACCTTGGTGGTGGATGGCCAGACGGCTGGTCTGGCTGGTCCCGTGCGCTGCCGTCTTATGCGGCCTGCCGGGGCCGGTGCATGCCCAGCGTTCAGCCCCCTTGCCATCGGGGCAGATGGCCATTGTGCTCAGTGCAGATGACTGGCCGCCTTACATCGGTGCCAATCTGCCTGATAACGGCATTTTGTCCCGCGTCGTGAGTGCTGCCTTTGCCCGCAGCAGCGTGACGGTGCGTTACCGCTTCATGCCCAATAACCGCAGCCTGCAATCGGCCCGCAACGGCATGGTGGATGGCAGCCTGGGGTGGGCGCCCAGTCCGGACCGTCTGCAGGACCTGCTGTATACCAAACCGGTTCTTTCCGCGCGCATGGTGTTTTTCCAGCAGCGCAGCCATGTGGTGAGCTGGAAACAGCTGGCCGAGCTGTCCGGCATGCGTATCGGCATCACCATTGGCAACTATTACTCGGACGAATTCGACCGGCTGGTGCGTCAGGGGGTGTTGCATACCGACGGTGCCGCCGACGACCTGAGCAACTTCCGCAAGCTGCTGGCGCGGCGTATCGACCTGTTTCCCATTGAAGAAGAAGTCGGCCTGTTTCTGCTCGGTCGTCACTTCTCCCGCGCCGACGCCGCAAAACTGCAGCATTCCCAGCCCTTCTGGCTGGCTCCGATGCATGTGGTGATCTGGAAGAAGCATCCGCATGGTGCCGAGCTGATTGACCGTTTCAACCGCGGTTTGCTGGCCATACAGCGCAGCGGTGAACTGGCGCGTCTGGTGCAGGAAACCCGTCAAGCCTGCCTGCGCAGTGCTCAACCGGCTGCTGAGCCGGAATGATGGGCGATCAGCGCTTCGGCTTCCGCCAGCAACTGGCCGGATAGTGCCGGGTCGGTTACCGCCCGTGCCAGCAGCATGGCACCCACCATCAGGCTGAGCTGGGCGCAGGGTGTCAGGGGGGTGGCATCAGAATCACCATCTTGTCCGGCGGCGCTTGCCAGGGTGGCCAGCTGTTGTTGCAGGCTGGCGGTGAAGGCCTGACGCGTGGCCGGTGTATGCCGACTGAGTTCGCCGGCCAGTGCCGCAGCCACGCAGCCGGTGTCCGGGAAGTCCCGATGCTGGATGCTCAGATAATGTTGTGCCACCGACAGGCGTTTGCTGCCAGGTGTTGCCAGCTGCATCTGTTGCTGCCATTGCTGATCGACAGATTGCATGGCCTGCTGGCAGGCTTGCGCCACCAGGTCTTCCTTGTCCTTGAAATGCCAGTAAAAGCCGCCATGGGTCAGGCCCAGATCCGCCATCAGGTTGGCAATGCCAACCGCGGCAATGCCTTCGGAACGGAAACGCAGTGTGGCCATGTCCAGAATGCGCTGGCGGATGGCGGTCTTGTGCTGTTTGTCGTAACGCATGCTGAATTCTTTAGCCGGATGATATTTATATTATGGACATAATATAAATAATTGCCATGTGAATCAGCAAGATAGCGCTTAACAATAAACATGTCCCAAGTGACAGGATGGCTTGCTTTAAGCCGGTCGGGTTTCTATTCCTAAGCGTCAGGACTCACGCACATGTCCAGGAGTGTCCAGATGGTGCTCAAGCTCAGGGATTTCCGCCTTATCGTCGAACATGCCAGCGATGCCATCATGGTGACCGAAGCAGCCCCACACCGTGCTCCCGGGCCGAAAATCGTCTACGTCAATCAGGCATTTTGCCAACTGTGCGGCTACGAAAAGTCAGAAATCCTGGGTCGCAATCCACGCTTCCTGCAAGGGCCGCAAACCGACCCGGCGATGCTGCACGATATCCGTGCGGGGCTGGAGCTGGGGCGTCCGCTACGCATGCAACTGCTCAATTATCACAAGTCCGGGCGCAGCTACTGGGTTGAAATGAGCATCATGCCGCTGCATGACGATAACGGGCTGGTCAGCCACTTTGTCGCCATCGAACGGGATGTCACGCACTGGCACAGCGTGCAGGATGCACTGTATTTGCTGGCGGTCACCGACGAGCTCACCGGCCTGCCCAATCGCCGGATGTTTGCCGAACTGGGTAACAAATACCTGCACCTGGCGCAGCGGCAGGCAACGCCGCTCAGTGTGGTGATGCTGGACCTGGATTACTTCAAGCAGGTGAACGACCGCTTTGGCCACCAGATGGGTGACAGCTTGCTCCGTGTGGTGGGCCGGGTCCTGAGTCAGGGAATACGTGAAAGTGATGTTGCCGGCAGGCTGGGTGGCGAGGAGTTTGGCCTGCTGTTACCTGAAACCAGTCAACAGGAAGCCTTGCAGGTGATACACCGGGTACAGGCCATGCTGGATGCCGCATGCCGGGCCGCCAGCTTGCCTGCGGAGGCCTGTGTCACGCTCAGCGTGGGCCTGGCCATGCTCGGCGCGAAGGACAAGGCGCTGGATGACATTTTGCATCGTGCAGACGAGGCACTTTACGCTGCCAAGAAACTTGGCCGTAACCGGGTGGAAATCAGCCTTTAGCGGTGGCATGCCGTCATTTTCCGGTCCAAGGCCCGGACTATTCCGGGCTGTAACGCCTCCTGTGTCAATTCGTTACCACACAAGGGCTTGGGCTCGCAGGAAAGCGTGGATTTATCCCGTTGTCTTGGCTATTCTTGCTGCCCATACCGCACTACAAACGACGGATAAGGTTTCGTCTTTTGCCGCGGCATGGGAGAAACCGTGTTCTCATCTGGCAAATCTGCACAGCCCTGGCTGACACGGGCGAAACAAGCCCTGTGGCAGGCCCTGTCACTGTGGCTGCTGACATGGTTGTCGGTCTGTTTGCCGTACTCGGTGGACTTTGGCAGGCTGGCCCCGCCCTTGTGGCTGCCGGCCGGTTTCTGTCTGGCGCAGGTCATGTTGCGCGGCTGGTCTTGCTGGCCCGGCTTGCTACTGGGCCTCTGTCTGGGCCAGGCATGGTTGTTGCCGCAGCATATGGTGCTCGCGGTGGGCATGGCCGCAGGGCAAACCGTGGCCGCCTTGCTGGCCGGGCAGTTCCTGCGCGTGCACAGCGGGCAGGAGCCGCCATTTCACCGCCTGAGCGGTGTGCTGCTGTTCCTGTGGTGCGGCGTGCTGGCCAACACCCTGCTGGCCAACCTGCCGGCTTATCTGCTTGTCACCCCCTCCTTGCTGCCTTCTGCCGGGTCACCCTGGCCGTGGCTGTTTTCCCGCTGGCTGGGCGAGGTCAATGGCATCCTGACGCTGACGCCTGCCTTGCTGTTTCTCAGCCATGCGTCTTACCGCAAACAGCAGCTCAATCCAGCCGGCTGGCTGGAGACCGCCTTGCTCAGCCTCAGCACCCTGAGCCTGGCACTGGTAGAGTTCATCTGGGCTGATTTCCGCCACGGGGTGGCGGCGTCGCTGTGGCCATTGTTTCTGATTGCCTTGATGTGGGTGGCGTTTCGCTGTCGTCTGGCGCTGGCTTATTGCCTGCACGCAGCGGTGGTGCTGCTGGCCTTTGTCGGTGTGCTGCTGCATAACGGTGCGGCCTATCAGGACCCCGGACTCAGCGGTATTGCCACTGCCGGCATGTTGTTGCTGGTGCAGTCGCTGGGTTTGCTGGTGTTTGGTGCACTGGTGGCTGAGCGGCGTCATGCCGAAGACTGGCTGCGCCGTTCCAACCAGACGCTGGAAGCCAAGGTGGCGGAGCGCACCCGGCAACTGGCTCAAAGCGAAGCCCGGCTGAAGCTGATGGCAGATGCATCCCCCTTCCCGCTGGTGATGAGTCATCTGGACGGCGGCACGCTGATTTATGCCAATGCGCAGGCTGAAAGCCTGTTCCAGTGTCAGCTCAATGACACGGGCTGCCGGGTGCAGGATTTCTATATCGACCAGGAAGCACGCAAGCAGGTGTCGCGGCTGCTGCATGGCGAGGGTGCGGTGCGCGATCATGAAGTCCGCTTGCACGACGCGCATGGCCGTCAGTTCTGGGCACTGATTTCCTGTTCGCTGGTACATAGCGACCAATCACTGTATGTCATCAGCGGCATCAACGACATCAGCGAGCGCAAGCGGCTGGAACACAGCCTGCACGAGGCAAACGACGCCTTGCGTCAGCATGTGGCGGAAATCGAATCCATGCACGTCGGCCTGCGCGAACAGGTGCGGCGCGACCCGCTGACCGGCCTGTTCAACCGCCGTTATCTGGATGAAATCCTGCCGCGTCTGCTGGCGCACATGCTGGCACTCAATGGCACGGTGGCGGTGATGATGGTGGATGCCGATCATTTCAAGCGCATCAATGACAATCACGGCCACCCCTGCGGCGATGCCGTATTGGCGGCACTGGGTGCCTTCCTGCGAGACCGCTTCCGCAGTGGCGACGTGGTATGCCGTTATGGTGGCGAGGAGTTCTGCATCCTGATGCCGGGAATGGCGCTGGACGTGGCCAGTGAAAAAGCGGAACAACTCTGTGCCGACGTGCGGCAATTGCCCATCCAGGCGCTGGGCCAGCGTTTGCACATTACCCTGTCCATCGGCCTGTCTGTTTGCCCGCTGCATGGAGAAGACCCGGCCAGTCTGATTCAGGCTGCGGATGCCGCGCTGTACCAGGCCAAGGCACAAGGCCGCGACCGGGTGTGTCTGGCAGGCTCCAGTCAGCCCGCCCTGTTTTGAAGCAGCTGTTGCCTGACACCCATTTCCAGCCACCAGGCCAGGCTGCCCAGCAACACACCCACCAGCAGGGTATCGGCCACCCGTTCCACCACGCCATGCTGCACCTGTGCCACCGGCATGACGGAAAGCACCAGCAGGGTCAGCCCGGCAATAAAACCGCGGAAGCTGCGTTGCATCAGCATCAGCGCCGTGGTGAGAACCAGACACATGATCAGCATGTGGATGGCCGGTGGCGGCTGCCACCAGGCCAGCAGTGCCGCCAGCACGCCGCCCAGCAAGGTGCCGTATACCCGCTCCTTCACCAGCCATAGCATGCGTTGTGGCGAGGGATCGATAATGCCGACCACCAGCACCGGCAGCCACCAGGTATGGGGCAGATGCCATCTTCCCCCGGCCAGCCAGGCCAGACATCCGCACAACAGCAAGTGCCAGGCATAGCGCCGGACATCATCGCGCGCGGCACCTGGTAATACCCGGTGCCAGTCCGCCAGACCGTATCGACCCAACAACAGGCCGTAAACCGCCCCGCAAAACGCCAGCAACGCGTGTTGCCCGGCGGGCAGTGGGGACGCGGGCATCATATTGGCCAGCAGCAGGCTGAATACCCAGAACTGCATGCCCTTGTGCAAGCCGCGCCGCGAGACCCTGGCCATGATCAGCAGCATGCCCGCCAGCACCGGCAACATCAGCCAGTCCTTGCCGATACAGGCCTGACCCAGCCATTGCATGGCCGGCAAGCCTGCGAGGGAGTACAGACTCAGGCGCTTGGCCAGCAGCACGATCATCATCGAATAGGCGGCACTCAGCGTGAACGGAAAAATCCAGCTGGCGGGTTGATCGCTGAGGGCAAACAGCATGGCCGGAACAAACAGCAGCGTGCTGGTGCTCAGCGCGTGCAGTAGCCGGAACCGAACATGGCGAATGGTGGCAAGGCCGCGCAGGGCCAGGCGTGGAAAAGTCATCAGGGCTGTCCCCGCAGGTGAGTGGGATGGCGACTGTTCCATCATAGGCAAGCCTGCGGACCGGGTCATGGCCGGGCGGTAGCCATGCCGGCGGGCGGGGGGCGTGCTAACATTTCGCCATGGAACTCTACAGATTATTGCAACAGCAGGGCTTCGGCAGCCGCAAGGAATGCCGCAAGCTGGTGGAATACGGTTTGGTGGAAATCAATGGCGAAGTGGCCGAGGACTACCGCCAGGAATACCTGCCCGCCGACATCGAAGAACTGGTGGTCGATGGCGAACCGTGGCCATTGCAGGATGGCGCCATTTATATCCTGCTGCACAAGCCGGATGGCTATGAAACCTCGCACAAGCCCATGCACCATCCCAGTGTGTATACCTTGCTGCCCTGGCAATTTGGCAATCTGGGCATATCAGCAGTCGGACGACTGGACGTCGACACGACCGGCCTGCTGCTGCTGACCAATGACGGCCAGTTTGTGCATGCCCTGAGCTCGCCCAAGCGCCATGTGCCCAAGTGCTATGAAGTAACCCTCAAGCATCCGGTGGTGGACGATCTGGTACGGCATCTGCTGGCCGGGGTGTTTCTCAAGGACGACAACGAAAAGATTGCGGCAGACCAGGTCGAGGTGGTCGATGAAATCACCATCCGCATGACCATCACCCAGGGCAAATATCATCAGGTGAAGCGCATGGTGGCTGCGGCAGGTAACCGGGTAATGGATTTGCACCGCCTGAGCGTGGGTTCAGTCGTGTTGGGTGATCTGGACGAAGGGCAGTGGCGCTACCTGGAAGCGGATGAACTGGCCAGTTTCGGCTTTGGTCCAGACAAATAGGTTCAACAACGCGCGCATTTACAACAGCTGGTGCAGCTTCTGCATGGCTTCGTGCATGCCGCTGACACTCTCGATATGGGTGTAGCCAAGGCTGCGCAAGCGGGCGGCGGCCAGCTTGGCGCGCTCGCCGGTGCGGCAATACAGGGTGAACGGGGTTTCCGGTGTCGGAATGGTGCTGGCAGCCTGTTGTTCCAGCTGCTCCAGCGGGAGTGAACGTGCGCCCGGAATATGCCCGGCATGAAACTCCTCGCTCGAGCTGACATCAATCACCAGTCTGCTGGAGCCGCTCAGCAAGCGGTGTGCGAATGCCGCAGCAGTCACGCCACCAAGCAGTGCACCAAATAGATGTTTCATGATCTTGCCTGTCTCCTGACCGTGCTATCTGAACAGCAGGCACGTTCTTGTTCCATATTGCAGTTTTGCATGCCTTTGCCATAAAGCGCATTGTGGCAATTACCTAGTCAGCACTTTATTTCAAACGCCTGTTTTTTCTGCATGCACAGGGCGTGCGTAGTGTCAGGCCCAACTCCCAAGCCAACTCCCAAGCCAACTCCCAAGCTGGCTTTTGAGCCCCTGTTCCAGTGTGTGCCAATTTTCCGGCTGGCCTGGTGTTTTTGGGCACCCGTCTTCCCGGCCAATTGCTGAGTGATACCTGTCTGATCCTGGAATTCCCTGTTTTGTTGCTACATATTCATGGCGAGTTTTTCCGTATTTTTTGGATGAAAAAATCTATCAAGATCAATTTTGTTATTTATGTAATGAAATACATTAAATATTTACGTAAATTATGATGTTTCTGGTGTCGGAGAGGAACGGATCGGGATAGGGTTTGCGCATCGCTATGGATGGCAGGTCTGCTGCCGGGGCGGCCAGGTGAAGAGGAGAAGTGGGTAGTTGGGAAAATTCGCCCGTTCAATCAGAAATGCAGGCTTGCCCGGAGGGGGTGAGAAAAATAGCTTCTCACAAGCAGCGTAAGCCACTGGATGCTGTCCCATTTTCTGAGGAGATATCCTGTCATGACCCAAGCAACACACACCCCGGCCCTGCATGCCCGTCCCGATGCCGCCTTGCATACCCCCAGCGACCTGGGTTCAACGGCTTCCCGCGACATCAGCGCCGCCTTGAACGGCTTGCTGGCAGATGCCTTTGCGCTTTACCTGAAAACAAAGAACTTTCACTGGCATGTCAGTGGGCCGCATTTCCGCGATTACCATTTGCTGCTGGATGAGCAGGGCGATCAGCTATATGCGATGACCGACCCACTGGCGGAGCGGGTGCGCAAGGTGGGTGGCACGACATTGCGCTCGATCGGCCACATTGCGCGTCAGCAACGCATCAAGGATAACGATGCTGTTTATGTCACACCGGAGGATATGCTGGCGGAACTGCGCGAGGATAATGCAGCCCTGGCTGGCAGGCTGCGTGAGGCACATGCGGTATGCGAGGAGCACCGCGATATCGCGGCGGCCAGCCTGATTGAGAACTGGCTGGATGAAACCGAGCGCCGCTGCTGGTTCCTGTTTGAGGCCGGGCGGCGTTAACCACGCAGGCAGAATGAAAAACAGCCCGTCAGGGCTGTTTTTCATTATCGGCCGGATTCCCGTGATTTCCGCCTGGCAAGCGAAGCTGACTGGTCAAAAGCCCCTCCAACTTCTGCAATCTTCATCAACTGGCAGTAGAAAGGTAGTGGCGCGCGGGGCCGCCTGTGAAATCAAACGGCGGACAGGACGGCCCGGCGTAGCCGGGCATAGTGCTATGGAAGTGGCAAGCCCCGCAGCAAGCTGGTCAGTGCAGATGCTTTTCTTCCACCATGCGGTCCAGTAACTGCAGGATCTGGGCACTATCCTGTTCCAGCACCCGCATGTGCTGGATGATGGCGTCTTCGTCCAGCGTCTGCTTGTTGCTGGCGGTGGACAGCGCCAGTTCAGCGCCTTTGCCGACACGTTCATCCGCTGGTGCCAGCTGACCGAAGGCGCGGGTCGCGCCGAAGCTGTTCCGGCCTTCGCCCTGACACCAGGATGTCAGGTCATTACCCAGTGGCAGCCCGGCACCTTCTTCAATGGCGTGGTAGGCCATTTGCTTGTACATGACGTGGCCGACTTTTTGTAGCGATACCTGCGACATGTCGCGCACGCGCTGGACTTGTCCCAGCACGGTATCGGACTGTTCCGCGAGGGTGGCAAAACGCTGGTGGAAGGTTTCTACCGAAGCCTTGACTTCTGCGGCTACCGTGCCGGCTTCACTGGCACGGGCATGCATGTCGCTGATGCGGCTGGACAGGCTGCCCAGCACCGACTGTACCCGGTGTGCGGTGTCCTTGCTGCGTTCGGCCAGTTTGCGTACTTCATCCGCCACCACGGCAAAGCCGCGTCCCATTTCGCCGGCGCGAGCCGCTTCAATGGCGGCATTCAGCGCCAGCAGATTGGTCTGGTCGGCAATGGCGGAAATGGCGGCCAGCGAGGATTCAATGCCCGTCCACTCCTGAGCAAGAGCGGTGCTGGCATCGTTCATGCTGACCACGCTGCCGGCAATCGTATCCATATGACCGGTCAGCAGGGTGGCACTCTCCAGGCTGTCACGCGAGGTACTGGCCGTGTCGCGGGTGATGCTGGAGACCTGATCCATGGCGGTGCTGATCTGGGTGAGATCGTTCTGATTGCTGGCCAGGTTGTTACGCAGATGCGGGTTGTTTAGGGCTGCCAGCTGGGAAGACAGGCGATTCTTGCGGATGTAACCATCGTTGTCCGCCATGGCCTGGATGGCGCTGTCCACATTCTGCAGCGATTCGGCAAACATGCCGGGCAGGCCCTGGCTGAGCGGACGTCGGCTGTAGTCGTTCTCGCTGACGCGACGGAAGCTGGTATTGATTTCCTTGAAATAGGTTTCCACCAGGTCAAGAAAATCGTTCAGCTCCCAGGCCACCAGGCCGACTTCACCCATGTCGCGGGTGCGCGAGGCGCGATGGTGCAATTCGCCATCACAGGCATAACCCAGTTGTTCGTGCAGGGTGTTCAGCACGGCAAAAATGCGCCCGCTGCCCAGCCAGATCATGCCCGAGAGCAGTAGCGACAACAAAACCAGGAACACTTCTACCGCCAGACGCCAGCTATCGGGCAGCAGCAAGGATGCCAGTACGGTGCAGATGGTGAGTACATTGAAGCCGATCAGCCAGAAGCCCAGCCGGGTTCGCAAAAAGGGTGAGGTGCGGCGGGCCATCAGGCAGACCTCCCGGTGGAAAGGTGGGGGTCCAGCAAGGACAGCACAAAGCTTTCATAGCTGTGGCCCTGCTTGTCCAGTTCGGCCAGCAGCCATTCCATGGAGGCGTCCGGTGCGCTTGCCTTGTTCAGTGTGCTTTCCAGCTGGCACATGCGGGCGTATATGGGAATCACGGTTTCCACTGCGCGCCGGCCGGGTGGACGCCGTACCGAGAAATAACCTTCCAGCTTGTTCTTGCTGTCGTAGTCCGGCGTGACATTGGCCAGCACCCAGTAGTAATTGCCGCTGGCGGTATAGTTTTTGACCACGCCGAAAAACTCGCGCCCAGCCTGCAGGGTTTTCCACATCAGCCGGTATACACCGCGTGGCATGTCCGGGTGGCGAATCAGATTGTGTGGCTTGCCGAGGAGCTCGCTTTCCGGATATTCGGCCAGCTGCATGAAGACGCGGTTGGCATAGGTAATGTGGCCGGTGCTGTCCGTCTTGGTGACAATCAGCTCATCTTCCTTCAATTGCACTTCCCGGCTTTGGGATGGGTGGATCTGGCTCGCCATGGTGGGCTTCCGCATAGATATCCGTGCTGGATATGTCGATTAAGTAGAGTTCTTGGTAACTTTACTTAGACATGCCGAAATTTTTCATGACAGCGATCAGGTTTTTCCAATCTTTTGACCAGAAAACAGTTGTGCGGTCAGAGATCCGCCCACATGCGCAGCAAGTTGTGATAACTGGCAGTCAGGGTCACCAGCTCCTTGGTGTCGCCGTGCTGCTGGCGCAGCTGTGAAATGGCCATGTCCATGTCAAACAGCAGGCTGCGTTTGGTGTCGTCCCGGATCATGCTTTGGGTCCAGAAAAACGAGGCAATGCGCGCACCGCGGGTAACCGGTTCAACGCGGTGCAGGCTGGTGGAGGGGTAGAGCACCATGTCGCCGGCAGGCAGCTTCACACTGTGCAGGCCATAGGTATCTTCCACCACCAGTTCCCCGCCGTCGTATTCATCCGGCTGGCTGAAGAACAGGGTGCAGGACACATCGGTGCGCACCCAGCTCTGGTCGAAGGGGTGGCTACGCACCGCATTGTCTACATGATTGCCAAAGTCCATGCCGCCCTGATAGCAGTTGAACAGGGGGGGAAATACGGTTTTGGGCAGGGCTGCCGAAAAAAACAGGGCATTGCGTTTGAGCGCTGCTTCCACCATGGCTTGCAGCTCGCGGGCAATGTCCAGGTGCTGGGGCAGTTGCAGATTGCGTTTGACCTGGGCGGACTGGCTGCCCGCGGTGATGCGGCCATCGGCCCAGTCGGCCTGGGAGAGCAGCATGCGGCCATGGGCCAGTTCTTCGGGGGTAAGGACGTCGGGGATGTGAAGCAGCATGGGTTTGACTCCGCGTGTACCGGGCGCTGGTTGACGACAAAAGCGCTGGCGCCGGTCAGGTAGAAAAGCGCCAGCCGCAGTGAGGCGCGGCCGGCGCAGAGGCTTAGTATTTCAGGCCGATGGTCAGCTGTGCTTCGCGTGGGGTACCCACGGTGGCATGGCCGGTATAGGCACCGTCGTAGTAGGTCTTGTTGCCCAGGTTGTTCAGGTTCAACTGCAGGCGGTAATGCTTGGTTTCATAACTGAGCATGGCATTGGCCACCGTGTAGGACGGCAGATACAAGGTGTTGGTCTCGTTGGCATAGCGCTTGCCCACGTAGGTGGCACCAATGCCGCCGGTAATCTGGTCGGTAAACTTGTACGTGGTCCAGATATTGCCGGTGGCACGCGGTGTGTAGCGTGGCATCTTGCCGGTGGTGCTGTTCAGGCCGGGTGCGGCTTTGTCGATCTTGGAATCCATGAAGGTGACACCGGCAAAGATTTCCCAGCGCTCGGTCAGGCGGCCGCTGCCTTCCAGTTCAATCCCGTTGGTGTGCCGCTTGCCGGACAAGGTGACCAGCGTGGTGTCGTCCGGGTCGGTATTGCGCTCGTTGGTTTTTTCAATGCGGAACAGTGCCGCACGCAGGCTGGCATCGCCATCCAGCAAGTCCCACTTGGCACCCAGCTCGATATTGCGGTTCTTTTCCGGGTCTACCTTGGCGGTAGCCTTGTCCAGCGAATAGGTTTCGCCAGAGGGGTTGAACGAGGTGCCGTAGCTGAAGTAGTAGGACTGGGCCATGTCCGGCTGCCAGATCAGGCCGCTGCGCCAGCTCCACACATTATCCGTGCGGGAAAGGTCGTAGGTGTTGCTGCTGTTCACGCTGCCGTTGGAATTGAAGCCGCGCACATTGTAATCCCCCTCGAAGCGGTCAAACCGTGCACCCAGCACCGCTTTCCACTGGCGGGTCAGTTCGATGGTGTCCATGCCGTACAGGGCAATGTCGCTGGCCTGGAACTTGGTATTGCTGCTGCGATAGCGGGCCGCGTTGTAGGCGGTGGAGGATACCGGGTTGCCAATGGTGGTGGTGGGCAGGGTATTGAGCAGGGCGTAACGGCTGGTGTCGGACAGCTCGTAAGTCAGTTCCAGCCCGGTCAGCAGGGTGTGGCGGATGTCACCCGTGGCAAAGCGGGTGGTCAGGTCGGTCTGGTTGTTGACGGACTGGTCCACACCGTCGCGCATCGGCTTGCTGCGGCGCATCAGGCCGGTGGCGCTGGTGTCGCTGCTGGCCAGGCGTGGCGCGGTGGGGCTGACATCACGCCAGAAGCGGTTATAGCGCAACTGGTTGCTCAGCTCGGTGCCATTGCCAAAATCGTGGGTGACTTTGGCGGTGACGATATCAGCGCTGGTCTTTTCGTAGTCACTGTCAAAACCGTAGAACTTGCTGCGATCCACGCTCAAGGGTTGGCGTGTGACCGAGTTGTACGGCACGCCGTAGTCCGGCACATTGTTTTCTTCCTGATGCATGTAGGACAGCACCACGGTGGTGGGCTCTCCCAGGCCAAATGCGACGGAAGGCGCAATGCCCCAGCGCTCGTTTTTGGCCGCGCCGCGGTCGCTGCCGTCGTGCGTGTCCATCAGGTTCAGCCGTACTGCAGAGTGATCGCCGGTCATCTGGTTGATGTCGGCCGTCACGCGCTGGTAGTCATTGGTGCCGATGGTGAGGTCGCCCTCCAGCTTGTTGCCCAGATACGGCGATTTGCTGACCTGATTCACCACCCCGCCGGTGGAACCACGGCCAAACAGCATGGAACTGGCACCCTTCAGGACTTCCACCTTTTCGTCGTTGAAGGCATCGCGGTTGTACTGGCCGATGTCACGCATGCCGTCGCGATAGGTATCGGTGGCGGCGGAGAAGCCGCGAATCACCACCTGGTCGCCGCTGCGGCCGCCTTCACCCGCCGCAAAGGTGATGCCCGGCACGTTGCGCAGTGCATCCTTGAGCGTGGCCACGCCCTGGTCCTGCATCAGCTGCTGGTTTACCACGGTGATGGATTGCGGAATGTCACGCAGCTGCTGCTTGGTTTTGCCAATGCTGGTGGTTTCCGTCTTGTAGGTGTCGCGTACCGGGGCTTCGCCCTCCACGGTAACCGTCTCCAGGGTCTGGCCGGTTTCTGCCGCCAGTGCCAGGCTGGGGCTCAGTGCCACCGCCAGCATGCCGACTGCCACGCGTGTGGGCAGCTTGCGCTGCGCAAGGTGAGGCGATTGTTGCAAGCTTTGTTTCATTTAATCCTCTTTTATTGTGTGCCAATCACAGAAAGCAACTGCAGAAAGCAAAGTCCCGGTCTGCGCATGGGCGTGACGCAGCCGTTCCCGCATGCTGAGTGGGCAGCATGGGGTGCAGCAGACAAGGACAGGGGAGTACAACAACCGGCCAGCCACCCCCGTGACGGGCCGGTTGTCAGAACAGCGGTAGGTGGCGGCTAGGGCGCTTCGGTCAGAAAGCCGATGCGGCTGATGCCGTTTTGCTGCGCGGTGGCCAGCGTGGTGGCCACCAGCTCGTAGCGCACGCTCTTGTCGGCGCGCAAGTTCAGTTCCACCTTGGGGTTGGATTGCACGGCAGCGGCAAAGCGGGCGGCCAGGGCACTCTGGCTGACCGGCTGGTCATTCCAGAACAAGGCCCCGGCGGCATTGATGGACAGGCGGATCTGCTCCGGCTTGTCCTGATGCGCCGCGGCGGCAGCCTGGGGCAGGTCCAGCTTCACGCTATTGGTCAGCAGCGGCGCGGTAATGATGAATACCACCAGCAGCACCAGCATCACATCCACCAGCGGGGTGGTGTTGATCTCGGCCATGGGCGCGCCGGGCCCTTTGTCGAAACTACCGAATGCCATGGCCAGACTCCGGCTGGGTCAGCAACTGGGCGTGCAGGTCATGGGCAAAATGGTCCAGCTGCTGTGACAGTACCCGTTGCGTACGGGTAAACGTGTTGTAAGCCAATACCGCAGGAATGGCGGCTGCCAGGCCTGCCGCAGTGGCAATCAGCGCTTCACCGATGGGGCCGGCCACCGTGGCAATGCTCACCTGGCCTGCCGTGCCGATATTCACCAGCGCGTGGTAAATCCCCCATACCGTGCCAAACAGGCCGATGAACGGCGCAGTCGAGCCGACGGATGCCAGCACGGTCATGCCGCTTTCCTGACGGGCAATTTCCTGTGCCAGTGCCTTGCGGATGGCGCGGGTGACAAACTCGTTCAGGTCACAAGCCTTGCCCAGAGAACGTTCGGCATGCTGCTGGTGATGGCGCAGCGCGGCCAGGCCTTCACGGGTGATATGCGCCATCGGCGCGGTGGAGTCAGCCAGTGCCTGTTCGGCGCTCGACCAGTCAGGCGCATCCCACAACGCGGCTTCCGCCTGACGGTTGGCGCGTCGCAGGCGGTAAGTCTGCACCCCGCGCTGCAAAATGAGCGACCAGGTTGCAATAGACATGAGAATGAGAATCATGAACGTCGTGCTCAGCACAACGTCCCCTTGTTGAAAGACAGTCAGTAGCTTCATGGTTTGCGCAAGTTCTTCAGGGAAAATTCGACGGGAACAATAAAGGTATAAGGAATGGCTTCATCACCACGCTTGGCCGGAATGAATTTCCAGCCGCGTACCGCAGTCTGCGCGGCGCGGTCCAGCCGGGGAAAACCGCTGCTGTGCTCCAGCTCCACCGACACCGGCAAGCCTTGGGCGCTCACCTGCACCCGCAGGCGCACCGTGCCGGTTTCTTCCATTTCAATGGATAGCGGCGGGTAGGTCGGCTTGGGGTTATTCAGATAGCCGCCGCGGTACAAGGGCTCCTGCACCTGTGGCGCCGGTGCCGCTGGCGTCGCCACCGCTGGTGCAGCAGCAGGTGCCGCCACATGGTTGCTTGTTTCCGCCGGGGCCGCCGACGGGCTTGGCGCGACGGACGAACGTGCGACAGGCTGTGCTGTGGGCTTGGCTGCCGTCTTGGCAACAGGCCGGGGCGTGGCCGGTTTCGCTACCGGCGTTGGCTTGCTTTGCTTGGGCGGTGTCACCGGAACCGCAGCAGAAGGCGCTGGCGCGCTGGGTGCTGCCAGGGTCATGGCCGGCAGGCTGGCCAGCTGCGGCAGGGTCACCGGAGGCGTGGTGGCCAACCAGCTTGCCAACAGCAGCAATGCCAGCCCGTGCAGGCTGCAGCTTCCCAGAAATGCCGCAGAAGGCAGTCTGTTTGCAGTAGTTTGGAGTCGGAGATTCATGGTAAAAAATGATAATGCAAATTATTATCATTAGCAATTATTAAGATCAGTAGCGCCTTCACCGCAATAAGCCATGTGTGCCAAAGGGTTGTCTTGTAATCGCCCTGAATGGCTGCATATTGCACATTACGCGTCAGTCTGGCGCAGACACATTCAATAGACTGGAACAGAACATGCAGCAGTTTGACGGAACCACCATCGTCTCCGTCCGTCGCGGCGAGCGCGTGGCGCTGGGCGGCGACGGCCAGGTAACCCTGGGCAATATCGTGATCAAGTCCACGGCGCGCAAAATCCGCCGCCTGTATCAGGGCAAGGTACTGGCGGGCTTTGCCGGCGGCACGGCTGATGCCTTCACCCTGTTCGAGCGTTTCGAGGCCAAGCTGGAAAAACACCAGGGCCATCTGGTGCGTTCGGCGGTGGAGCTGGCCAAGGACTGGCGCACCGACCGCATGCTGCGTCGGCTGGAAGCCATGCTGATTGTGGCTGACAAGGAAGCCACCCTCATCATTACCGGTAACGGTGACGTGCTGGAGCCGGAGCAAGGCATTGCCGCCATTGGCTCGGGCGGAGCGTTTGCCCAGTCTGCCGCGCGCGCACTGTTTGAAAATACCGAACTGGATCCGGCCGTGGTGGTGAAGAAGTCGCTGGAAATCGCTGGCGACATCTGTATCTACACCAACCAGAACCACCTTATCGAAACGCTGGGAGAAGAAACCCAGCCGGCGGCGCAATAAACCCAGCCTTCATTCCCACAGATTCACAGGCCAGCGCAGGCATGCCGGCGTGGCCGGGAGTACCGTCATGACGCAAATGACCCCGCAAGAAATCGTTCACGAACTCAACAAGCACATCATTGGCCAGGACGCCGCCAAGCGCGCCGTCGCCATTGCCTTGCGCAATCGCTGGCGTCGCCAGCAAGTGGCCGAGCCGCTGCGCAGCGAAATCACCCCCAAGAACATTCTGATGATTGGCCCCACCGGCGTCGGCAAGACCGAAATCGCCCGTCGCCTGGCCCGTCTGTCCGGCGCGCCCTTCATTAAAGTGGAAGCCACCAAGTTCACCGAAGTCGGTTATGTCGGCCGCGACGTCGACACCATCATCCGCGACCTGGTGGAAGTCGCCATCAAGGAAACCCGCGACGCCGCCATCAAGCGCAACCGCGTGCGCGCTGAAGATGCCGCCGAAGACCGCATCCTCGATGTACTGCTGCCACCGGCGCGCAGCGCCCCCGGTTTCTTTGGCGAACCGCAAGCCGAAGACAGCAAGCCCGAAGACGGCCACACCCGGCAGAAATTCCGCAAGATGCTGCGCGAGGGCAAGCTGGACGACAAGGAAATCGAAATCGAAGTGGCTGCGCCGCAGTCCAAGATGGAAATCTTTGCTCCGCCGGGCATGGAAGACTTCTCCAGCCAGTTGCAAAACATGTTCCAGGGCATGAATGCCGGCAAGAAGAAGGCCAGCAAGCTCAAAGTGGCAGAAGCCTTCAAGCTGCTGATCGACGAAGAAGCCGCCAAGCTGGTCAACGAAGACGAACTCAAGGCCGAAGCCATGAAGAACGTCGAGCAGAACGGCATTGTCTTCCTCGATGAAATCGACAAGGTCACCAGCCGCTCGGAAGGGCAGGGCGCCGATGTCTCCCGCGCCGGTGTGCAGCGCGACCTGCTGCCGCTGGTGGAGGGCACTACCGTCACCACCAAATACGGCATGGTCAAGACCGACCACATCCTGTTCATTGCCTCCGGCGCCTTCCAGCTGTCCAAGCCGTCCGACCTCATCCCGGAACTGCAAGGCCGTCTGCCCATCCGGGTAGAACTCTCCTCGCTGTCGGTGGACGACTTCGTGCAAATCCTCACCAGCACCGATGCCTGCCTCACCCGCCAATACCAGGCACTGCTGGCGACCGAAGGCGTGGAGCTGGAATTCGAGGAGTCCGGTATTCGTCGCCTGGCCGAGATAGCCTGGCAGGTGAACGAAAAAACCGAAAACATCGGTGCGCGCCGTCTGTATACCGTGATGGAAAAACTGTTGGAAGAAGTCTCCTTCGATGCGCGCAGTGGCAGCTGCAAGATCGACGCGCACTATGTGGATGGCAAGCTGGACATGCTGTCCCAGCGTGAAGACCTGGCCCGCTACGTACTGTAAGCCCCTATCTGCTTCCGCAAACAACAGCGCCCAGCGGGCGCTGTTCAGGCTGCTGACAATGTTATTCGGTGCGTTTGTACTGGACCCGGCAAAGCCGGGCCTTCCGACCAGGCATTTAATTCGGCAGCCTTCCCATCGATTCCCCTTTCCCCCGCCCTTTCCCTGAAAGAGAGCTTCGCTTTCTATCCAGAAATCGATAAGGGGTTGTTGTCAGTAAGCAGAAAAATGAAAAATGCGTATAAACAGCGAAATGATTTGCTGATTTGACCATCCTGCACGATTTTCCTGCCGGGAAATCCCGGTAGTCACCAGCAAATGGCGGGACGTTAGCATCGACATTCAATTTGTTTCAGTTTTTATTCTTTTTTGAATCAATGTCTTGCGATGAAATCTGTAAAAACAGCGCATATTTTGAAAATAAGGTGTTGACGAGGTCAGGCTGCGGGCGTATAGTTCGCCTCCTCAGCAGACAACGCAGCGACGGAAACGAAACGCAGCGAC
>NZ_JAYSDA010000005.1:217156-217379 GCF_041914625.1 Aquitalea pelogenes | reverse complement strand
GTGACGGCCAGCGGGTTGATCGTCATGCTGCCCGACGCACCGCTCAGGGTGTAGTCGCTATCACTCAGTGTCAGGCTGTTGAAGCCTGACAAGCTGCGGTTGCCGGCATGGATGCTGTCCAGGGTGGCGGTGCCGCCCACGGTCACGCTGTCACCGTTGATCAGGTTGCTCACCGTCAGGTTGCTGCCTTGTGCCGTGCTCGTACCGTTATAGGTTTGACTGC
>NZ_JAYSDA010000005.1:127413-217056 GCF_041914625.1 Aquitalea pelogenes | reverse complement strand
GTGACGGCCAGCGGGTTGATCGTCATGCTGCCCGACGCACCGCTCAGGGTGTAGTTGGAGTTGTTGAGTGTCAGGCCGTTGAAACCTGACAAGCTGCGGTTGCCAACATGGGTGCTGGACAGGGTGGCGGTACCGCCCACGGTGACGCTGTCGCTGCCAACCAGATTGCCAATCGACAGATTGCTGCCCTGCGCGATGGTGCTGCCGTTATAGGTCTGACTGCCGGTCAGGGTGACGGCCAGTGGTTGAATGGTCAGCGTACCATTGGTATTGCCGCTGGCGGCAAGCACATAGTTGGATGCCCCCGAACCGGTAAGACCGGTGACTTTCTCTACATAGCTACCCGCAGCTGTATTGGCGGCCAGAGTCACACTGGCACCACCTTGGGTAAAGGCGCCCACGGTACCAAACACCTGATCGTTATTGAGGATGCCACTCAAGGTAGCGCTTCCCAGAGTTGCCAGCGTGCCATAGGTCGAGAAGGCATCGGCGACTGAGTAGTTCAGCGAGGTGTAAAGTACTGCAGGTTGCAGGTTGAGGGTACCGGTGTGGTACTGGATGGTGTAATTACTCAGTCCGGTCCCTGTAGCCGCCGACGGGGTGATCGTGTATTGCCCCACTGCAGTAGACGCAGTGGTTGCCGTCAAATTGCCTGGTATCGTTTCAGTCAGACCGGTAATGGCATCACTGTTGACCAGACCGGTTTGCGTGTAGCCGGTGTTTAGCGCAGTCGACAGCGTATATGGCGTCCCATAGGTGGCGGTTTGATCGCTGGCGGTGATGATCAAGGTCGCCGGGTTCACTGTCAATTGGCCGCTATTGGTGAATGTGGTTGCACCGTAACCGTTGCCAACAGTTAGCGTTCCTGCAGCACCGCTAATGGTATAGGGGCCACCAGCCACGGTGGCAGCCACACCGGCACCACTTGATGACATGCTAGGCGCACCGCTGTACACCATGGCGGCAGTGTCGGCCAGATAGGCGCCACTTACCGCAGGCTGCAAACCGGTAATGGTGTAGTCAGACTGGATAGCAGAAGAGGCATCAACGCCATATGTCTTGCTGTCGTTAGTACTGGTGACCGTCAAATGCGGCTGATAGGCAAAAACGTAACGATTGCCGCTGGCACTCACCGATGCACCTGCTGCGGTATTCCACACCGCCGTGTTATTACTGTCCAGATTGCCGAAAGTATCCCCGCTCGGGCCAGCCGAATACACCAGCCAAGTGCCATTGGGAACAGATAGCGCACTTGCCCCCGCGTTATTGATGAAGTTACCGCCGGTTTGCAGCGTAATCGTGCCGTTGCTTGCGCTAGCAGTCAGTGCAGCGCCGCTCGACAAGGTAATCGATCCGTTCTGGGTTCCGAGGTTTTTCACCGAGATACTGCCAGCATCGATACTGCTGGCCAAAGTGATATTACCGGCCGTGCTGTTGGTGTTACCAGCTCCATTATCAAGCGTAATGTTCACCATGCCGCTGCCTGCTGACAGGTTGGCACCGGATGCGACCGAGATGGATGCCGCACCACTATCGCGATCTGCATTGACCACGTTATGGGAAGCGGTGTCGTTTGCAGTCAGTGTCAAATCACCATTGCCGGTGTCGATAGCTGCATTGACCGCTATGCTGCGGCCTGCATCCAGGGTCAGCCCCGCCGTGGAGCCTGCATTGGCAGAAATCGCGCTATTGACGGTGATGTCGTTATTGGCCTGCAGCGTGACCGAAGTACCGCTGTTAAGGGTTTGCAAAATCAGGCTGGGCGCAATGGTAACGTCGAGCCCAGACATGAATCCGTACGTGAACAGGGTGGGGTCAGTAAACGCCAGCGTCACCGTGCCGCTGCCATCACCCGGTCGCGCCACCATGAATTGCTTGGCGCTGTTGAGCGCCGATACCGTCTGGCTGTAGTTGGCGGCTACACCGCTCAGGCTGTTGCCGTTGCTGACGGTGCCGGTGATTGCACCGGTAGAATTGCTCCAGGTTGCCGCACCAAGACCGCCGTTCCAGTTCGGACTGGAAATCACATAATCACCGCCGGACAGGAGCGTAACACCGCCACTGCCTACCTGATCATCAGCGCTGCCACCGATCAGGCTGTTACTGGCTGATACAGTCCCAGTCACCGAGCCACCTTGACTGACATAGGTGACCGCACCGGCCTTGCTGTTCCATTGGGAGCTGAAAATCAGGTAATTGTTACCGCTGAGGTACTGCATGCCACCATAACCAACCTGGTCGCCGCCCGTCGTCGAAATCGAAAACGTACCATTGTCTTGGGCATAGTTTGACAAGGAACCAGCCGTTGAACCGACCAGGCTGTTGCTTGAACCAACTACCCCTGTCGTACCGGTGCTACCGTTGCCGAAGGAGACGGCACCACGGTTGTTGTTCCACAAAGGGCTGAACACGACATAGTCGTTATTGGCCTGTACGACGACATTGTTCATCCACAGATTCTGGTCGCTCTTGTAGAAATAATTGGCAGAGCCGCCAGTACCAATCGCGTCGCCGTTCTCATACTGCTTATAAACGAAACCAGCGTAGTTATAGGTATTGATGGTGCCTGAATATTGGCCAACCAGACTATTGGCCGAGGACACCGCCCCTACCGTTGCCGATGAGGGATTGATAAAGGAGATCGCCCCCTTGTTGCCTCCCCACAACGGACTCAAGACCAGGTAATTGCTGCCGCCATTATTGGACAGGGTCAGAATGCCGCCAGAACCGACCTGGTCGCCGCCGAACAGACCGACCTGGCTACCACTGACCAGACCGTTGAATTGAGTAGAGGCAGTGGAGCCGACCAGACTATTGCTGGCACTCACATTGCCGGATGTGGTCTGCGATGCCGTCATCAGCGTGACGGCACCTTTCTGCTGGGCCCAGTTGGGGCTGAGCACGACCCAATCACCATTGCTCAGATTGACGATGCCACCACTACCAACTTGGTCGCCGCCAAGATTGTATGGATTGTTGCCACCCAGTATCGCCGTGGTACCGACAATACTGTTGCTGGAACTGATGCTGCCTGTCACGCCCGTGCTGCCACTGCCACGGGTCACCGCGCCACGATAACTGTTCCACACCGGGCTGAGCACAACATAGTCGTTGTCGCTCAGACTGACCACACCACCAGACCCCACATTGTCGCCGCTGCTGCTACCCACCAGGCTATTGGATGACGATACCGCACCGCTTATGCCAGTCGTTCCCGAACCGAAGGTGACTGCACCTTGATGGCCATTCCAGGCAGTCGCAGTCACCACATAATTACTATTATTAAGCTTGGTGACGCTACCGACCTGGTCTCCACCGCTGATGGAGTTCTGGTGGTAGGTGGCATCGTAACCAGTAGCCGAGCCTGCCGTGCTACCCACCAGCGAATTGCTGGACGATACCGCGCCCGTCAAGGGTGAGGTCAGCGACATGAAGGTAACCGCACCAGTGTTGCTGCTCCAGTTGGTACTGGACACCACGACATTGCCGTTACCCAGATCAGTTACCCCGCCAGAGCCAACCGCATCGCCGCCATAGTAAGCACGGTAACCATAGTTGGAGGTGTAGTAGGTGCCGCCACCGCTGTCACCAATGCCTTGGGTTGTCCCCACCAGACTATTGGCGGCACTGACGATACCAGTCACCCCGCTACTACCGTTGCCAATGGTCACCGCACCACGCCCATGCCCCCAGGCAGACGAAACCACAGCGTAGTAGCCGTTGGACAGCGCAATCACACTGCTGCCAACACTGTCACCGTTGTAATAACCATAGCTGGTACCGCTATTGGTACCGTTATAACAGTAAATGGTACATGTAGCGGAATACAAGGTTCCCGCATTACCTACCAGGCTATTGGAAGCGCTGACCGCACCAGTCAGCCCCGCACTTTTATCAATCAGCGTTACCGCACCCGCGTTCTGGTTCCAATACGGGCTATCCACCACAAAATTGCCGTTGCTCAGAATGGTGATGCCACCATAGCCAACCTGATCACCACCCAAGTTGTTATCTGCGGCAATTGTTCCATTGGAGCCAACCAGGCTATTGGATGATGAAACAACACCCGAGACGCCACTGGCAGAGCTACCAAGCGTCACCGCCCCCTTCCCGGTATCCCACTGCGGCGCGATGGAAACGTAATTATTGTTGGGTAGCAAGTTGACGGTGCTGCCAATCGCATCGGTCGGCTTAGTGCCCACCAAGCTGTTGCTGGACGACACCATGCCGGTCAGGCTGCCATTCGCACCTACCCAGGAAATGGCACCCGCACCGCCACTCCAGCTCGGGCTAAGGATCAAGAATGGCTTGGTGGTATCGTTGACCAGAGCAGTACCGATGTAATAGTTGTTGTACCAATTCTGATAATTAAGGAACAACAAGCCGCCACTACCAACTTGGTCATTGGCATGCGACCCCTGCAACGCCGACATCAGCGCGCCCGTAGTGCCGTTATAAAAATATACCGACCCGGCACCGCTATTGCCGGCTACCGTGTCGCTGGGTTTGGTCACCACGTAGCTGCCATTGCTCAGTTGCACCGCAGCCGTACCGAAACCGGAGCCGGAACCGGCATTCGGATCGATCAGATTGGCACTGGCAACATCCCCGGCGCTGGCGCTAATGGTAATGTTCTTCGGATCCAGCAGCAGTTTGCCCGCGGTTCCTGCGGTAGCGCTTGCATTGGCGACACCGCCATAGACCAGCCGGTCGCCACTCGACACTTCAATCAGGCCACCATTACCTTGCTTGCCAGCCTGTGCGGTCACGGATCCCAAGAAGGTGGTCTTCGTATTTGACCAGACCACAACCTGCCCGCCATCACCAGCACTGGTGGCATTAGCGGCCAGGGTGGTTGACGCATTGACGACGGTGGTATCCGCCGTTTGTGAACCACTGCCATGCAGCCCGCCACCGATATTGATGTGGCCCCCGCCCTGCACACCATTCGCTTCAAAATCAGCGGCGGCAAGCGCTACCCGCTGGCCAAGTGCAGAAATCGTGCCGCCGCGCTGACCGCTGGCAGTCACTTTACCGGAGCTAAACACGTTCGCCGTGCTTGCCAGCTGCACGGTGCCTGCCAC
Source organism: Aquitalea pelogenes (assembly GCF_041914625.1). Taxonomy (NCBI): domain Bacteria; kingdom Pseudomonadati; phylum Pseudomonadota; class Betaproteobacteria; order Neisseriales; family Chromobacteriaceae; genus Aquitalea; species Aquitalea pelogenes. The sequence goes on along the minus strand of NZ_JAYSDA010000005.1, from coordinate 211,972 downwards.
CCCGTTGGTGCTATTGGCCGAGGTTTTTGCCGACGCGGTCTGAATCAGACTGTCCTGGGTTGACAAAGCGACTACTCCACCCTGCCCCTCAAGACCATCCGCACTGATCGTGCCGGACTGTAACAAACCAGCCGCTTGCACAGTGACATTGCCACCACTGGTGCCGTCAGCATGCATGACACCAGACTCGATAACCTGCCGTCCAGAAACCGTGATGCTGCCAGCCGCACCACTACTCGACGACGCAGTCATTGTGCCATCCAGCGAAATCACGCCGTTACTACCATTGTGATCCGCTGCAGCCTGTACGCTTATCGAGCCACCCGCACTACCTGCACCAGCAGCAGATGCATCCAGCGTCGCTCCACTGGCTACCTGAACCGTGCCACCTGGCGCAGACAACCAGATCTGCCCACCCTGACCACTTACTTCGGTGGCACGAATCAGGCCTTGAGTATTACCCGCAAGCGCATACACATTCCCATTCTCGGTTCGAAGCTCCGCCGCAGTCGCCTGGAGCAGCCCTGCATTGGTCACCGAGGTGGAAGTGCCACCAAGTCCGATGACAAAGCGTCCATCCTGATCGGCCTGGTCTTTCACCAGTACCTGATAACCACCCAGCAAGCCAACCCGACCATTATCCGCCTGAATATTGCCTTGATTGGCCACCTGGGCCGCAATCAACACCACATCGCCGCCGGAAGCACCAATCTTGCCCAGATTGGTCACCGCGGCATTGGAATTGCCACTGAAAGCCAGCGGACCACCAGCCATGAAATTGTTGTTGGACAGATCCTGAGTTGAAGCAACAAAGCTGCCGCCCACCCGGACTTCACCATTGCGACCAATGATGACCCCAGACGAATTAATAAGGTATACGCTGCCTGAACTTGTCAGCAAACCATCGATAAGCGAGGACGGAGCTCCTGCCGCTACGCGGTTAAGCGTTGCACCCGAGCCGTTGTTGAAGCGGACGGCTTCGTTGCCCGCAATCGAAAACGAGGACCAGTCGATGATAGCGCGGGCAGTATTCTGGTTAATCGTTGTGGTACTGCCGGATGCGGCAATTGACGCACTGCCTGCCGAAACATTCCCCCCGACAGGAGCCGCCTCGGACAATGCGGAAGCCAATACCAGAGACAGCGTCACCAGACTACGGCAGGATGAACCACCCTTGCGTCGGCTGCGCGCAGTCTCTGCCACCACGACATAACAACCGCGACTGTCATTCCATACCGTGCGATAGGCGCTGTTCACCCTGGTACTCCTTAATTAGTGTGATAAACGAACTTACTTGAAGCAAAGGGACCACAGCCGCCATCGATAGCTCTTCGTCATGCAACGAGGACATGGAAGCAAATGACTACCTTCTGGAGATAGCGTCTATTGCTTCCGAGTACGCGATACAACGATCAACACCCGGCTAGCACCATAGAGGTAAAAACATTTGGTAATGCGGACCCAACAACATCCAGTGCTGAGTCAAATCAAACTACTTCACACGCAACAGCAACTCGCTCATAGTCAAAAAGCATTTAATCATGACAAGATGCACCAAGTGCATAATTAATGACATTTAAATATGCAATCAGACCAACACCTTCCACTCACATAGCAGTCAGAGTTGACCAGTTCTGCATACACTGCATCACTTTAAGAACTATGTTGATTTAACTTACCCAAGATGAGAGTACTAATAACATTTCATTAAATGACAATGTTTTTTATATCATGGTGCGATATCAGTCAAGAATTATTCCAAAAGAATAACGATTATCAAAGCCATTCAGATCTACCACCGTGGTAGATCCTGAATCTCCCCAGCTCTTATGTCCGCATTGGTGACCATTGTCGTACTTGGAAACAAGCAATCGTGTTGATACAGCTCATGACTGTCTGGAACGCAAGCACACCAGCTTGCAAAGCCGCTGCGGCCATCTCGGCAAATCTGCTATGCAAAAAGAAAAGGGGCCAATGGCCCCTTTTACTTGATCAGACTCCGACAGACTTTATTTGCTCTAGTGTTAAACAACAATATATTTTGACACAACAAATTCTTTATCATCAATAAGTTACATGTCAATTTAACATTGTTGTTTAGGCCACATATTTTGACACAACGATTAATCATAACAAGTAGACGAGTCAAACGTACAACAATACAATTTGACACAAACAACTCTACCTGCACGATGAATGAATCACCAACTCCCCTTCTTTCCTAGCTCGTTGCCTGATGAGACCCTACTCTCACGTGTTTCAAGATACCACCTACTTTCCGGTAACAAGACAATCCCCGTCACATTCGACGAGCTGTTCGGCAAACCGCCCTTTCCTCTCGAACAGATCGTCCCCCTAGGCATTGAAGTCCTTGCCACCAAGCTACCAGGAGAACAAAGAGACGAGCTGAAAAAGTTACTGCTTGAGAACACCTTGTTGCCTCTATTCCTTCCATATCTTGCCCCAACAAGAGTATCCACGAACTTGACCGTTGATCCGTCCGAAGTGGTCAGCCATATCCCCCGTAGAGTAGTTGGTATGCATGGTGAAGCACACCTCTGCCTCGAATGTGTCCGGGATGATCAACGCGCGTATGGCGTCCCATATTGGCACCGCTCTCATCAAATTCCTGGAGTCTCCATCTGTTGGAAACATCGGACTCCCCTGCTGGATAGCTGCCCGGTATGCGGCTGCCCATTCCTTCTTTCAAAAAAACTCTTGGGTATCCCATGGCAGCCATGCCGTTGTGCCTGGCAACCAAACGTGGCCTCCCTACCCTCCGGTCAAGACAGCATCGCACATGAGTATGCTCTTTTTGCTCATGACCTTTTAATCGGGAACTTGCCTCCCATTCCACCACAGCACCTTTTCACAACCTATAAGGAGAGAGCCATCCAGCTAGACTTCACTAGAGGAAGCATGGTTGCAGTTGAGCAGCTTCAGGATGCCATCATTGACCACTACGGGGAGCCATTCATAAAAGAGGTCGATGCAGCATATGCCTCGGCACGGCGGAAGAACTGGTTACGGCTGACGTCCTACCAATCCGCCTTGGACACACCAATCACACGCCATATCCTCCTTAGCCTGTACTTGTTCGGGGGAGTGGAACAGCTCTCGCACCAGCTACGTAACGGTGGCAAAAAGATGAAGGGCGAACCGTCGTCAGAACTCCAAGGGGCAAATGGGGCAAGTAAAGATACTGAGATCAGTCTCCAGCAAAAAGAATTCCATCGCAGCAAAGTACTCAAAGCAAAACAGCGGCGCCCAACCACCACCATCCAAGCTCTCTGGAAGCAGTCCTTCAAGTCTATGTCTTGGCTTTACGACAATGACCTAACTTGGCTGCAAAAGCATGTTCTTCAACCTCAAACTGCAACATCCACCAAAACCATCGGCCCCGCAGCTGATGATGAGCGATTCGCTGCCAAGGTCGACAATTTTTCCAGAACCTATTTCGCCAATAACTCGGGTAAGCCGCTACGATTAACAATTGGCCGACTAATGGGATGTATTGAGAAACGGCTAAGGACTTTTTATGGTGATCGAGAACGTTTCCCTTTGACCTTTGAGCGCATCGACTACCATACAGAGTCTCTCTGGCACTTTCGAGCACGACGCATCCTGTGGGCCATCGACGAACTACAAGCCTTGGGGGAAATGATCTCAACTGCAAATATCGCCTCAGTCTCCGGGGTATCTTTCCATTGGGTGAATGATATCGTCGACTATTGTGAGTGGCATTGCGAGACACTCGCCCTGCAGTCAATCGATATCCCAAGTTTTCTTCTCAGATCGGGAATTCCACATAACTGGCCTGGCCCCCAGCGCCCGGACCTTCAGATCAACGGCGGGCGACGCCATATAAGCCAAGTACAGATGGAACCTAAGTCATATCTGGACTTCATCCTCAATCCCGAACCTCGGAAACCCCATAACTGGGCAAGCCGATCAAGAAAACGCCAACCAACCTCGTTTTAACAGCCAAACCCACACTTTAGTGTTGGCAAGCCGCTTATCGTGGTAAGCGATACTCACCCAATCCTTGAAGAGAGCGAGATAAATAGGCAGAGGTCGCCTAAGAATAGGCGCTTGTAGCATCTAACCACTATGTCCGCCATAACTAGCTTGGCCAATGATGTCCACCGTGTTTACGGCGGCTCATCGGCCTAAAAAGCAGACGACCAACCGACCGATGAAAATGGCCACTTTCCCATTGGAAATCGCCACAAATGTATCTAGTAAACTAGGGACGATTAATACACTCTGCTATTGTCAGCGAAGCGTCACGGGAAGAGGCATTATGCGGTTTAATGCACGTGGCATTACTGCGCGAGTAGCAGTTCAACGATGAAGGGAAGATTCCAAGTTGCTAGAGCCAAGGCCCCATAGATGGCGGCGGTGATCCACATCGCCACGAAAAGGGTCTGTCTCCGCTTGCCGATCGGCTCAAGGAATCTATCCCGTTTGTCAGCTTGAGAAGAGTAATGCTGGAGTACATCAAGCCACGTCTTGCTCTCGTCAAAGGCAAGTTTGGCATCGCGCCACTGTGAACTGAGTTGAAGAATGAAGGACAACACAAGATAACCTGCCAGCACCTTGACCAGTAGCGCGAGTTCCGCACTCTTCAGCAGAGCCTGTAGGTTTTTCTGATCGAATTTGCCAATAAATGAAAAGCCGATGAACACCAAAATCCCTAGCACGTCACGGGTAAGGGAATTAACTAAATCCCGCACCTTTGCCGCGTACAAGTCGGCCTGCGACTTCATGTCCTTCATCAGCTCGCGGACTTCCTTGTGATAGGCGTCCTTGCGTTCAAGGATCACGAACGCATAGCTGTCACGCGCCTGCTGCAGAGCAGCAGCCAGGTATTTTTCCGCTCCCGACAGCAAAGACTGGCCGGGCTCGATATCGATCGAAAGCCGATCCATGACCAGTCGCAGCCGCGTTTCAGGCCGCTCCTCATACACCCAACGAACCGCCTCAATCAGTCCGTGTAGCGTCTCACACGTGACTGTCTGTCCGTCATCGAACAATGGCAGCGAGAGTCGCTTGGTCCCGCGAAGCGTAACTTCGTATCGATCGTCTACACGCCGTAGTTCCTGAACCAGGCATGCCGACAACACACACGCGCTCAATCTGATTAAGGGTTCCGCTTCGGCGGCGGGGAGATTTCCCCAGGTCAACGCATAGGCATCTGGGCATACACGGAGGGGCTTGACCGCATTGATATGAATCAGCCCATGCACCTCCGACAGATCGGGTAACTTGGCGGCCACCACTGCCGGCACATCTCCTTCGGGCGGTAATACCCACAGCAATGGTCCGCCAAACCCTTCCAGTAACCCATGGACGCGAACCGTCGTTGGCTCGGCTAGGTCAGGCTCGTTCCCCATCGGATACAAAAACGGGTCAGTGCGGGCGAGCCACTGGTGAAACCCCTCCACCGTGAAAAACAACAGCGTGGTTTCGTCGTCTCGCGCGCGCATACATTCGGCGAGTTGCGCTTTGCCAAGGATCAGCCGCCACGGTTCGCCATCGTAGATGGTTCCCGCCAAATCGGCCGCGTCGGCAGACTCACCAGAGATAAGCAGTGTTGGTGCCCCAATACCTAGCTCAGTCGCCAAGTCGGCGACCCTCCGGATGCCCGCGTTCACGGCCCCGCCGAGCGTTTCTCCTTCAACAATCAGACGAAAGCTCTCATCGATGAACCGTGCTGCATGCGTGTGCAGTTCATCAATTGCGTTCAGTAGATCCGCGGTAGCGGTCATACGCTCCTAGCCTTTGGGGTCCAGACGATTGGTTTCAATGGTTATGCGGACGCGCCCTGCGTCCAACTGCTCAATGTTCATGCCCACTGCTTCTTGGGTGCCTTCGAAAGAGATGGTTACCCCTTCGAGCGTCTTGTAGACCTGTCTACGATCACTATCACGCAGGGAGCCGGGTTGCGGCCTGAATTGTTGTCCGGCCACCCCCGCTTCGGCAAGTGCATCACGCAGAGACTGTATAAGTTCGGCCTTACGGTCAGCATCCTCGTCGCGAACCACCGCGTTCAAGTAGTCATCTGTGTCAAAGGTGTCGTGGTCATTCAGATAGTTGAGCGACCGGCCAAGAAAGGTGTTCAGATCTTCGCCAGGCGGAAGCTTGTCCGCCGGCAGTTTCTTCGCCCATTTCCTTACCTCAGCGTGAGCCGCCCTCGTCAGTACGGACTCCTGCTGACGCTCGGTCACCCCAAGAAAACCACGGAAGTAGTCACTCAATCCGGGCTTCCTCACCCGATCAAAGGCCAGTACATCCCAAGCGAACTGCCCAGAGGCGTCAATCAGCGCACTTTTCTGTACCGCACCTTTGTTCTCATTTAGGGAGTTTGGTACCTCACTGACTACGGCAATGCGTCGGCCATTTTTTTCTTCATAGCTATAGGTAAATGTGGGCTGCTTGTCCATCTTCACCAGGAACACCAACTGCTGCCAGTTATGTGCAGAGTGCAAGTATTTCACGACAGACACGATGAACACGCCCGCTGACATATGCCCTTTGTGGCGCCCAGAAAAATCAGTGGTAATGTGACGGGAAAGCTCAACGAATCTGCCCGGTTCTCCGGTCAGCTGTTCACACTTCTCCTTCAGGTTTACTGCGTCCTGCTTGAACACATATTGGGTGCCTTCGGCGATTTCGCGCAACCGGTCTAGGAAGAACGCCTTCTGCTTGGCTTCCAATTGCACCTCATCGAGAAAGACAACCTCGCCTCCCTCGTCGGCATCCGGCACAATAATATGGAAAATGAAATCTACAATTTCGAGGCTTTCTCGCTGTGCCTGATTCAGTACGCCATCCAGTGGTGCTGCTGCCATGCTTGCCCTTCCTATGTTTGAGACTCCGTTATTCCGTACGCCGAAATCAGCTCCTGCGTTTACCTTTTGCCCTTGCCTGCTTCTCAACCGGCAGTCATTGCATCTAACCGTCAGCACTCATGACACACTTGAAGTTGAGGCTTCGGCGTTGCCGAGCACATAGCCCGCACTGTACGCCATGCCTCTGGACTCACACACCGTGTAGCTTACCCACCGACTATGTAGTGATCATCGTGTAGTGCACACAAAATATTACAACGTCACATTTTAGGGTAACTTTAACATGCTCGACTACAGTCTTCCCTATCTCGCATTCAGAACGAGATGGCTCACTTATCGTGATTTAGATCAAATCGATTGCCGCATTCCGTCGCCAACGTGCTTGATGACTTCAGAATGGTGCTACCATAGCGGCGATGAAGACGCTCTACCGATTTTTCCTGATGATCCTGCTGATGCTACCCGCACTCAATGTGCTGGCGGCAGATGTAGACGCGATCATGCTGGGTAATACGGTGCAAGCGACAGATTGCATGGCCATGCACAAGAGTGCCTGCCATGAGGGTAAGGCTTCCAAGCCTGCCGACAAGATGGCCATGGGAGAACATCATGGCCTGCTTTGTAGTTCACAGGGTTGCACCCCGCTGTGTACTCCCTCACTTCTTGGCCATGAGGCTTTAACCGTTTCCGCAATTCAGGAATCCGGTTCACTCGTGCCATATCAACCGGCCAAGCTTGCCGGCATCGTCATTACCCCTCCGCATCGTCCTCCCTTGCTGGTTTGACCCTCTGTTATCGCACCTGCCGCGCTTTGCGCAGCAGCTTGCTCTGAGTCGAACTCCATCAAGAAGGAGGCAATCATGCCTGTACTTCGTACCCTGCTGGTTATCGGCCTACTGGCCGCAACCACTACTCCGGCATTGGCCGCCATTTCTGCCACCGTTTACAAGAGCCCCGCTTGCGGTTGCTGCGAGGCGTATATCGCTTATCTGAAACAGAACGGCGTCCAGGTAACCACGATCAACCGCAACGACATGCCGCAACTCAAGCAGCAGCTGGGGGTGGCCCCGGGATTGGAAAGCTGCCATACTGCCCGCATCGCTGGCTACAGCATAGAAGGCCATGTGCCAGTGGCCGCCATCGGCAAACTGCTCACCAGCAAGTCCCGGCTGGTGGGGCTGTCGGTGCCTGGCATGCCCGCCAATAGCCCAGGCATGGGCCCGGAGAAACCCGGTAGCCTAGCTGTTTACAGCATGGCGCACAGCCCGCAGCCCAGCTCGCTGTACGGCAACTTCTAGCCGATAGCCCTGCAGCTTTACCTCACGCTTATTGAAACATGTCGCGCGCTGCGGCCAATCCTCATTAAGGTGGCGGTGCGCGCGGTCAGTTGAATTGGATACCACCATGACTACTCTGCTGAAATCCCTTTTTGCTGCGGCCTTGGCCGTTGCTGCAAGCAATGTAATCGCCAACGAGGCCCATCATCCCGACGCTTCGGCACCGACTGCGTCAACCAAGCCGGCGACTACCCCTCGTAAGGTCAGGGCTAACAAGGTGCTGGATGCACAGATGAAAAAGATGCAGGCAGCACAGGTCAGAATGTTGTCTGCCAAGACACCGGAAGAGCGTCAGGCTGCGATGCAAGCGGCCATGCAGACGATGAAAGATGGTATGGCAATGATGAAAAATATGCGCATGGACAGCTGCCTGCAGCGTGGAAGAAGTACCAGTAGTTGCACTGACAGCATGAGCATGATGCAAGGTGACGAGCCGATGATGGACATGATGATGAAGATGATGGATCAGCAGTCATCGATGTTGTCGATGCCGATGAACCAGTAAGGAGCAGTAGCATGCAAAGACGCACTTTTCTGCAAGGTATGCTGTTGGCTGGCGCCGGCAGCTTTTCGCTTAACACCCTGGCAGCAGCCATGTCGAACGCCATGCCGCTGGCACCCGCCGGTATGACACTGCTGAACCCGGCGCTGCTACCGTCAGGTGCTGACTTGGCCGCCATGCCCAAACTGGCCAACCAAAGTATCGAGGCCGGTATGTTCCGCGCTACGCTGACAGCAGCTCCGGTGAAGGTGCCACTATTGAAGTCTGGGCCAACCGAGTTCTGGGCCTATAACAACACACTGCCCGGCCCGCTGATCGAGGTAACGGAAGGCGATACGGTAGAAATTACGCTGATCAATCGCCTGTCGCAGCCCACAACGATTCACTGGCATGGTTTGCCGGTGCCGCCGGAGCAGGACGGCAACCCGCAGCAACCGATTCTGCCAGGGCAGCAGCACACTTACCGTTTCACTCTGCCAGAGGGCTGTGCAGGCACCTATTGGTATCACCCACACCCGCATGAATTTACTGCCGAACAGGCGTTCCGTGGCCTCGCTGGCGGATTCATTGTCCGCGCCAAGCACGATCCACTGGCCGGTCTGACCGAGCGACATTTGATCTTGTCCGATCTGAAGCTCGACCAATCAGGTCAGATTGCTCTAAACGACAGCAACGACTGGATGAATGGGCGTGAGGGGCAATTTGTCCTGGTGAATGCGCAGCAGCGGCCGCGGCTGCGTTTCTCCGCGCAAGGCCGGGAACGCTGGCGGGTGTGGAACGCCTGCAGTGCGCGTTACTTGCGGCTGCAGCTGCCTGGTAGCGAGTTCACGTTGGTGGGGACAGATGGTGGCCTGATTGAAAAGCCGGTTCATGGCTTGAGCGAATACCTGTTGGCGCCGGGGCAACGGGCTGAGCTGGTGGTGGATGCTGGTCGCCGACGCGACACCGCCATACTGACCGGTGCCATTTACGATCGCGGCAAGATGGGGAAGGTTGCACCTGAAAAGGCGCTTGCCATTCTGGATGTGGATTTCTCCGCCGTGACCGGCAGCAAGTTGGCCGCATTACCTGTGCCGCTGGCCACGATGCCCGACCTGGGTACGCCGCTTGCCCGCAAACAGGTAGTGTTCTCCGAGCAGATGACCATGGAAAACGGCCAGCATGCCATGCAGTTCCTAGTGAATGGCAAACAATACGACATGAACCGTATCGACCTGGTCAGCCGGGTGAACGAGGTCGAGCTATGGGAAATCGTCAACCAGTCTGATATGGATCACCCGTTCCACCTACATGGTACCCAGTTCCAGGTGCAGTCTCGTGAAGTGGATGGAGTGGTGACACCAGAACCTTTCCTGGCTTGGCGGGATACCGTCAACCTGCGCTCGGGTGAAACCGTGCGAATCAAGACAGTCCAGCATTGGCCGGGTATTCGCATGTTCCATTGCCACATCCTGGAACATGAGGTTGCCGGCATGATGGGGCAGCTGAAAGTGGTTTGAGAGTGATGCCTGCATCACATTGATGGCTCGTTATTTTGCGTTATGCCTTGCCTGGGCGACCGCCTGGGCAAGGTCTACAAAGTTGTTACCAGTAGAGGATAAATAGATGAAGAACGTTCGTAGCTTGTTGTTGGCTTTCATCATTGGTCTGGCATCGCTGACACCGGTAGTGAGTATGGCTCAGACCATAATGAATGCCAGTGCCGCGATGCCGATGGCGGTGGATGGTGAGGTTCGCAAAGTAGACCTTACTGTCGGCAAGATTGCCATCAAACATGGCATGCAGGATGCAGAAATGCCGGGCATGACCATGACGTATCCGGTCAAGGACAAAGCCTTACTGAGCAAGTTCAAGGCGGGTGACAAGGTGCATTTCACCTTGAGTCACGAAGACGGCACCATGCTGGTAACCAATATTCAGTTGGCAAAATGATTCTGTGGTCGAATTACGATCTACTTTTTTGCTGAATCGGGGGGAGCCGATGGAGCGATGCTGCCATTATCTCCGCGCTGTCTTGGATAAAAAGTCGGTGGTCCAAGGAAATAAGACGCCGGCAGAATGAGGTGAATCGGCTGTCGGCCACGTGCTGAATAGTGTTGATGTCTGTCAATTTAATTTGATAGCGCGTTGTCTATAGTGAAAGTGATTGGCTAAGGAGCCTGCCAGCATGCGTTTCTTCCTGACTCGAATTCAACGACTATGCCGCCTAATGCTGGCGGTGTGGATTGTTGTATTTGCGTTCAGCGTGCTGGCTGGCTGTGGTATCCAAGATGGTAGTCTTGGGGAGGTCATACCTGCGCTTGCTCAGAGTAGCCCGCCACACGCCTCGCAAATGCAAGATGGTCTGCATGGATCATCTCATGATCGGCTTTGCGGCAAACTTTGTCAGAATCTGTCGGCGCCGATCGTCAAGCTCGGTGTGGGCGTGATTCTGCTGCCATGTCTATTGTTGGGTCTCACGCTATGGGGCCTGTTCGCTTGTCTGTGGACCGACCTGTCCGCCCGTTTCCGTATTGATCTTCCGCCTCTGCTCACTGGTGGCAGTCCGCCACGTCCGCATCTGCTGTTCCAGCGCTTCAATAACTAGTATTTCCCGTCGGTTTCTCACTGTGAGGTACGCCTCGCAGGGTGTCGTCACGTCTCTGCCATACGGCAGACTTCCATTTTGAATGAGGATTGAAATCATGAAACGCATGAAAGCGGTGTCTCTTGCTTTACTAATGGCATTAGTTACAACGACGGCTTGGTCGGCCGACAGCTCTGTCAAAGCCACGCCAACCGGCCTGCAGGTACAGATGCAGCAGCTGCAGGCCGCACACGACAAGATGATGGCGGCCAAGACACCAGAAGAACGCCAGCAAGCCATGACAGAGCAGATGAAGGCCATGCAGTCAGGCATGGCGATGATGCAGGTAATGGACAAGGACATGATGGCCAACGGCAAGATGCCATGCCAGAACATGGACGCTGGCAAGGTTGATATCAAAACAATGGTGAATCAGCGCATGAAGATGATGGACATCATGCAGCAAATGATGGGGCAGCAGGGTGGCATGATGCCCATGCAGTAAGTCACTCGGTTGCGAATACCAGGGCGGTGGCCATCACGTAGATGGCTATCAGCCTTGGCCGATTTCTCCATGCCGATGACGGTGCTGGTGGTATGAAGTTTTATTACCGGCACGCTGTATAGCTGGCGCAGCCATAGTCTGGATCGCTGCTGCCATAACTTGTTGCGCTGCATGAAGCCAGATAAGGAGTGAACCATGGCTAGCGTCAAAGACCCCGTCTGCAACATGAACATCGACAGCGATACCGCTGAGGCTAAATATCGCTATGCAGGGCAGAACTACTGGTTTTGTTCTGCGCATTGTCAGCAGGTGTTTATGGCTGACCCCCAGCGCTATGCGCAGGCGCCAGGGGCAAAGATGGTTGCTGTTCTGCACAAGCATCATCACCAGCACGCGGCAGTGGCTGAAGTCGCAGCGCTTGGCGACAAGGCCAAGGACCCGATTTGCGGCATGGTAGTCAACAAGGCCACCGCGCTGAAGAGCGAACGTGGCGGCCGCAGCTATTACTTTTGCAGCGAAACTTGCCTGCGCACCTTCGAGTCGCCGGAAAACGAACTTAAGTCGATGAAAACCCGTGTCACCGTGGCCATGACCGGGGTGCTGGCGCTGGCCATCCTTCGGGCCGGTGCCTTTCTCGGGCTGGCAACTGGCGCCACGTTGCTGACTTGGGCACCCATCCCGAATCTGCCATGGTTTACCTGGGGTATGTGGCTGTTCATCTTGGTGACACCGGTGCAGTTCATCGGCGGCTGGAGCTTTTACCGGGGGGCCTGGAATACGCTGCATACCGGCAATATCAACATGGATTTCCTGATCGCGCTGGGTACCTCGGTGGCGTACTTCTACAGCGTGGCGGTGATGTTCTTTCCCGACGTGCTACCGGTGAAAGTGGCCGAACGCGATGTCTACTTCGAAGTTTCCGCCGTGATCATCGCCTTCGTACTGCTGGGGCGCTACATGGAGGAAATCATCAAGAAAAAGTCTTCCGCCGCCGTACGCCGCTTGCTGGACCTCAAGCCTGCCACCGCCCACGTACTGCGGGATGGCCAGGAGGTGGAGGTGCCTGCAGGCAACATCATGGTGGGTGAAACCGTGGTGGTGAAGCCCGGCGAGAAGATCGCCACCGATGGCGAAGTCATCTCCGGGCAATCCACGGTGGATGAGTCCATGCTGACCGGTGAATCGATGCCAGTGGAGAAACAAGCGGGCAAGACGGTGATTGGAGGCACCCTCAATCGCGCTGGGGTATTCAGTTTCCGGGCCACCCGCATCGGGGCGGATACCGCGCTGGCGCAGATCATCCGAATGGTGGAGGAGGCTCAGACCAGCACTGCGCACATCCAGCGTCTGGCCGACGAGGTCACCCGCTACTTTGTGCCAGCAGTTGTTGGCGTGGCGGTGCTGGCGTTCCTCGGCTGGTGGTTGGCCGGCAATTTCCCGCAGGGGCTGCTGGCCTTCATTGCCGTGCTGATCATCTCCTGCCCATGCGCGCTGGGTATCGCCACGCCGGCGGCGCTGATGGTGGGGGTAGGCCGAGGGGCGGACAGCGGCATGCTGATCCGTGGCGGCGAAGTACTGGAGCGGGCGGAGAAGCTCAGCTGTGTGGTGTTCGACAAAACCGGCACCCTCACGCGTGGTGAGCCGACAGTGACCGACATCGTGCCGTTTGATGCGCACACTGAGCTGGAAGTGTTGAGCCTGGCCGCAGCGGTGGAATCCGGCTCCGAGCACCCGCTGGGCGAAGCCATTGTGCGTGCGGCCAACCATAGGCAGCTGACTTTGCCGGCGGCCAGTGCCATCACCGGCCTGGCGGGGCTGGGTATTCGCGGTGAGGTCAATGGCTTGCCGGTATGGCTGGGCAACCGGCGGCTGCTGGCCCAGCAGGGCATTGCCACCGCGGCGGCGGATGACACCATGCGGAGTCTGGAGCAGAACGGCAAGACCGCCATGCTGGTGGGCTATGGCGACAAGCTGATCGGCCTCATCGCGGTGGCCGATACGCTCAAGCCAGAAGCCAGCGAAGCCATCTCCCTGCTCAAGCAACAGCACATCAAGGTGGTGATGCTTAGCGGTGACAACCAACGCACGGCCAGTGCCATTGCGCGCCAGTTGGGCATCGAGCGGGTAATCGCCGAGGTGATGCCGGAAGACAAGGCCGCCGTGATCCGTAACCTGCAGCAGGAGGGCGAGGTGGTGGCCATGGTGGGCGATGGTGTCAACGACGCGCCGGCACTGGCTACCGCCGATATCGGCATCGCCATTGGCTCCGGCTCGGACGTGGCCAAGGAAACCGGTGGCATCATTCTGATCCGCAACGATGTGCGTGATGTGGAAAACGCCATTCGTCTCTCCCGCGCCACCATGCACAAGATCAAGCAGAACCTGTTCTGGGCCTTCATCTACAACAGCATCGGCATTCCGGTTGCCGCGCTGGGCTTCATGAATCCCATCCTGGGGGCGGCAGCCATGGCGCTGAGTTCGCTCTCCGTCATCGTCAACTCGGCCTTGCTGAAGCGGGTGCGCATCAGCACGCAAGCGGAAGGCGGTGCCTGATGAATCGTCTCGCCTATATCAGCTGCGCGCTGATTGCCTTACTCATCATCGGGCTGGCGCTGGGGCGCTTTGGCATCTCGCTGCCAACCTTGGAACTAGCGCTGCTGCTGGCCGCCTGCCCATTCGGCGTGATCTGGCTGAGCTTTCACCTGACTCGGCGCAGCGAAGCGGATATCGATCAGGCGCTGGCGGTAGAGCAGCGCGAGCGTAAGCACAAGGAGAACCTCCATGCATGATCATCATGATGAACAGCGCCGCCGCCGTGGTAACTGGGTGTTTCTGGGCTTCGTGCTGATTGCCGGCTTCCTGATGTTCAGCGAACACCGTGCCCATGTCCTTGGCGTACTGCCTTATCTGCTGCTATTTGCCTGCCCATTGATGCACCTGTTCATGCATCACGGACACCACGGACACCACGGGCACCACCATCACGATACCAGCAATGACAGCGGGCAGCCGCCGCGAAGGGAGCAGTGAGCCATGAATCACGATATGTCAGCATATGGCCTGTGGGGACTGGTGATAGTGAACTCCATGGTGTTCATCATTTTTGCCTTCAGCTTCACCAAGCCAAAAAGTGCGCGGGACTGGCGCTCGCTCGGCATGTTCTCGGCCTTCATCGTGGCGCTGTTCACTGAGATGTACGGTTTCCCGTTGACGATCTACCTATTGTCCGGCTGGCTGGGCAGCCACTACCCCAACATTGATTTCTTTGCCCACGACAACGGCCATCTGCTGGAGATGATGTTTGGCTGGCGTGCAAATCCGCACTGGGGGCCATTTCATCTACTCAGTATCGTACTGATCATTACCGGCTTCTGGCTACTGTCGGCATCCTGGCATGTGCTATACCGCGCCCAGCGCCAGCAACAGCTGGCGACGGAGGGGCCCTATGCCTGTATCCGGCACCCGCAATATGCTGGCTTCGTCATCATCATGTTTGGCTTCCTGCTGCAGTGGCCCACTCTGCTGACGCTGCTGATGTTCCCGATTCTGGTCTGGATTTACTCCCGCCTCGCTTTGCACGAGGAGGCAGAGATGCTAGCGCAGTTCGGCACGCGTTACGAAACCTATCGACAAAACACCCCCGCCTTCATCCCCAACTGGGGCCATGCTCAACATCATCATTGAGGATTTACCTTATGCGAAGGGTTATTTCTGCTTCCCTACTGACGACTTTGTCGCTACTGTCCATCGCCGCTATGGCAGCACCAACTGGTACGGTGTTTACCGCCAACGAACGCGGTAATTCGATCAGTCAAGTAGATCTGGCTACTGGCCAGGTCACCACCATGCCGCTGGACATTGCTCCTCACAACGTGCAAGTCACCCCGGATGGTAAACGCTTGCTGGCCGTCGGTATGAGCGAACATGCCGGCCACCACCGAGGACAGGTCAGCGGTGATTTGCTGGTCTTCGACTTACCGCTAGGTCCGAAGCCGGTATTCCGTCTACCGGTGGCCGGGCATCCGGGCCATGTGATCACCGATGCCAGCAGTAACATTGCCTATGTGACCGATGCAAGTAATAACGCGGTACAGGTTTACGACCTGACGGCCAAGCGACAGGTCGCGTCCATAAAGACTGGAAAATACCCACACGGGCTGAGGCTGAGCCCGGACGGGCGAACTATTTATGTGGCCAACGTGAAGAGCAATAACGTATCAGTACTGGATGCAGTCAGCCAGCGCGAACTTGGCCGTATCGCCGTGGGCACTGCCCCTGTGCAGGTAGGGTTTGCACCGGACGGCAAGCAGGCCTATGTGTCCCTGAGTGCCGAAAACAGTCTTGGTCTCATCGATACCGCCACGCGCAAGCTAACCAGCAAAGTCAAGGTTGGCCGCACGCCAATCCAGATATTCGCCACGCCGGATGGCCGGCAGGTATTCGTGGCTGACCAGGGTAGTAGCAAGCAACCGGACAATCGGGTGTCGGTGGTCGATCCGAAAGTGGGTAAAACCATTGCCGAAGTACAGACTGGTCCAGGGGCCCATGGCGTGGCGATCAGCAGTGATGGCCAGTACGTGTTCGTCAGCAATATCGAATCAAGCACTATGTCGGTGATCGACAGCCAGCAGCATGTTGTCGTAACCAGCTACAAGGTAGGTGACGGACCGAACGGTATCAGCTACCGCGAGTAGTAGTGTTACGGTAGATAAACAGCAAGGGAGACCGTATAGGTCTCCCTTATTTAATTGCAGAAAAACGCCTCATCTTGGGCGGCCAATTATGCGTCTCCGCTTAGCACTGTTTTGCCCAGTCCAGCAGCACCATAAAGAACCAAGGGAGCACGAAGGCCAGCCCGGCCAACGTGGTACCCAGGGTGCATAGCCGAGATAAATGGCCGTTTGTGCAGCCATCGACTCCGGTGCCAACTGGGCCAAGGCGATACCTTCCTTGTAGTAGTCGTCGGCTTCAGAACTCCAATAATGGCGCTCAACCAGGTCGAGATGTATGTAGCCAACTAGGTCCACTGGACCGCCGAAACCGAAAGTGCTATTTCGCCTCGATGGCAGAGCGTCTTCCACCACCTGCTGCACGTGGGCCATGTCATGTCGGACGCCAGGAAAGTCTCGCTGCCAGATCTAGATTTCCTTGTTTTTTCCTATCCCCCTGGATAGGATATTAAACCATGAGTACACACACCTCCCATCCCGACATCATCAAACGTCTCAAGCGCGCCGATGGTCACCTCAAGAGCATCATTAGCATGCTCGAAGAGGGGCGCAGCTGTCTGGACATTGCCCAGCAGCTTCAGGCCGTCGAAAGCGCTGTCACCAACGCCAAGAAAATTCTGGTGCATGACCATATCGAGCACTGTCTGGAACATGTCGTGCTTGAGGGCCAACAAAGTGCGGACGAGACCCTACGCGAGTTCAAAGAGATCACCAAATACCTCTAGACGGCACACGTTCGGCGGGACTCCCCCACAACAGGGGAACTACCTAGTAACTGAGAGATCATCATGAGTTGGAAAGAAGGTCTACGCCAGCCTGGCGTGCCATCGGCGCTAGGCGCTGCGCTGTTATTTGGCGCCGGGACGCCATTTGCTAAGCTGCTACTGCACAACGTAAACCCATGGCTGCTGGCCGGGCTGCTCTACCTTGGCTCTGGCTTTGGCCTGACGCTGTACCGTCGCCTGACGCGAGCACCTGCTGTCCGCTTGCCTCGTCAGGAAGCCCCATGGTTTATCGGGGCCATCGTGTCGGGCGGTGTCATCGGGCCGGTGTTACTGATGCTGGGGCTGACCGGGATGCCAGCCTCCGGGGCGTCGCTGCTGCTCAATGCTGAGGGCGTATTCACGGCGCTGCTGGCTTGGTTCGCCTTCAAGGAAAACTTTGACCACCGCATTGCGTTAGGAATGGTGGCCATTGCAGTAGGGGCTCTGATCCTGAGCTGGCCGGGAGAGGCGCGCTTCGCTGGCGTGTGGCCGGCACTGGCTGTCGTTGGCGCTTGCTTCGCCTGGGGTATCGACAACAACCTGACGCGCAAAGTCTCCCTGACGGATGCAACCTGGATCGCTTCGGTCAAAGGGCTGGCGGCTGGCTCGGTTAACCTGCTGCTGGCCTTAATGCTGGGGGCTTCTCTGCCGCCGCTGCCTAACCTCGGTGGCGCGATGGTCGTTGGCTTCCTTGCCTATGGTGTGAGCCTGGCACTGTTCGTGGTAGCACTGCGCCACCTCGGTACGGCCCGTACCGGTGCCTACTTCTCTGTCGCGCCGTTCTTCGGTGCACTACTGGCATTGGCCATGGGTGAGCCGATCACACTACCGTTGTTGCTTGCCGGTGGTTTGATGGCACTCGGCATCTGGCTGCACCTCACCGAACGCCACGAACATGAACACACGCACGAAGCATTGGAACATGAGCACGAGCATGTGCATGATGAGCATCACCAGCACGATCATGACTATCCGGTTGCGCCTGGCACCAAACACCGTCATCAGCATCGGCATGAGGTGCTGACGCATTCCCACCCGCATTTCCCTGATTCACACCACAGACACAAGCACTGACACGCTGACGGTCGAGCCAGAACACGTGTACATACTACATTTGGAACAAGTTGATTTATGAACGATCTTGAAGTTTTTAACCGCACGTTATTTCTCCAAATTAACGGTGGTGCCGATACCCCGGCTTGGCTAATTCAGACCGCCATCGGTATGGCGGATTATTTGGTCTATCTGATCCCGATACTACTATTCGGACAGTGGCTGTGGGGTAACCATGGGTGGCGCAACCTGGCTATCAAGGCATGCCTCGTCACTCTGCTGGCACTTGGTGTGAATCAGGGCATTGGCTTGCTCTGGACCCATCCTCGGCCCTTCATGATCGGACTCGGACATACCTGGATTCCGCACGCTGCCGACTCGTCGTTCCCGAGTGACCACATGACCGTGTTCGCCGGCATCGGATTGACGCTGCTGTTTGACGGTGCATTGGGATGGGCAGTAGTCACACTGTTGACCGGGCTGGGTGTGGCTTGGGCACGAGTGTTTCTGGGCGTGCATTTCCCGATGGATATGGCTGGCGCGGTGGGAGTGGTGGCTGTGTCCTATATGGCTGTAAAGCCGCTTTGGCAGGTGCTGGGTGCGTTGGTCACTGACCATGTTGAACGCCTGTACCGGCTCATGCTAGCGCGTCCTATCGCAAGGGGCTGGATACGAGGCTGACTAGACGTGCCTATGATGGCTGTCTGCTTGACGAGAAAACATGCTGGCCGCCTTTGAGGCAATCTCGGACTCAAAGGCGTATTGTCATGCGAACGCGCTGCGGATTTGGCATGCGCGATGGTGATGGCTTTCAGATGCGAAGTCATGGCGGTTTTGGCATAGGAATTGGCAACGGAATTCGTGCGAATACTCATTCAGCGTAAATTTGGACAAGAAAATGCAATGCTGGTCGATGTGCGCGAGGAGAATCAAGTCACTCAGCTGGTTTTTGCATCGCTCGCGTTTCGTAGACACATATCCGTAGCTCCTTGAAGGACTGCTAGATAGCGTCCTGCCGTAGGTAGTTAAGCCGAAATGTTGCTACCGGCCAGACGTGCAACAAGAACAGGCAAATGCCGACGCTCTTTGTCAGTAGGCCGGCCAAAGCCGACGGCCATAATCCATTGGAGAAATGGCTACTTCTCTATTGAAAATGGCCATAAATGGATCTAGCAAGCTCGGGGCGATTCAGGCCTGCCAGTTGATGGTTTGGCACTTGGGAGGGACTTGCACATGCGGTCATTCTACCGGACGGATGCAAGCCCTGATTTGTGCAACAAAGCCGTCAGTAGGTAAATCTTGCTTATACGTTTTCCTGACATAGCACTTTGATGAACTGTTGAATCTCAGCAGAAAGTGTGGGACGAATGCCAGCTTGGCGCAGTAAACGCCATCGGATTACGGGTACTCCTTTTGCACTCAACTGGTCACGGGCCCAAACGAGTCGCCGACAATGAAACTGCTGCTGACTTTCGACCACACTGGCAATCGCCTCCCTAGTCAGAGGTAGCTTGTCGAGAAAGTGGTCAAGCAGCGCCGCTACGTGAAGCTCTCTGCCAATCAAAGACAAGGTCACTCTGATTGGCCGTCCCCCCAGATATTTCCTTGCCTCAGACCATTTTTCTACACGCTGGGCTAACAACCGGTCACGTTGTTCCCAATCGACCCTGGCCATTCTTCGACGTGGAACTTTTCCATAGTCAAGGACTTGCTGCCCGAGCCAGTCACGATCATGCTTATAGAGCCATTGATACTCGGAGCTGTGTCGAAGTGGCATGTGACGCAAATCATCCAAGAACCGCTGACGGCGTTCGACCCGCTCCCGAGTTGCTCTTAGTGCTCGCCACTGAGTAGCAACCAGTGGTTGCATTCTTAGCACACGATACAGGCTTACCAGTGATAACTGTTCTTTGACTGCAATATCGCTCAATGACAGTCCAGCTAAAAAATCCTGCTCCAGTGCACTCATAACAGGCGGGCTCAGGGTTTTCGGTCGGGACTTAACGGGTAAACCTAGCCTGACAGCGTCCAACCGCAATGTGGTCACACTGACGCCGGTAAGCTTGGCCACTTGCTGCAATGACCCGCCAGTCCTCGCTAGCACCTGACATAGCAGAGCATCACTCTCCCGACAGTCCTTCTGAATACGGTATGATGTAGGCTCCACAATTCGGCTCGCTCTCGGTGCCTCTACCCACTGCAGCAGCATCTCACCACTAAAGCCCAAGCCTTCAGCCAACAACAAGTGTTTGAGTGGATGCAGCGATCGTCGTGGCTTACGCAGTAACATCAGCAACCAACTAGGCAACTCCCCTGCTAACGCCAAGCATCCCCTGAATTCATGTTGGGTAGGGAATTGCATCATGGCTTGCATCAAATAGGTATGTAGCGCAGCCAAGTGCAAACGTCCGGTAGGCCGCGCCAGTCCGAGGTCGATGACCCGCTGCAGGTAAAGCCGCTGCCAAGTTTGTGGTGGTATAACACCCAGGTTTGAATTCAGTATCTGTGCACTCAGCTCTGCTAGACGACTAAGTGAATCTCGTTGGGAAAGCGTCACGGGTAATGGGACTGCGTGGTTCTGCGGCTCGGTCTCATCAGGTAAGACAAGTCGTAGAGGCAATCCTGCCATCCACGTTGAGTCGACCTCAAACAGAGGAAGGTGATGAAGTGGGCAGACCCATACTCCTGGTAATTGGTGAGAACGGTGCCAATATGCTTGACCATACTGCCGACGGTCAGCACCAAGACATACAGGACAATACCGGTAGAGAGTTTCTGCACCGACTTGACTGGCCACCATGCCGAGCAGCGTCTTAATGGCCCCAGTCTGACGCCCGGTTAGATAGGCTGAGGCTTTATTAGCTTGCCAAGCAAACAGGAAGGGGCGGAAGTATGGAAAGATAGTGAGTTGATCTATGACTAAGGAGATACCCTTATCAGGGAATAATGCAGTGCTCGCTACATGTAGGTGCTGGGGAAAAGAACAATGCAGTAAAGGGGCTGGCGTACCGAACAACAGCTCAATTGTATCTCGATAACTCATGAAACCTGTCAACCGATGGTATCGGCTTACTAGACTGAATAGAGTTTCATCGGGATAAGGCTGAGGACAGAAATCGAGCTGTCTCATGATGATGTTGCCTCATGCAGAACAGTATGCAAGCGAGAACTCGAAGGGATCTGTTAAAAGCCAACCAGCCTGCTTCAACGCAGCAACTGAATCAGTCTGCTGTGCAAACTGAAGCGCCTCAGAGGGGCGTTGAACTATTGGTGGTGAAGCAACATTCGGCCCTACCTGTGTAGGGCTGACCATCTCCACATGTGAGACCAACGGTGATGGCATGTTTTCCAGAATGTTCAGCCGAGCCTGCAGCGTTCCCCCATCATTGGGTTCCATCATGAACTTGAACTGTTCATCCGTCGGCAATAGATCTTCAAACCGCCTCATCTGCTCAGGATTTCCACTACGTAACGCAGAAATAGCAGGCTTCAGCAGCTTCATTTTTGTATCGGCAACATAGCTGAACACCTCTGGGGTCAGGGTTTCCTTACCCGTTTGAATGGCATAGCGCTGGCCAAGAATCATCAACTTGGTCAGAAAATCCGTCACACCTTGGGTCAAGTCATAAAGTCGCCCCCTGATATCTGGTGTCAACGGACCTGGGGCCTGAACCCACTGGTATTGCCAAACAGCATTCAGCAAAAGGTTCCACACAGGGTCATCTTGCTTTGGTTGCTGGAACTCATGGTCGCCCATATCACAGGCCCGGCGAGCATTACGCATCACATCGGCGAACAGCTCTACCATCGAATTGGTGCCGATAAAAGCAACTGGAATACCAATACAGTTGATCAAGTTTACGAAGAAATTCAGCATATTCTCTTTGCCACCTGTCTTGGCAACACGTAAATGCTGTATCTCATCAATGAACAGGGCGCCGATGAAAAACGTGCTAGCCGCCTGCTCCATCATCTGCACCAGCTCTGGCACACCGGCTCTGGGACGGATACGCCGCAGATAACGATCTTGTCCCAGGGCCACGTCAACCGCCCGAAAAAACGCTCGACACAGGCCAGACAAGGACCCGTCATGAGGGCAGTCAAGTTTCAAGTAAGTAATCTGTGTATGCACGAACCCACGGTCGTGATACTTCTGGTGACGGATAACCTGAGGGTAGAGCTTGAGGATTGAGTTAAGTGCCGTGCTCTTCCCAATACCGCTCAGCCCTACGAGGCTGAATGACGACGCAGAGGAAACGAATTCCGATGCGGCACCTCGATCTGTTGAAAGCGAGTACAAATGGCGCCAAGTTCCGGCTACCATCGGATTGCGCCCCACGTAGCCTCCACGGATGACTGAGGAGACCACGCCTTCCAGTTCAAGGTGAATCGGCATTGGCTGGACTAGGCGCTTGAGTCGATCGATACAGTGCAATCGGATCTCTTTTGGCTGTCTTCTCTCTTCATCAGTCGGGATGTCAGGAAAGTTCGACATTGCCACTGCGGCGGCCTCTTCAGAATGAATCGGCGGCAATGCTTCGATGAGCGGGTTACCCCGGTATTCAGCAACGCTCTGTTCCAGATACCCTGCGGGTATAAATACATCACGGGTCACGACGCTTTACCTTTCTGGTGAAGCCGTCCGAGAAGGTCAATCACTTGGGAACTCCGTTCCCCTGCATAGGTCGTTGCCACGCCAGTAGTCTCTGCAGACTCTGGCGGCTTCGGTGACGTATGGCGTATGGTGCCAAACCGTTCACTTAGCCGTACTTGCTCAATCACTCTTTCCACTTGGCGATAGATACGAATCCCAGCAATCCGTTTGGATGCTGACACACCACTATCAACTTTAGCCTGTTTAGCCTTTTTAATCGTAGATTCGATTTGTTCATCCAACCTAACACGACTATTGAGACTGGAAAAATGAGTGCTAGGAGAGGGATTCTTCACTATCTCAAGCATATCGATGACCTCTTCGAGACGATAACCTCGATAGCGATCTTCAGAGCCTCTAAGTGAACAGCGGTGGAATGATTTATCCTCCCCCTGAATCCAAATATAGTCGGTCGACCATGGAGAATACCAAACCCTGACGGACTCCCTCCCCTTGTTCCTAGCACGCGCGAACCAGTTGCCTGCTACGGCATATTCGGATGTATAAAACATACCCATATAATTTATCCCGCCGGCTTGAATACTGGCTTGAGCACTCGGAAGTAAATGCAGATACACCTCCTCCGCTGACCGAATATTGGGTTGCCCGATCCCTTGCTCGACACCCCAATTCCAAATATTGATAGGAGTCGGCTCTATACCATCTTTGATCATCTCCGCACTCAAACGATACGGCTGCCTATTGTGTCGGTTGTAATGCAAGATGCTCGCGATGATGATCTGAGTAAACTCTTCCAAATTAAGGGTAGCATCCAAGCGTACGTCTCTCTCTCCCCGCTCACGTTCACGAGCACGCACTCCACCTGGAATCCAATGGATTTGTGAAACATCATTGAGTAGTTTAAAGCGGCTCTCGACGACAGCCTTCCAGTCTGGCCGGTAGGGCCCAGGTACAGCCACGTCGATCCTCAGCCCATTGACGAGCGCTTGCTCGGCCGCCTTACTCAGCAGTTCAGCTCGGTCAGCCATGATTTCCTGAGGAAGATGATGACAGGGCCACTCGGCTTCCGAGATATCGAGACCGTGCACCTTGCAAAAAGCGACTTTGTCGGTAAATGCGTTGAACAACGCATGGCGAGCGCCATCCCAGCTCGGGCCTTCCAGACCAACGAAGAGTCCGACGATCATGCCGGAGAAGACATCGACCACGACATAGACGATTGGCCGACCTATAATCCAATCTTGTCGATAACGACTGACCAAATAGATATCTGCCACCGTGGCGTCAATCTCGAAGCGATGGCAAGGACCAAATACCCCATCACTGGCCCGTCCAGATAAGGCCCGGTGATCCTTGGCCCAACGCCGCCCTCCGCTGCGACCACGCAGCACGGTCATATCGTCAAAGGCCTTCTTGCCCCAGTAGACAAATTGCCGTTCAGATGGGAGCTCTGACAGTGGTCTTAAAACCACATCGCTCTCTGCCTCGCCTGGGCTTGAGTGCTCAGCCCGATAGAAGCGCCTCAAGGTCTTTTGATACGCATCGGGAATCGACTTTACCTTGTTCTTTACGTAAAGCGCGAAACCGATCCGGATAATTTCCTTGTCTTGCTCAGTGAGGATACCCTTCTTGACTGTTACGGTTTCTCCAAGATAACGAGCAGGCCGACCAGGTACATTTCCTCGGACAAAAGCTCTTTCCACGCCGGGATTTCCCCGCTTTGTCCGATCTGGAAGCAAAGCATTACGCACTCCACCATATAACCAATATCTGTAGAGCAATCGGTATAGCGTCTTTCTTGGTAAGCCTGACTTTGCAGCATGAGCAGCCACCATCGCTCCCAACATGCCAGGGAAAAATATCTCCCCTGGCAGAGCAGTCTCTAGCAACGGCTGTATGCGCTTCCAATTCTTCTCGCGCACCTCTTTTGCGTGTTCAGGCAGGTCTGTTTCGAGCTCAAGCATGAATGCAGGAGGGCGCACCTTGGTCTTACGTATCGTCTCAGCCTGTAGCATCAATACTAAATCGTCGAAGCCAAAGATCCATGGACGTTTGGGAGGAAACTCAATCGTTAGTAACGTCACACCTCTTGAAGCTTGATCAATCCAAAGGAGACGAGCTGGCTTATCAAATGGGATCTCGCCCATAACCGACTCAACCACATCGTTTACGACTAACTGGTTTGACATATCAAGCCACCTTTGATGTAAAGACAGGAGAAGCGGTCTCACTAAAAAGCTCGAACACGGGAGCTTCCATTGTCAACTGGAGAGGGGTAGCTTGCAGATCAAAACGGATCGATTTATTCCAGACGAGGTGTTTGAACAGCACAACTCCGTCATTGTAGGTGAGGTGGATAATTTTTGAAGCCGCCCGGATCATCGACGACAAAGTCCGACCAGTGCCATTGAACTGGCCGATAATATCCAGAAAGTAACAATGGAGATCGTGATCTTGTAGCCTACGCTCCAGATGTACCCCTTTACGCAGCCACTGAAGGTTATGACTGATGGCAGGCCCAATGCAGAGGTCAGTGACCACCAGCCAATCATCCCTTCGATTCATCCAAAAACAACGCTCAATTTCAAGCTTTTGCAAGGTCCATTCAAGTTTCGGAGAGGGTAAAAGGTCCTCTTCATACTTGACCGTTCTGGCCGCCAGATGTGGTTGACCATCCTCACCAAGATAGGTAACCAAAAAGTCCGTTGTTAGCACAAAAGGAACTTTGGTTCCAGGGTAGTTGGGATACTTTATGCCAAGGCTAGCAGCGATATCCTGGGCTTCTCTGACCGGAAGAATCGGATATTGCTCGCGAATATCAATAACTCGCTCGGAAAACTCCAAAGTCAGGAAATAGGCAAACTCAAGGTCAGACAGAAGATGATAGACACGATCCACCTTGCTTCCTGATACCTTACGAGATCGTCCATGGGAAGGCACATCTTGGACTCGGAGCCATGATTTATAGTCCCGACCTTCTCCTTGGCCGTACCCCTGCTCAATGTACCGCTCGATATCGGCTTGAGTCTTAAAACGACGCCCCCTCACCACACCCTCCAAAGATTAGTTTCTTATTGGAAGTATAGAGAGGGGGCCGGTTGTGTCAAACTATATTGTTTTGTGTCAGATTATATTGTTTTGTGTCAAAAACTATTGTCGCTTAACATCTAGTCAGAAGCCTGCCCGGTGATTACTCCACCGTGACGGATTTTGCCAGGTTGCGCGGCTTGTCCACGTCGGTGCCACGTGCCAGGGCTACATGGTAGGCCAGCAGCTGAACCGGGATGGTGTGCACAATGGCGGACAGCACGCCGACATGGCGCGGGGTGCGGATGACGTGTACGCCGTCCGACTCGCTGAAATGGCTGTCCAGATCGGCAAACACGAACAGCTCGCCACCACGGGCCCGCACTTCCTGCATATTGGATTTCACCTTTTCCAGCAGCGCGTCGTTGGGGGCAATCACCACCACCGGCATGCTTTCGTCCACCAGCGCCAGCGGGCCGTGTTTCAGCTCGCCAGCCGGGTAGGCTTCGGCGTGGATGTAGGAGATTTCCTTGAGCTTGAGTGCGCCTTCCAGCGCAATCGGGTAGTGCAGGCCACGGCCGAGGAACAGGGCATTTTGCTTGGCAGCAAACTTGTCGGACCAGGCCTTGATTTGCGGCTCCAGATTAAGCGCATGCTGTACCGAACCCGGCAGCTGGCGCAGTGCTTCCTGATAATCGTGCTCGGCTTGTGCATCCACGCGGCCGCGCAGTTTGCCCAGCGTTACCGCCAGGGCAAACAGGCCGACCAGCTGGGTGGTGAAGGCCTTGGTGGAAGCCACGCCGATTTCAGCACCGGCGCGGGTGTAGAACACCAGTTCGCTGGCGCGCGGAATGGCAGATTCGCGCACATTGCAGATGGACAGGGCCATGCTGTGGCCCAGTTCCTTGGCGTACTTCAGCGCTTCCATGGTGTCCAGGGTTTCGCCGGACTGGGAGATGGTGACCACCAGATGTTTGGGGTTGGCAAAGGCGTCGCGGTAACGGTATTCACTGGCGATTTCCACATCGCAGCTGATACCGGCAATGCTTTCGATCCAGTATTTGGCGGTCAGGCCGGCGTAGTAGCTGGTGCCGCAGGCCAGAATCTTCACGCCTTCCACTTGCGGTAGCAGTTCGGCGGCACGCGCACCGAACAGCCCGGCTGCAAAGCCGTTTTCCAGCACCGCTTCGATGGTGTCGGACAGGGCCTTGGGTTGTTCGTGGATTTCCTTTTGCATGAAGTGGCTGTACGGGCCCAGTTCCAGCGAAGCCAGCGATACGTCGGACACATGCACGGCGCGTTCGATCACCTGATCGTTCTTGTCATGCAATACCACGCTGTCACGGGTGAGCAGGCCGATATCGCCCTCTTCCAGGAAGATGACACGACGGGTGGCGGACAGGATGGCAGACACGTCGGAGGCGATGAAGTGTTCGCCTTCACCCAGGCCCACCAGCAGCGGGCAACCCATGCGGGCGCACACCAGTTCGTCCGGGCGGTCCAGCGCGATAACGCCGATAGCGTAAGCACCGGTCAGTTGGCGGGTGGCTTGCTTCACGGCATCAAACAGGCTGACACCGCCTTGATAGTAGTGATGCACCAGATGGGCGATCACTTCGGTATCGGTCTGCGAGGTGAATTCATAGCCCAGCGCTTTCAGCTGCTGACGCTGTTCTTCGTGATTTTCGATGATGCCGTTATGCACCACGGCAATCTTGTCGAAGGAGATGTGCGGGTGGGCGTTATGCTCGGTCACACCGCCATGGGTGGCCCAACGGGTGTGGCCAATGCCCAGCGTGCCTTGCAGGCCTTCTGCCGCTGCAGCGGCTTCCATTTCGGCCACACGGCCGACACGGCGCACGCGGCTGATGGCATTACCGGTATGCACGGCGATACCGGCGGAATCATAACCACGGTATTCCAGGCGTTTGAGGCCATCCACTAGAATGGAAACCACATTACGCGCCGCAATGGCGCCAACGATGCCACACATTATTTTCTCCTTGCACTGTCGTTGCCAGCGGGCGCGCAAATCAGCGTGATGCCCTTGGCCTGAATGATGTCCCTCGATTCCGCCGGCAGTGCCTCATCGGTAATCAGGGTGTGAATGGTGTGCCACGGCAATTCCAGGTTGGGAATGCGGCGGCCGATCTTGTCCGACTCCACCATGACGATGACTTCGCGTGCGACTTCCGCCATCACGCGGGACAGGCCCACCAGTTCGTTGAAGGTGGTGGTGCCACGTTCCAGGTCGATGCCGTCGGCACCGACAAACAGCTGGTCGAAATCGTAAGAGCGCAATACCTGCTCGGCTACCTGGCCCTGGAAGGATTCGGAGTGCGGGTCCCAGGTGCCACCGGTCATCAGCAGGGTGGGTTCGTTTTCTAGTTCGCGCAGGGCTGCCGCCACGTTAAGCGAATTGGTCATCACCACCAGGCCGCGCTTGCTGCCCAGCAGCGGAATCATGCCGCTGGTGGTGGTACCGCTGTCGATGATGATGCGGTTGTGGTCGCGTATGCGCTCTGCTGCCGCACGGGCGATATCCAGCTTGCGGTCGGACACCTGGCCCACTTCCGGCTCCACTGCCATTTCACTGGGCAGGGCAACCGCTCCGCCATAACGGCGCAGCAGCAGGCCACCTGTTTCCAGCAGGGCAAGGTCTTTGCGGATGGTGACTTCTGAAGTGGCAAAACGCCGGGTCAGCTCATCGACACTGACTTCACCACGCTCTTGCACCAGGGTGGCGATGGCATGGCGGCGTTGCTGGGTATTTCGTTTGGTCATTGAAACATTTCGTTTCGAAAGTTTCGTCATGATATCGACTGAATAAGTCAATATCAATCATCAGAACCGTAAAATGTGATGTTTTTCTTTTGCAACGAAAGAAATGCCACAGCTTTGCTGACAGACGGCAAATGAAAATGCCCGCCGTGCTTTCTTGTGAAAAGCGCAGCGGGCATGGTGTGCATCCTGCCGGGAATCAGCTCTTTTTCTGCGGACGCTTCCAGCCTGGAATGCTGACCTGACGCGCACGTGCCACGGTCAGGGTATCGGCCGGGGCGGTGCGACTGATCACCGAACCTGCCCCTACAGTAGCACCGGCTTCCAGCGTAACCGGGGCAACCATCAAGGTGCCGGAACCGACAAACACATTGTCCTGGATGACCGTCTTGAACTTGTTCACGCCGTCGTAATTGCAGGTGACCGAACCGGCACCCACATTCACCTTGCTGCCGATTTCAGCATCACCGATATAGGTGAGGTGATTGACCTTGGAACCCAGGCCAACCGTGCTCTTCTTGATTTCGACAAAATTGCCGACATGCACTTCGTCAGACAATGCCGCACCAGGACGCAGGCGGGCATACGGGCCGATGCGGCAATCTGCCCCGACCACGGCATCCTCCAGATGCGAGAACGCGGCGATACGGGTGCCTGCCGCGATCTTGACGTTTTTCAGCACGCAGTTGGCGCCGATTTCGACATTGTCACCCAGCTCCACCACGCCTTCGAACACACAATTGACGTCGATGCTGACATCTCGGCCATGCTGCAATTGACCACGGATGTCGATACGCGCCGGGTCGGCCAGCGTGACACCGGCAGTCAGCAGCGCGCGCGCCTGGTTCTGTTGCAGGATGCGCTCCAGCTCGGCCAGTTGCAGCTTGTTATTCACGCCGGCAGCTTCCCACGAAGCCGACACGCTGGCGCTTTCCACCGCCACGCCATCCGCCACGGCCAGTGCCAGCACGTCGGTCAGATAATATTCACCCTGGGCATTGCCATTGCGCAGTGCCTGCAGCCAGCCAGAGAGCTGGCGGTTGGGCAGCACCATCATGCCGGTATTGATTTCACGGATTGCCAGTTGCTCCGGCGTGCAATCCTTGTGCTCGACAATGGCCTTGAGCTTGCCGTCGTTGCCACGCAGCATGCGGCCATAACCGCTGGCATCTTCCAGCACGTCGGTCAGCACCGCCATGCCATGGCCAGCAGCAGCAATCAGTTGTTGCAGGGTTTCGCTGCGGGTCAGCGGTACATCGCCATACAGCACCAGGGTCTTGCCTTCGCTGGGCAGTGCCGGCAAGGCCATTTTCAGTGCGTGACCAGTACCCAGTTGTTCGGCCTGCTCGGCCCAGACAATGTCTTCATCCTTGATAGCCTGGCGGACCTGATCGCCACCGAAACCATATACCACCACCAGCCGCGCCGGATTCAGGCTGCGGGCCGTGGCGATGACGCGGGCGAGCATCGGCGCACCACCGATCGGGTGCAAAACTTTGGGTTTGGCGGAGTACATGCGGGTACCCTTGCCCGCTGCCAGAATCACGATATTGAGGCTGTCCATGCGAACTCTTTGCTGACCAAAAATGAAAAAGGCTGCCACAAAAGTGGCAGCCTGCAACTATACACGAATCGTTCCCGCGCTTTTAGTGCACACGCTTCTTGAGGTAGTCCAGCGCCTTGAGCTGGGCAATGGCGGCTGCCAGGGCAGCGTGAGCCTTTGCCGTGCTCAGGTCGTCGGTAGCATGCTGCAGAGATTCTTCTGCTGCACGCTTGGCCTCATTGGCGCGCGCTTCGTCGAGATCCTCGCCGCGGATCGCCGTATCAGCCAGGACGGTGATGTGGGTGGGCTGTACTTCCAGCATGCCGCCGGAGACAGCCACCAACACTTCTTCCTTGCTGCCCGGTACGGTCATGCGCAGCACACCGGGCTTGATACGGGTCAGGAGCGGCACGTGTCGCGGATAAACACCGATCTCACCTTCCAGCGCCGGGGCGACCAGAAACTCGGCTTCACCCGAGTAGATGAGTTGTTCGGTGCTGACCACTTCCACATGCATCTTGGACATAAGCCCTCTCCTTAATTAAAGGGTCTTGGCTTTCTCAGCGGCTTCTTCGATCGCGCCAACCATGTAGAACGCTTGTTCCGGCAGGTGGTCGTATTCGCCAGCGAGAATTGCCTTGAAGCCCTTGATGGTATCGCGCAGGGAGACGTATTTGCCCGGGGAACCGGTAAACACTTCAGCTACGTGGAAGGGCTGGGACAGGAAGCGCTGAATCTTACGCGCACGTGCCACTACCAGCTTGTCGTCCTCGGACAGTTCGTCCATACCCAGAATGGCGATGATGTCGCGCAGTTCCTTGTAGCGCTGCAGCGTGGATTGCACGCCACGGGCTACGGAGTAGTGCTCGTCACCAACCACCAGCGGGTCCAGCTGACGGGAAGTGGAGTCCAGCGGGTCAACGGCCGGGTAGATACCCAGGGCAGCGATGTCACGGGACAGAACCACGGTAGCGTCCAAGTGGGCGAAGGTGGTTGCCGGAGACGGGTCGGTCAAGTCATCCGCAGGTACGTATACGGCCTGGATGGAGGTAATGGAACCATCCTTGGTCGAAGTAATACGTTCTTGCAGACGGCCCATTTCTTCGGCCAGCGTCGGCTGGTAACCCACTGCGGAAGGCATACGGCCCAGCAGAGCGGATACTTCGGTACCGGCCAGGGTGTAACGGTAGATGTTGTCCACGAACAGCAGAACGTCACGGCCCTTGCCGGAAGCGTCCTTCTCGTCACGGAAATGCTCGGCCATGGTCAGACCGGTCAGTGCAACGCGCAGACGGTTACCCGGCGGCTCGTTCATCTGGCCATACACCATCGCAACCTTGTCCAGTACGTTGGAGTCCTTCATTTCGTGGTAGAAGTCGTTACCTTCACGGGTACGCTCACCTACACCAGCGAACACGGACAGACCGGAGTGGGCCTTCGCGATGTTGTTGATCAGTTCCATCATGTTCACGGTCTTGCCTACACCGGCACCGCCGAACAGACCAACCTTACCACCCTTGGCAAACGGGCAGAGCAGGTCAATCACCTTGATGCCGGTTTCCAGCAGGTCGGTAGCGGAAGACAGCTCGTCAAACTTCGGAGCGGACTGGTGAATGGCGCGACGTGCGTCGGTAGCCACCGGACCAGCTTCGTCAACCGGGTTACCCAGTACGTCCATGATGCGACCCAGAGTGGCGCTACCAACCGGCACCGAAATCGGTGCGCCGGTATTGGCTACAGCCATGCCACGCTTCAGGCCGTCCGAGCTACCCATCGCAATGGTACGGACCACGCCGTCGCCCAGCTGTTGCTGGACTTCGAGCGTCAGGTCAGCGTCAACCAGCTTCAGGGCATCATAAACCTTCGGCATGGCGTCGCGCGGGAATTCCACGTCGATCACCGCACCAATGATTTGTACGATTTTGCCTTGGCTCATTATCGGTTCCTAAACATTTAACTTTTACAGTCTGTGTAACGGCTTACACCGCTGCGGCACCAGCCACAATCTCAGACAGCTCAGTGGTAATTGCCGCTTGACGGGCCTTGTTGTACACAAGGCGCAGCTGCTTGATCGTATTACCGGCGTTGTCGGTTGCAGCTTTCATGGCCACCATACGCGCTGCCTGTTCGGAAGCCATATTTTCGGCCAGAGCCTGATAAACCACCGACTCCAGGTAACGCTTGACCAAGAACTCCATCAGGCTGGGTGCATCCGGTTCGTAGAGGTAATCCCACGAATGCGAGTGCTCCACCACCATGTGTTGCGGAGTCAACGGCAGGAGCTGTTCGAGCGTCGGTTCCTGTTTCATCGTGTTGATGAAACCGGAGTAGACGATGTAAACCGCGTCCAGTTCGCCTTCAGCGTACTGTTTGAACAGCACTGTAAGCGGGCCAATTAGTTTGTCCATCTTCGGCACATCGCCGAGCTGGACTGCGCTTGCCACAACATTGAGGCGAGCACGCTGGCAGGCAGCAACGGCCTTCTGGCCGAGGCAGCACACGTCGATTTCGACGTTCTGTTCCTGCAGTTCCTTGACCTTGGTATAGAAGCGCTTGAACGAGTTCACGTTCAGGCCGCCACACAGGCCCTTGTCGGAGGAAACCAGGATGATACCAGCGCGCTTGACAACGTCACGGCGTGCAAGCAGTGGATGACCAAGATCCGCGTTTGCCTGAGCAAGGTGCGCCATAACCGTGCGCACCTTCTCAGCATAAGGACGGGCAGCGCGCATACGCTCTTGCGTTTTGCGCATCTTGGAGGTTGACACCATTTGCATCGCGCGAGTGATCTTCTGCGTGTTTTGCACGCTTCGGATCTTGGTGAGAATCTCTTTACCGACTGCCATTCCTGAACCTTTCTTTAGCTACGACGTGAGTCGAAAGGCTCAGTTGAAGCTGTAGCCAGCCTTGAACGATTCCATCGCCTTGGCCAGTACCTTCTCGTTGTCGCCGGACAGGTCGCCCGAAGCATTAACGGCGGCCAGCAGGTCGCTGTGGTTCGCACGCACGTAAGCGAGGAACTCAGCTTCGAATGCCAGGGCCTTCTTCACCGGAACGTCTTCGTAGCTGCCCTTGTTCACAGCCCACAGGGTCAGTGCCATTTCGGCAGTGGCCAGCGGAACGAACTGCTTCTGCTTCATCAGTTCGGTAACCACTTCACCGTGTTGCAGCTGCTTGCGGGTAGCTTCGTCCAGGTCGGAAGCGAACTGCGAGAACGCAGCCAGTTCACGATACTGGGCCAGTGCCAGACGGATACCGCCACCGAGCTTCTTGATGACCTTGGTCTGGGCCGCACCACCCACGCGGGATACCGAGATACCGGCGTTGATGGCCGGACGGATACCTGCGTTGAAGAGGTCGGATTCCAGGAAGATCTGGCCGTCGGTAATGGAAATCACGTTGGTCGGAACGAAGGCGGAAACGTCACCAGCCTGGGTTTCGATGATAGGCAGTGCGGTCAGCGAACCGGTCTTGCCCTTCACTTCGCCGTTGGTCAGTTTTTCCACTTCATCCGCGTTGATGCGGGAAGCGCGTTCCAGCAGACGGGAGTGCAGGTAGAAAACGTCACCCGGGTAAGCTTCACGGCCCGGCGGACGACGCAGCAGCAGGGAGATCTGACGGTAGGCAACGGCTTGCTTGGACAAGTCATCGTATACGATCAGTGCATCTTCGCCACGGTCGCGGAAGTATTCGCCCATCGCGCAACCGGAGTACGGGGCGATGAACTGCAGGGCAGCGGCTTCGGAAGCGGTAGCAGCAACGATGATGGTGTGACCCAGTGCACCGTGCTCTTCCAGCTTGCGTACCACGTTGGCAATGGAGGATGCTTTCTGACCTACGGCAACGTAGATACAAACAACACCAGTGCCTTTTTGATTGATGATGGCGTCCAGAGCAACGGCAGTCTTGCCGGTCTGACGGTCGCCAATGATCAGCTCACGCTGGCCACGGCCTACCGGTACCATGGAGTCAATCGCCTTCAGGCCGGTCTGCATCGGCTGGGATACCGACTGACGCGCAATCACGCCCGGCGCGATCTTTTCGATCGGGCTGGACAGCTTGGCGTTGATCGGACCCTTGCCGTCGATCGGCTGGCCCAGAGCGTTGACAACACGGCCCACCAGTTCCGGACCTACCGGCACTTCCAGAATGCGACCGGTACACTTGACTTCGTCGCCTTCAGAAATGTGTTCGTACTCACCCAGAACCACGGCGCCGACAAAGTCGCGCTCCAGGTTCATGGCGAGGCCGTAGGTATTGCCCGGGAACTCGAGCATTTCGCCCTGCATCACGTCTGCCAGACCGTGGACACGAACGATACCGTCGGTCACGGAAATTACCGTACCCTTGGTACGGACTTCAGCGCCTTCAGCCAGGTTCTGAATCTTGGCCTTGATCAGATCGCTGATTTCAGAGGGGTTCAACTGCATGATCTCTCCTAATTCTTGAGGCTTGCCGCCATGGCTTGCAGCTTGCCGCGCACGGAACTGTCGATGACATCGTCACCGACCAGCACGCGCACACCACCGATCAGATCGGCATTGTCACGCACATCAAGACGTACGGTTTTGCCGTACTGCTTGGAAAGCGTGCTGGTGAGTTCGGCTTTCTGTTCTTCGGTCAGCGGGAACGCCGTTTCAACTTGCGCATCAACGATGTTTTCCGCTTCGGCCTTGAACAGCTCAAACTGACTGGCGATATGCGGCAGCAGCATCAGGCGGTGGTTCTCGATCAGGGCGACCAGAAAGTTTTTCACGCTTTCGTTGGTACGCTCGCCGAGGACTTCCAGCATCAGCGCCTCAACCTCTTTTGCGGTATGTTTCGGATTGGTGACAACTTCAACCATATCCGGGTTGTTCACCATGGCAGCCAGCCACGCAAGCGCATCGGACCACTGGTCCAGCGTACGCGTTTCGGTGGCGAGGCTGTATACCGCTTCGGCGTAGGGCCTTGCGACGGTAATGAGTTCTGCCATGAGTTAATTAAAAC
The DNA here is from genome assembly GCF_041914625.1 of Aquitalea pelogenes. Taxonomy (NCBI): domain Bacteria; kingdom Pseudomonadati; phylum Pseudomonadota; class Betaproteobacteria; order Neisseriales; family Chromobacteriaceae; genus Aquitalea; species Aquitalea pelogenes. The sequence goes on along the minus strand of NZ_JAYSDA010000005.1, from coordinate 176,706 downwards.
TCCGCTTTGATGGAGGAAAGCAGGTCGGCGTGCTTGGCTGCATCGATCTCTTTGCGCAGGATCTTCTCTGCGCCGATAACGGCCAGCTGGGCTACCTGCTCACGCAGGGCCTCCTTGGCGCGCATCACTTCCTGATCGATCTGGCCCTTGGCGTCAGCCACAATACGGGCACCTTCGGTGCTGGCATTGTCTTTGGCTTCGTCCACGATCTGGGAGGCACGCTTCTCAGCAGCAGTAATGATTTCCATTGCCTGTTGCTTGGCTTTGCGGAGTTCGTCCGCAACGCGCTTTTCAGCAGCTTCCAGATCTTGCTTGCCACGTTCTGCAGCGGCCAGGCCGTCTGCAATACGCTTGGCACGCTCTTCCATCATATTGGTAAGCGGAGGCCAAACAAACTTCATGGTGAACCATACCAGGATGGCGAACGTGATCGCCTGGCCCAGTAGTGTTACGTTAAATTCCACGCTTGTTTTCCTCCAGAGAATGACTTCTACACAAACCGTTTACTGGCTAAAAATTAGCCACCCAGAGCTGCTTTGGCAGCGGACAGGAACGGGTTGCTGAAGGTGTACAGCATGGCAACACCCACACCGATCATGGAGATCGCATCCAGCAGACCGGCGATAATGAACAGCTTGGTTTGCAGAACCGGGATCATTTCCGGTTGACGGGCGGAGGCCTCGAGGAATTTGCCACCCAGAATGGCGAAACCGATAGCAGTGCCGAGAGCGCCAAGGCCAATGATCAGAGCAGCTGCGATAGCGGTCATCGACTGAATCTGAGAAACGAGTGCTTCCATTATGTATCTCCTAAGACTTATGCAAGGATGGTTGGTAAAAAAAACTAAAACAAAGGTAAAGCTCTAAAAAAACAGATACCACAAACTCTTTAGTGCGCTTCCACGGCCAGGCTCAGGTACACGATGGTCAGCATCATGAACACGAAGGCCTGCAGGGTGATGATCAGGATGTGGAAGATGGCCCACGGTGCACCCAGGATCCACTGTGCGCCCCACGGCAGCAGTGCGATCAGGATGAAGATCAGTTCGCCGGCGTACAGGTTACCGAACAAACGAAGCGAGAGAGAGATCGGCTTGGCGGCCAGTTCGACCAGCTGGAAGATGAAGTTCAGCGGGGCCAGGATGATGGCGCCAATCGGGTTGTGGGTGTGGAACGGTGCGGTCAGCAATTCCTTGCCCCAGCCGCCCAGGCCCTTGGCCTTGATGGAGAAGCCGATGATGCACAGGAATACGGACAGCGACATGGCGAAGGTGGCATTCACGTCAGCGGACGGAACCGAACGGAAATAGATGTGATGCGGTTCCAGACCGAAGAAGGTGTGGCCGATCCACTGGGCCAGATTCGGCAGCAGGTCAACCGGCAGCATGTCCATTGCGTTCATCAGGAAGATCCAGCAGAAGATGGTCAGCGCCAGCGGGGCGATGACTTTGCTCTTGGCATGGAAGATTTCCTTAACCTGGGTATCCACCAGTTCGATGATGGATTCCACGAACAACTGCAGCTTGCCCGGATTTTCCAGGCTGGCACGACGGGCCACCATGGCAAATACACCGGCAAACACAAAAGCCAGGAACAGGGAGACGGAGAAAGTGTCTACGTGCAGGCTCCAGAAACCACGAGCCGGAGACGGATCGGAATTCCAGAACGTAAGGTGGTGATTAATGTACTCAATTGCGTTGCTTGCCATCGCTCTTTTCTCAATTATTTGATTAGAAGCCCTAACCAGTAGCCGGACACCGTGGCAAAAAAGCCTGCCAGCAAACCCACTACCGATAAATCCTTGAAAAACACCAAAGATGCACCAAACATTAAGACAGTCAGGATGAATTTGACTGCCTCAGCCTTGAAGTGCGCCTTCATCAGCACCGCAGGTGGGACATGCCGCTTGGCGTAGGCGATTCTTGCATACACTGCGGCGGGAATGAGCGCCGACAGCCCCCCAAGCAGAACCGACACCGGAACAACAACGGTGCCGGCGCTTAGCACGGCACCAAGTAGTACAGCCACTACAAGCAGTTTTGCTTGCAGGCGCAGTACGCGCCCGACTTCCGGATTTTGCATGTCCGACACTTAAAAAATCGCTCGATTATAGGCTGAGCGCTTGATTTGCGTCAAACTGAACATCACCCGCACCATTGCAGTGCAACATAAAATCATTTGCTTGATTTTGCTTGAAGTTTTTCAAGCAAGCGTTCCAGGTCGTCCAGATTGGCATACTCCACCTGCAAACGCCCCTGCCCGCGTGCACCGTGGCGGATGCTGACCTTGGCGCCAATGCGTTCCGACACCTCTTGTTCCAGGCGGGCAATGTCCGGATCGACACGCTTTTGTGCTACCGGTGGTGTGGTTTTTTGGTCAGACAATTGTTGGACACGACGTTCCACTTCGCGCACCGACCAGCCCTTTTCCACTGCCTCGTGTGCCAGCTCCAGCTGCTGCACCACCGGCAGTGCCAGCAAAGCGCGCGCATGCCCCATTTCCAGCTGCCCCTGATGCAGCAGTGACTGTACCGGCTCGGGCAGCGCCAACAGGCGCAGCAAATTGGACACTGCACTGCGTGAACGGCCCACGGCATCCGCCGCGCTTTCATGCGTCAGGCCGAATTCGCTGATCAGGCGTTTGAGACCATGTGCTTCTTCGATGGGGTCCAGCTCCTGGCGCTGGATGTTTTCAATCAGCGCCATGGCCAGGGCGGCTTCGTCGGCCACGGTCTTTACCACCGCCGGCACGTCAGTGAGCCCTGCCTTGCGGGCAGCGCGCCAGCGACGTTCACCGGCAATCAGCTCGTATTCTCCGAGGCCGATTTCACGTACCACGACCGGCTGGATCACGCCTTGCGCACGTATGGAGGCCGCCAGCTCGTCCAGCGCGGCCTCGTCCATATGGCTGCGCGGCTGGTATTTGCCTGGGCGGATCAGGTCGATGGAAAGCGTGGTGAGGCGGTCATCCGCCACCGTGCTGGTGGCGAGGAGCGCGTCTAGACCGCGCCCGAGTCCTTTGAGTTTGGCCATGTTGTCAGACAGATGGAGTTGCAGTTGCGGGTTCGAGGCGGGCGGTCAGTTCCTGTGCCAGCGTGAGATAGGCTTGTGCGCCACGGGCATTGCGGTCGTAGACCAGCCCCGGCAAGCCATGGCTGGGTGCTTCGGCCAGGCGCACATTGCGCGGGATGACGGTTTCGAACACCTTGTTGCCAAAGTGGCTGGCCAGTTGTTCGGACACCTGCTGTGAAAGATTACTTCGTGCATCGAACATGGTGCGCAGCAGGCCCATGATTTCGATACGCGGGTTCACCGCCACGCGCACCTTGCGCAAGGTGGTGACCAGATCGGACAACCCTTCCAGCGCATAGTATTCGCACACCATGGGAATCAGCACGCTGTTGGCGGCCACCAGGCCGTTGAGGGTGAGCAGATTGAGCGAGGGTGGACAGTCGATCAGCACATAGTCGTACTGGTCTTCCACTTCGCTCAGGGCATTCTTCAGCCGGGCTTCACGCGCCAGTTCGTTGACCAGTTCCAGTTCGGCCCCGCCCAGGTCGCGGTTGGCCGGCAACACGTGATAGCCGCCTTCCTTGGCCGGCTGGCGCGCTTCTTCGACAGAAGCATCGCCCAGCAGCACGTGGTAGACGGAACGCTCCAGCGCCTGCTTGGCAATGCCGCTACCCATGGTGGCATTGCCCTGCGGGTCGAGGTCGACAATCAACACCCTGCGGCCCAGCTCGGCCAGACCTGCGGCCAGGTTGACCACGGTGGTGGTCTTGCCGACCCCACCTTTCTGATTGGCAACCGCGATCACGCGTGCATTCATTTAGCCACCATTCTCACCAGATGGCGTTCGGCGTCCAGACCGGGCACCGACACCGGTAGTACTTCGGCTACCGCTACCGTTTCCGGCAGCAGCGAGATTTCTTCGTAAGGATACACACCCTTCATGGCCAGGTATTGACCGCCGTCGGCCAGCAGGTGCGGGGTGAGGCGGACAAACTCGGCCAGTTCGGCAAAGGCACGGCTGGTGATGCGATCGAACTTCTGTTCCGGCTGGTAAGCCTCGACACGACTGGTGATCACCTCGACATTGGGCAGGCCCAGTTCGATGACGGCCTGACGCAGGAAGGTGGTTTTCTTGTGGTTGGCATCCAGCACCACCACTTGCAGGTCGGGACGGGCGATGGCCGCCGGAATGCCCGGCATGCCGCCACCAGAGCCCACATCCAGCAGGCGGGTGCCACCGTTCAGGTGCGGCACCAGCGACAGGCTGTCCAGCAGATGGTAGCTGACCATGCGCTGCTCTTCGCGCACAGCGGTCAGGTTGTAAGTGTGGTTCCACTTGGCCAGCAGGTTCAGGTAGCCGTCCAGCAAGGCCAGCTGTTGTTCGGTGAGGCCCAGGGCCAGCTGTTCCAGCCCTTGTTTCAGTTCTGCAGTATGTGTCATGCGCTTGGCTTGCAATTATTCGGTTTTGGCGTCGGCAAAGCCGCGCTTCAGATGCACCATCAGCAGGGCAACCGCCGCCGGGGTGATGCCCTGGATGCGCGAGGCCTGACCCAGGGTTTCCGGGCGCTGCTGATTCAGTTTTTGCTGTACTTCCTTGGACAAGCCCTTGACCACGCCGAAGTCGATGTCGGCGGGCAGGCGGACGTCTTCCAGGTTGTCGCGGCGCGCCAGTTCTTCGTTCTGACGATTGATATAGCCTTGATATTTGACCTGAATTTCCACTTGCTCGGCAACCACGTCATCCGCCACGCCACCTGCGGCTTCCGGCAGGGTCATCAGCTCGCGGTAAGCGACATTGGGGCGCTTGAGCAGGTCGAACAGGTTGTACTCGCGCTCGATACCCTTGCCCAGCAGGGCTTCCAGCGCAGCGGCATCCTGCAGCTTGGCCGGATGCAGCCAGGTGGTTTTCAGGCGGGCGGTTTCGGCTTCCACTGCGTCACGCTTGCGACAGAAGGCATCCCACTGCGCATCGCCAACCAGACCGAGCTTGCGGCCCATTTCGGTCAGGCGCAAGTCGGCATTGTCCTCGCGCAGTTGCAGGCGGAATTCGGCACGGCTGGTAAACATGCGGTAAGGCTCGGACACACCCTTGGTGATGAGGTCGTCCACCAGCACGCCAAGGTAGGCCTCGTCGCGGCGCGGACACCAGCCTTCTTCATCACGCGAATACAGTGCGGCATTCAGGCCGGCCAGCAGGCCTTGCGCTGCGGCTTCTTCGTAACCTGTGGTGCCGTTGATCTGCCCGGCAAAGAACAGGCCCTTGATGGACTTGGTTTCCAGCGTGGACTTGAGGCCGCGCGGGTCGAAGTAATCGTATTCGATGGCATAGCCGGGGCGCAGGATATGGGCGTTTTCCATGCCACGGATGGAACGCACCGCCGCCAGCTGGATATCAAACGGCAAGCTGGTGGAAATCCCGTTGGGGTAGAACTCGTGCGTGGTCAGGCCTTCCGGTTCCAGGAAGACCTGATGGCTGTCCTTGTCGGCAAAACGGTTGATCTTGTCTTCGATGGACGGGCAGTAACGCGGGCCCACCCCTTCAATCACCCCGGTAAACATCGGGCTGCGCTCGAAGCCGGAACGGATGATGTCGTGGGTTTGCTGATTGGTGTGGGTGATCCAGCACGGCAGTTGCCTGGGATGCATGCTGCGCTGGCCGCGGTAGGAGAACACCGGCTCGGGCGTATCCCCCGGCTGCTCTTCCATGACCGAAAAATCGATGCTGCGGCCATCAATACGCGGCGGCGTGCCGGTTTTCAGACGCCCCACCGGCAAATCCAGCTCGCGCAGACGTGCGCCCAGCGTGGAAGCTGCCTGATCGCCGGCACGGCCACCGGTGTAGTTTTCCAGGCCAACGTGAATCTTGCCGGACAGGAAAGTACCGGCCGTCAGCACCACGGTGCGGGCGCGGAACACGATGCCGATGGCGGTGATGGCACCGGCCACCTGATCACCCTCGATCAGCAAATCATCCACCGGCTGCTGGAACAGCGTCAGATTGGGCTGGTTCTCCAGCATGTCGCGGATGGCCGCCTTGTACAGGATGCGGTCGGCCTGCGCACGCGTGGCACGTACCGCCGGGCCCTTGGAGGCATTGAGGGTGCGGAACTGGATGCCACCGATATCGGTTGCCAGCGCCATGGCGCCACCCAGCGCATCCACCTCTTTCACCAGATGCCCCTTGCCGATGCCACCGATAGACGGGTTGCACGACATCTGACCAAGGGTCTCGATATTGTGGGTAAGCAGGAGCGTGGCGCGGCCCATGCGGGCGGCGGCCAGCGCGGCCTCGGTGCCGGCGTGTCCGCCGCCAACCACGATCACGTCAAACTGTGTGGGATAAATCATCGGCTGTACTCGGAAGCCCGTGCGCAAGAGGCAGGCAGGGCGAAGCGTGCAGGAAAAACGGCCTATTCTACGGCAAAACCGATTGCATGATAAGTCATTGATTTGTTTCGCCCCTGTTGTAACCGGCAGTTCAAACGCCGGTCATCCACAAGTCATATGCGCGAAATGTCTGCGTCAAACTCCATCACTAGCATGTGTTGCAAGGCCGGCCAAGCGAAAAGCTACTGCCAAATGAAGGAGTTGCCGTGCCCGTATCCGGAAATGGCTGACTGGCAGCACACCACAGCAAGGCTAGCATTCCGGATCAATACAACAAGCCCGTTCGCATATCCGCCAGGGGAGTAAGTCATGCAACTGAATGAAAGCATCAGTAGCCGCCGCCAGCTGAAACTGGGCGTGCGTGTAGCAGAAACGGCCGAAGACATCCGCCGTGCACAGAAACTGCGCTTTGACGTATTTGCTGGTGAAATGGGTGCCGAGCTGTCATCGCAAGCCCTGGGTATTGATTGCGACGAGTACGACGCCCTGTGTGACCATCTGATTGTGGAAGATGCCAACAGCGGCCTGGTGGTGGGTACCTACCGCATGCTGCCGCCTGACATGGCACGCCGCGCCCCGTCCTTGTATTCCGAACACGAATTCGACCTCACCCGCCTGGACAACCTGCGCGACAGCCTGATTGAAGTGGGCCGCTCTTGCGTCCACAAGGATTTTCGCAGCGGCGGAGTGATTGCCCTGCTGTGGTCCGGCCTGGCCGACTACGTACAGAAAAAAGGCGGTGCCTACCTGGCAGGCTGCGCCAGCGTAAGCCTGGCCGATGGTGGACATCAGGCTGTCAGCCTGTACCGTCAGCTGGAGTCCAGCCACCTCAGCCCGGCCGAATGGCGTGTGTTCCCGCACCTGCCGCTGCCGCTGGACCGTATTCACGACGATGCGCCCTCCTCGCCGATGCCGCCGCTGATCAAGGGCTATCTGCGCGCCGGGGCCTTCATCTGCGGTGAACCGGCCTGGGACCCGGACTTCAACTGCGCAGACTTCTTCATGCTGCTGCCGATGAGCCGCCTGACCGGCCGTTACAACCGTCACTTCGTAGGCTGATTCCCCAGCCTGCACAGCGCTGTCGCTGTCATCAGCCCGACCGAAGCCCCCGTTCGGCCGGGCTGTTCTGTTTGCCAAGCGCTTCTGTCTGGTGGATTAAGCAGGATCAGCCAGCCGGAACCCGGCTACAATCCCGCCATGAGCTACGCATTTCACCCGGTGGGCATCGTCCACTCGCCCTACAAGGAAAAATTCGGCATCCCGCGCCAGCCCGCGCTGGCCCCCGCTGCCGACATCCAGATCGAGCTGTTGCCGCCATTCAATCACCCCGACACGGTACGCGGGCTGGAAGCCTTCTCCCATGTCTGGATCAGCTTCGTCTTCCACCAGACCGCCCAGCGCGGCTGGCAGCCGCTGGTACGCCCGCCACGGCTGGGTGGCAATGCCAAGGTGGGCGTGTTTGCCAGCCGCTCCACCCACCGGCCCAATCCGCTGGGCCTGTCGCTGGTGGCGCTGCGCGGCATCGATACCGGGCATGGCGTGTGGCTGCATCTGGAAGGCGCGGACTTGCTGGATGGCACGCCTGTGCTGGACATCAAGCCTTATATCCCGTTTGTGGAAGCCCACCCGGAAGCACGCGGCGGCTTTGTCGATGGCCCGCCGCCCAGCCTGGAAATCTGCTGGAGCCAACCGGCGCTGCAACAGCTGGCCGCCCTGCCCTCTGCCCCGCCGGGCCTGGCACAGCTGATTGAACAAGTACTGGCACAAGACCCGCGCCCGGCCTATCAGCACGACCCGGAACGCATCTACGGCGTGCGGCTTTATGACTACAACATCCGCTTTTGCATCCGGGATAACCATGCTCACGTGCTTGAAATCCAGCCGCTTGCCCCGAACTAAACTTCCATGCTCCGGTCACACCGGAGCCCTTTACTCTGGAGAATAAAATCATGACACCTCGCGCGAAGACGATCATGCTCGCCTTCACCCTGGTTTCTGTCCTGGCGGCACCGTTTGCGGAAGCCGCACGCCTGGGCGGAGGCAAGAGCGCCGGCATGCGCCGCTCGGCCCCGACCAAAAGCTACCAGCAGCCCACTCCGATGCCGGCTCCGGCACCTGCTCCGCAGGCTGCGCCGCAAGCCCAGCCCAAGAAGGGCCCTGGCATTGGTACCGCCATTGCAGCGGGTGCTGCAGGTGCTGCCGCCGGCTACATGCTGGGTTCGGCCATGAACAACAACCATGCTTCGGGTAACGCCGTGGATACCGCAGGTGCCGGTTCCGGCATTCCCTGGGGCACGCTGGCCTTGCTGGGCCTGCTGGGTATTGGCGGCCTGATGTGGTTCCGCCGCAAGACTGCCAGCCAGGCACCGATGAACAGCCCGATGCCGGCTGGTAACGGCCCGGTCTTCAACAGCAATGCCCAGGACGCTGCCCGTTTCGAGCCGATTCCCAAGATTGGCTCCGGTCTGGGTCAGCCGGCTGGCTATGGCGCAGCACCGGCCATGGCTGGTGCAGTGCCCGGACGCCTGCCGGATGGTACGGAAACCCCGAACTTCCTGCGTCAGGCCAAGGCAACCTTCCTGCACCTGCAAAGCCTGAACACGCCGGACAGCCTGGAAGAAGTACGCAAGTACATGACGCCGGATCTGTTCGAAGGCCTGCGCAATGAAATCGGCAGCAATACCGATGTGGCTGACTTCCCGCAGCTGGACTGCCAGCTGGCCGAAGCCGTGGAAGAAGGTGGCCGCTTTATTGCCACCGTGCGCTTCTCCGGTACGGTGAGCGAGTCGGTGAATGCCGCGGCAGTGCCGTTCAGCGAATACTGGCACTACATCAAGGATGGCAGCACCGGCGGTAAATGGCTGGTTGCTGGTATCCAGCAGGAATAAATCCGCTTTTTTGTGCGAATTATCTTAACGGGCCCGGTCGGGCCCGTTTTTTATTATCCGGCCATGCTCTACACTGGAATGCCGATTGCTAGGTAACGGGTTCATGGGCCAGCAAGAGCCCTATCTCAGGAAGGAATGTACTGCAATGAAACGTTTCGAGCATGCCGGTCTGATACTCGGCAGCCATTTCCAGCCCATCTACAGTCTGGCGCACCGCCGTACCGTGGGCGTGGAAGCCTTGCTGCGCGCCGAGCAGAACCAGCTGCCGCTGTCACCGGCCGAGGCCTTTTATGCCATGGTGTCCCCCGAGCGACGCCACGGGCTGGACCTGGCCGTCAGCCAGGCCCATGTACAGCACTTTGCCGCGCTGGAGCACAGCCATCCGCACTGGCTGTTCCTGAATGTCGATGCCGCCTCGCTGTCCCGCCCGGAGCGGGCCATGGCACTAGCCAACACCATTCGCGAAGCCGGCCTGCAGCCGGGCAATGTGGTGCTGGAAGTGCTGGAACATGTGCTGGAAGTGGATGAAGCCCTGATCGAAGGCGTGAATCTGCTGAAAAAAGCCGGTTTCCTGATTGCGATTGACGACTTTGGCGTCGGCCATTCCAACCTGGACCGGGTCTGCCAGCTGGAACCGGACCTGGTGAAATTCGACAAGGACTTGCTGCGCAGTGCCGTCAGCCAACCACGCACCCGCAATCTGCTGTCCAGACTGGTGCGACTGATGCACGAAATTGGTGCACTGGTAGTGGAAGAAGGGATTGAAACCGAAAACGATGTGCTGGTGGCGCTGGAGTCCGGCTGCGATCTGGTACAGGGCTATTATGTGGCCCGCCCCTCCGCCAGCCCGGATGCAGACGACATCATCACCAAACGGCTGGATTCGCGCTGGGACGAGCTGATGGTGCGCGACCTGCTCAAGCGCAAGATTACCCGCCGCCAGATCGAACTGGCACGCCAGGCCTTTGTGCAATCGGCCATTTCGCTGATGCAGGGCACCCCGTTCGACCAGGCAGCCACCCCCATGCTGGCCATGCCCGATGTCATCCGCTGTTTCTTGCTGGACAGCGAAGGCCGCCAGATTGGCCGCAACCTCAACAGCCGCCACAACACCATTGCCAGCAGCCTGAAGTTTGCCCCGCTGGCGGATACCACCGGTGCGGTGTGGTCGCGCCGTGCGTATTTCCAGCATGCCATCGACCAGCCCGGCGTGCTGTACATGAGCGAGCCTTACCTGTCGATGACCGACACCCGCTCCTGCGTCACCCTGTCCATGGCGATTGAAATCGACGAAGCCATGCACGTGCTGTGTGCCGATGTGCTGGCACCGCGTGTGCACAGCAGCCACGGCTGAAGCACACTCAGGCCAGACAGAATAAAAAAAGGACCGCATGCGGTCCTTTTTCTGTTTCAGCACAACTTACTGCGCTGGCGTGATTTCGGTGATGCTTTCAAACAGGGTCACCACTTTTTGCACCCCGGCGGTTTCGCTCGCCACCTGTGCTGCCGCCTGCCCTTCCGCCGGTGTAACCAGACCCAGCATGTACACCACGCCACGTTCGGTCACCACCTTGATATGGTTGGGCGAGTAGCCCTTGCCATCCAGCAGGCGGGTACGCACCTTGCTGGTAATCCAGGTGTCGTTGCTGCGCTCGGAGAAACCGGAAGACGGAGCCACCACGGTGTAATTGAACACGCGGCGCACATTGGGCATGGCGCGGGCAATCAGCTCGGCCTGCTGGCCGGCTTCTGCCGACGGCACTTCACCGGTCAGCAGCACGGCACGGTTATAGCTGGTGGTATTGACGTGAGCCGAAGGCAATTTCTCGCCAATCTGGTGCGACACCTTGGCTTCAATGCTCTGGTCGTCCACATAAGCACCGCTGGAACGACGGTCAGTAGCCACCAGCGCACCACCGGCCACACCACCGGCAGCCAGGGCGAAACAACCGGACAGCGTGCTGGACACAGCAGCCGCCAGCAACAGGGACAGGACAGTACGTTTCATTTACTCACCTCCCAACAGCATGTAATCGATGGCATCGCACAGGGCATGCACCAGCAGGATATGCACTTCCTGAATACGCGCGGTGCGCAGCACCGGCACATTCAGCTGGATGTCTTCCGGCGACAGGATTTCGCTGATCTTGCCGCCATCCTTGCCGGTGAGGGCAATCACACCCATGCCGCGTTCGTGTGCGGCATAAATGGCTTCAATCACATTGGCGGAATTGCCCGAGGTGGAAATGGCCAGCAACAGGTCGTTGGTATGCCCCAGCGCACGCACCTGCTTGGAAAAAATCATGTCGAAATCGTAGTCATTGCCAATGGCAGTGAGTGCCGAAGAGTCGGTCGCCAGCGAAATGGCGGCCAGACCCGGGCGCTCCTTTTCGAAGCGTCCCAGCATTTCAGCAGCAAAGTGCTGGGCATCGGCAGCCGAACCGCCATTGCCGCAGGCCAGGATCTTGCCTTCGTTCATCAGGCAGCTGACCATGCGCTCGGCAGCCAGCGCCACCGCGGGCGACAGCAGTTCCATTGCCTCCTGCTTGGCGGCAATGCTTTCCAGAAAATGTCCGTTGACGCGTTCAATCAGGTCCATGCTCTTCCTTGTAGCAGCGCGGGATGGCTGCTATGCAAAAATGTTTTTCAACCACTGCAGCGGCTGCTGGCCTTCGCTCAGCACAGCATCAAAACGACAGGGCGCGTCTACTCGCTTATCGGACAGGTAGACCGTGGCCGCATGCAGGAGTTTCCTCTGCTTGGCCGGCGTAATGCTGTACGCCGCTCCACCATAACGCGGGCTGGCCCGGTGGCGCACTTCCACAAACACCAGATAACGCCCGTCACGCATGATCAGGTCTATCTCACCGCCACGGCACAACCAGTTGCGCTCCAGCAGCTGCAAACCTTGCTGCAACAGGAAGGCCAGCGCGCGTTCCTCTGCCTGCTGGCCCTGGCGGTTCATCGGCCTTATTCGCCTTCGCCAATCAGCGATACCGGCAACTGGCGGTCAAACACCCGGTCGCGGCCCAGTTTCAGGTCGCCGGTGACGCCATCCAGCTTGATGCTGGCAGGGTTGCGCGTGGTACCCAGCAACAGCGCCAGACGATAGGCATCGATCCCCAGCGCATACAGGCGCTCGGTTTGCAGGGTAAGTGCGGTGGACGGCCGGGCAAAACGCTTCACCGCCGGATGTTGCGGCATCAGGAACCACGGCATGTCGATGAAGCGCACCCCGGCCAGCTGCTTGTCCGGGCTGCGCGTGCTGATTTGCGAGGTGGCATACACCGGCAGATCCGGCGGCAAGGCCGGTTTCAGCCGGGCGGCCTCGGCCGGTTCCACCGCCAGAAACACTGCATCGGCCTGGCTGGCGGCCTGCTGCAACACGGACAGGCTCTGGCCGTTGTCTTCAATCTGCGGCGCGTCCTTGCCGCTCTGGCTGCGCCACTCGTCGGCAAAGGCCTGCTTCAGGCGGCTGGACAATACCTCGCCATCGGCAATGATCAAGGGATTGCTGCGGCCATCATCACGCATCAGGCGTGCAATCTGGCGGGCTTCCACTTCCACATTCAGGGCCAGGGTAAACAGCCTGGGGTTGGTCGGCACATCGCGCCCCACGGCATTGAGCGCCAGCGTGGGCACGATCACATGCGGTGCCACCGCGGCAATACCGCCACGCGACAAGGGGCCTATCACCACGTTGACGCCACTGGCCACCGCCTCGCGGTAACGCTGGGCGGCGTTGTGTTCGTCGGCATCAATCACCACCACATCGGCTTGCGGCTCGGCATCGTGCGCGGCTTCCACCCCGCTACGCACCACCGCAGCCGCTTCGCCCAGCAATTTGGACTCGGTGGGCAGCAACAGGCCTATTTTAAGGCGGACCGCCTGCTTGCCGGGCGCAGCCAGCGGCTTGGCCACCGGGGCAACAGGGGCGGATGCCGGCTGCGCCTGGGCGCGCGGGCTTTGTCCGGCCACGCTATTGAGCGGCGCAGCATTGAGTTGGATGATATAGTCCGGTGCCTGCGCATGCGCAGCCGTCAACCATGTCATCATGACGCCAACCAACAGCGGAGCCAGTCTTTGCATACTTCGTTCGCTCACTTGCTTGAAACTGCACGGGAAAGTTTCTGTCGCGGCACATTATATGTGGTGGCCACTCCCATTGGAAACCTGGGAGATGTTACCGCACGTGCGCTGGCGGCCTTTACCGCGGCCGATGTGGTCTGCGCGGAAGACACCCGCGTCACCGGCAGCCTGCTGACCGCCTACGGCATTCACGCCAGCAAGCTGGTGAGCCTGCGCGAGCACAACGAACGCAGCATGGCCGAACAAGTCATCCGCTGGCTGGCGGAAGGGCAGATCGTGGTGCAGGTATCCGATGCCGGCACCCCTGCGGTATCCGACCCCGGCGCGCGGCTGGTGGAAGCCGTGCGCGCCGCCGGTCACCCGGTACGCCCCATCCCCGGCGTATCCGCCGTCATTACCGCCCTGTCCGCCAGCGGCTTCACCAGCAATGCCTTCCTGTTTCACGGCTTTTTGCCGCCCAAAAGCGGCGAACGCCGCCGTACCTTGCAGCAATGGATCGGCGCCGACCACCTGGTGGTGTGCTACGAAGCACCGCACCGCATTGTGGACACCCTGCAGGACATCGTGGCCGAACTGGGGCCGGACCGCCGCCTGATGCTGGCGCGCGAGCTGACCAAAACCTTTGAAACCTTCCACAGCCTGCCCGCCGGCGAACTGCTGGAATGGGTAAAGGCCGACAGCAACCAGCAGCGCGGCGAAATCGTGCTCATCATCGACGCTGCCCCGCAAGCGGAAGACAAGGCCGGTTTGCCGGAAGAAGCCATCCGGGTGATGAACATCCTCAGCGCCGACCTGCCGATGAAGCAAGCCTCCACCCTGGCCGCGCAAATCACCGGTGCCAACCGCAAGCTGCTGTATGACCATGCGCTGAAAATGAAAAAGGACGCCGGCGAGTGATTTACAAGCCCCGGCAGATGGGATAGACTTGCCTCCTCTTGCGATGCCCGGGTGGCGAAATCGGTAGACGCAGGGGATTCAAAATCCCCCGCCGCAAGGTGTGTCGGTTCGAGTCCGACCCCGGGCACCATCGCAACGATTAGAGAAGTCCAAGAAAGTCCATCAAACCCGCACAGCACAAGGCTCTGCGGGTTTTTTGTTGTCCATTAGCGTCCAGCAACGTCCCGTAACAGCCAGCTTTTTTATGTACCTTTTTGTGTACCTTCCTACAAACCCCGTAGAAAAAGGTACACAATCACTTGTCATTAGCACCATTTGCAATTCATACACTGGTTACAAAATTGTATGTATGTCATCAGCCACTCATGGCCCTGGCATCCATCACGACCATTTATGTATTTTTTTCGGCACCCCGCGAGAAATGACTAGTGACAGTAGTGACATAGTGACAGCCTTGATTTCAAAAGACTTTTTCATGTCCATTGATAGTGACAAAAGCGATTTGTCACTAGTGACACGGTAGAAATCCATGCATAGAGAGCCGCTAAAGGCCACCCAACACCCTGCAAGCTGGTTCTCTGCACAAGTCTAGGCGCGGAATGGTCTCCGCCCGCCACCCTTACGGCGCGGCGCGAAAAGGTACATAGGAAAAGGTACACATCATGCCCTTAACTGATCTGGCTATTCGCCAAGCAAAGCCGCAGGACAAGCCCTATCACCTACCCGATGGAGGTAGCCTCTTCCTTGAGGTCACACCAGCGGGTGGCAAGCTGTGGCTGTTTCGGTATCGTCACAACGGCAAGCCCGGAAAGCTATCCCTTGGCAAATATCCGACGGTTAGCCTGGCTAGCGCCAGAGACAAGGCAGCAGAAGCGAGAATGCTACTGGATGAGGGTAAGAACCCAAGCCAAGAGAAGAAAGTGGCAAAAGCCTCGGCTAAAGAAGCTAGCGCCAACGCTTTTGAAGCGATTGCAAGGGAGTGGCATCTAAAGCAGATGGTTTTGTGGACACCAGCCCATGCGGCCCGGGTGCTGGACTCCCTTGAGACCGATGCATTCCCTGACCTGGGGAAGATACCGGTCAGTGAGTTAACTGCGCCGCAAATTCTGGCCACCATCCGCAAAATTGAAAGCCGTGGTGCGCTTGAAACGGCCTCACGTGTATTGCAGCGCATTGGTTCAGTGATGCGATATGCCATCCAGACGGCCCGCGCCCAAACCAATCCGGCCAGCGACCTGGCTGGGGCAATCAGTTCAGCAAAGGTAGAGCATCGCCCGGCCTTGCCGCGCAATGAATTGCCAGAGTTCTTCAAGCGACTGGAAGCGGAACCGATTTACCAGCCTACGCGCATTGCCATGCATCTGCTCATTCTGACTTTCGTGCGCCCTGGTGAACTACGCGCAGCACGTTGGGAAGAGTTCGACCTCGTCCGCAAGGAATGGCGCATACCTGCTGAGCGTATGAAGATGCGCGCCCCTCATATTGTCCCTCTAAGCAGTTCTGCATTAGCCCTGCTGGATGAGCTTAAGCCGCTAACGGGCCGCAATGCCATGCTTTTCCCGGCGATGACCGACCATGACCGCCCCATGAGCGAAAACACGCTGAGCTATGCCATGGGCCGCATGGGGTACAAAGGAACGGCCACCCCGCACGGCTTCCGGGCCTTGGCATCCACCGTGCTGAATGAAGAGGGATTCGACCCCGATGTAATCGAGCGCCAGCTTGCCCACGCAGAACGCAACAAGGTGCGTGCTGCATACCACCGGGCTGAATATCTGGAAGAACGGCGGCGCATGATGCAATGGTGGGCAGACTTTATTGCAGCCCAGCAGGGTGGGAATGTTGTACCCGTCAATTTCAAGCGGGCTTAATAATGATGGGTATGCTTCCTAATTTTTGCCATACCCTTTTTGGGTTTGATATTTACAGTTTAGAGAGTGAAATCATTGACAGTGAATGTGACACCAACCTTCCGGACGGCCCATCTATTAAGTTTATCGCATTCAGGCAACTTCATGATTCATTTCAATCTGCACTAAGCAGATGGGAGAATTTTGCACGCAAAAGAGGATATGATGAATTTAAAAATGAAATGCTAACAGAGCTAGCATTATTTATGCTGCAAAGTAATAAATACAATACATTTGCATTTCATGAAATGGATGACAACGACCAAACAAATGACAAAATTCTCTATGAGTTCTTCAAAGGAATTGACTCAACGCCAAAACCTTCCAGATACCCAAGCATTCCTGAGGCAGTGCTAGCCACAATAAGAGAAAACCACCCTTCAAGTATCGTAAATATAGTAGAAAAGGTACCCGACTCGCTTACATATGCTATCGCTGCAATGAAAGAGGCTGCACTTGGCCTTGCAAATCTTAAGGAAGCATCCTCACTACAGCGTAGCCTTATTGCACCGCTGTCAGAACAGGAGAGTATCGAATTTGCACTATTGCGATGCGGAAATGCACGTGTTTTGATTATGCGTATGCGCATGACAGAGGTACTAGAACGCTATAGTGAAAACAAGAATTTCCCAGAAAATGCAGTAATCTTAATAAATGATGAGCTTGGCATTATGAAAAAGAAAACAAATGCCGCCATTCAAACAAAGAAGAAAAAAATAATCGCTGCCACTGCCAGAAGAGACATTAATGGTGGAAATAAGTGGCGAGCAATAGCAGCATTAAAATCTGGCGAAGTTCAAAAAAACATAGCCATTAACCTTGGCATCGGTGACAGCTGGGTTTCTCAAATCAAAAAACAATATAAGAAGGAGAGAGAAATGATAGAAAAAATAAAATCAGGAAAATCCAAGGAGGCGATTGCTGTCGAGTTTGGCATTAGCGTTGAAAAGGTATCAGAGATCATCGACGACCATAGGAAAAATGATCGGTGAAATAGTATTTTTTTAGTCATCATCTCCTAGCTAAACTTAACTATCTAGCATTCGTCCTGCTGCACCACTTGGCGCGGCTTCAACCCTTACCGGAGGACGTATGCAAGCATCCAATTCCCCTTCCCTCACACGCTCCCAGCTTGCCACCGAGTTGGGTGTATCTGTTTTCACCCTCAATCAGTGGGCTGTATCAGGCAAAGGCCCCAAAGCCATCCGCATTGGCCGACAGTCGGTATATCGCCGTGAGGACATTGATGCATACAAGGCAACGATAAGCAGCACCGAGAGCACACCAGCGCCAGTATCGCAGCCTATCGGCTCCTACATGATGCGCCTGCCGGAAGTGCTGTCCCTGTCTGGACTGAGTAAGTCTAGTATCTACGCCATGAGCAAAGCAGGTGAATTTCCTGCATCGGTCAAGCTGGGTAGCCGTGCCGTTGGCTGGCCTTCTCACCTGGTCATGCAATGGCTGAATGATCGCATGGGGAATGTGGCATGACGACCAATCAACAGCATCAATGCAAATCTGCCCATGCACTGGCCATCATTGCCCAACTCGAAAGCAATCATCCAGACCTCAAATGCAAGGCAGATCACTCATCTGGCTCCGTTGCAGAGCGGCATAAAAGAGCAGCACGCTCTATCCGTAAGAAACCGGCTCCAGTGCCTAAGCCTGCAATGGCATTCTCATTGAGTTACTTGAGTGCATTGAAACGGAATGCGGCACGAATCGGCGACCGTGCAAAGGCAAAAGAGATAGATGTGTTTATCCGTGAAATTGTCAGCTGGGAGTACAAATGAAAATTCAAGCCATTCGTCACTCAGCCATGCGGCTTGCAGACTTGCGGTTCAATCGTCGCATCATTGCCCTGGCCTTGATTGTGGCAAGCATCACCTCCTGCCAGCAGGTTGACGCCACACCAGCAGTCGGCCACAATCTTGCTGTGCTGTTCAATAGCGGCACCGAGATTAGCCTCTCGTCGAACACTAAGGCGGACAGCCGCCCCATGCGGCATTTTTTGCGTCCGGATTACGCCATTGGTGCGCCCATTTCTATGGCGGGCCGTGGTGGGAGCATCTTCGGATGCGCCGGTTCCTTAGTGCCGGTAAGGCTAATCCCGCCACGTGCCTGCCACCCCCGATTAGCCTCGGATGGTGGGTATAAACTCACTAAGGAGGCCACCATGCCTAAGCTTTCCCGCGCCCTGTCGCGCCTGTTCCCCATTTCCAGCACCATCAGCACCGCCGCAACATTGGCAGAGGCACAAACCATTGCCCGCCAGCACCTGGCCAAAACGGGCCAATCTGTTCGCATTGAACCGGCCAGCCGTGGCTATTCTGTTGTGGAGGTGGCGTAATGTCTGAAATCACCAGTTTTGGCATTGGTGTCGAAGAGAAAAATTCGTCTCTTATTGTCTCCTATGAGTATGAAACCGCAGCTGACATGCTGACACGTCGGACTTCACAGTTGACTGCATTGCTTTCCGCCACATATGGCGAAGCCGGAGATGGCTTCCGCCGCCTCGATAACAGCTTGCAAGAGGACTTCATGTGGCTGGCTCACGATTTGGCGCAAGAAATATCACTGCTGTCCCGTGTGGTAACTCATCCGCCTCGCTCCAAGACATAAAGCCAAGCACATGGGGCACCGGCCCCATCCCCTTGTCACTCGTGAGCTTGCAACTGATAACCGACCGGCAGCCATCTACGCAGACGCGCTGCCCATCCCTCTAGGCTGATTCCCATGAAAAATTTGATGACCTTGAATGGTCAGGCCCCCGGCTTGCCCTTTGACTCTGCATTACCTGGAGCAGCCCCTGCTTATCGTGATGGCCATTGCATGGCCATGGATTTACTGCGCTATATCGCCACCCTTCAAGCCATGCCCAGCTATAGCGAGCAAGAGCGCGCCAATATGGCCGCCGCTGCCCTTGCTGGCTTTCTCTCTCCATTTCTCCCCCTGCTGGCTGATGCCCTTGAGCTATTTGCTGATGATGCACAGCAAGGGCTGTTTGCCGGGCTAATTGAGGACATTTCCAACGGTGCGGCCATGGCGCTGGATGTTGGGCGCAACGGAGGTAACTTATGACGACAGCGGGACGTTTGCCATTCAAAGAGGTGAATAGTGCGGCGCTTGCAGCGCTGCCGCGTGTGCTTGATTGGGCTGGTGTTCACTGGCAACAGCATGGCCATGAAATCCAGATGATTAACCCGACACGCGCCAATGATGATGGCTTTGGGTCATTCAGTATCAATGCCAATTCTGGCGTTTGGGCTGACTTTGCCAGCGGCGACAAGGGCGCGGATGTCGTGAACCTGGTGGCGTATCTGAAAAGCTGCCCGCAGGGTGAAGCATGCAAGGAATTGGCCCGGCTGTTTGGCATTATGTCCGGCAAAGCCGCACCGGCAACAGAGGCAGTGCCACTACCCCCTTCTGCCGCAGCTGCTATGGATAGTGTGCCTGTTCTACCCATTCCGGCAGACATGCTGGGCAACATGCCACGCAATAAGCCAAAGCACCCGGGCAAAGTGGTACAGGTGTGGCGCTATAACGATGCAGAGGGGCTGCCGCTTGTCTTTGTGGCACGGCTGGAACCCGGCGCGAATGGCCGTAGTAAGGATTATTACCCCTTGTCGGTATGGCAAGACCTTGCCACGGGCAAGCGCGCCTGGCGCTGGAAAAACGTACCGGCACCGCGCCCACTGTATGGACTGGATAGACTGCACAGCCGCCAGTCGGCTCCTGTCGTGCTTTGCGAAGGCGAAAAGGCTGCCGATGCTGCGGGGAAGCTGCTACCCGACCATGTAGCCGTTTGCTGGATGAATGGTGCAGAGGCAGTAAGCAAGGCAGATTTCAGCCCATTGGCTGGCCGTGATTGCCTGATCTGGCGTGACTATGACAGCCCCGGTGAAATTGCCGCCAATGCGGTCGCTGGCCAGCTGCTCAAGATCGGCGCGGCCAGCGTCACGCATCTGGACGTGGCTGGCTTTGCCACCTACGCCCCTAGTCTGGATGGCACGGCCCCTGTGCTGTTACCTGGTGGAGAATGGCATGAGGGCGATGATGCTGCCGACGCAATTGGACGCGGCTGGACAGCTGCTCACTTGGCCATGTTGCTTGAAATGAACAAGCCTGCTGCCCCCCAGCACTCTGAGGAAACCACACAACCACCTGCAGAGCAGCAGGCATCTGAAAATGCCATTCCAGAGAAGGCCAAGCCGGGCCGCCCAAAGCGCCAAATTAGCAGCAATGGGGGAAGTCCATTCAAGATTTCTGATAATGGGGTGTACTTCAAAAGTGAGGATATGGACGCCCCTTTATGGGTGTGCAGCAAACTGGACATTCTTGCCCGCACCCGTGATGTGAATAGCGAGGGCTGGGGCTTGCTGGTGCGCTTTGCCGACCCGGATGGCAGCATCAAGGAATGGAATATCCCGTCTGAGCTGGTGGCCAGCAGCGAAGGGACTGAGGTTATCAAGGGGCTGCTCTCCCGTGGCCTGCTGATTGGTAGCGGCCCCAAAGCCCGGCAACGCCTGCTTGAGTATCTTGGCCGTTACGATGGGGGCGAGCGTGCCACGCTGGTGTCTCGCTTGGGCTGGCATGGCAATGCTTTCCTGCTGCCCGATGGCCAGCTAGGCGACAGCAATGAGGTGCTGGTGTTTCAGGCTGCACAAAAGCAACGCGAGGCCATGCAGTGCGCTGGGGATTTGGCAGCCTGGCAAACTGGCATTGCTCAGTATTGCGTGGGTAACAGCCGCTTGGCCTTTGCCGCCTCATGCGCGTTTGCAGGCCCACTGCTGGGGGTAATTGGCGCTGAATCGGGCGGGTTTCACTTTTATGGTGATAGCTCTCAGGGTAAGACCACTCTGCTACAAGTAGCGGGTAGTGTCTTTGGCGGGCCGGGCTACCTGCAAACGTGGCGTGCAACGGATAACGCCCTGGAGGCCATGGCGTCTGCCTACTCGGATTGCTTGCTGCCCCTTGATGAGATTCACCAGTGTGACCCGCGCATTATTGGCGAGGCGGTCTATATGCTGGGCAATGGGCGCGGCAAAGGCCGGGCCAATGACCGTGGCGGCAGCCGTGGGGCGGTAGCAGAGTGGCGCTTGCTGTTCCTGTCGTCTGGCGAGAAAACCCTTGCCGCACACATGGCAGAGGCTCGCAAGGACATGAAAGCAGGTATGGAAATCCGCATGCTTGCCGTGCAGGCCGACGCCGGTGGTGGACTGGGCCTATTTGATACCTTGCACGACAAAGAGAACGGCAAGGCCCTTGCTGACCACCTGAAAGCAAACTGCGCCAGCAGCTACGGCACAGCCGCCCGGGCATTTATTGACCGGCTGGTATCTGAAAAGGAAAAACTGCCGTCCATCATCAGGCAGCAACTAGCACGCTTTGGTTGTGAGGTATTGCCAGAGGATGCACACGGGCAAGCCCACCGCGCCGCCACGCGCTTCGCGCTAGTGGCTGTGGCTGGTGAATTGGCAAGTGCGTGGGGAGTAACCGGCTGGCCAAAGGGCACCGCATGGAAAGCGGCACAGCAATGTTTTGCCGACTGGCTTAAAGCGCGTGGAACAACAGGCAATCGCGAGGATGAGGAAATCTTGTCCAAGATTCGGTTTTTCCTTGAGCAGCATGGCGAGGCACGATTTACCCGGCTGTCTGATGAAGCCATCCTGCAAAGCGTTGATAGCTTAGGCCCTGACCCTGATGACCATGCGCCACGCACGATTAGCCGGTGTGGCTATCGACTCAAGGACAAGATATCTGGCGTCATCAAGTATCTGATACTTCCGGAGAGCTTCCGGGCAGAAGTATGCGCGGGAATGGATGTATCACGTGCCTGTCGTTTACTCCAACAAGCTGGGGCCTTGGAGGTGACAAAAGGTGCTGGCCATATGCTGCAAATCCGGTATACGCCAGAAGCCAAGTACAGCAAAAGTGGGCGGGCAAAGGTGTATTGCGTGACATCAGCAATATTTGGCGATGGCAACTTCATTGATGAGGCCAGCGATGCCGCCTGATGATCTTGAATCATGGTTTGCCGCTTTGCCTGCCGAAGCTTTCCACGCTGCTGTTTCGCACACGGAGAGCCATCAACATGCCTCCAGCACGCACCTGGTGAAGGCTACGCCAGACCCGCTTGCTCTTGAATGGTGTAATGAAAGCGCACAAGAGGTTCAGGGCCTAGCTGATGCTGACGTGGATAAGGCACGGCCCATGCCCTGCACTGCCTGCCACTTGGACAGTACCGCCCTCTGCCCTGTGGCTCAATCACTTGGCATCAAGCCGGATGCTGACACGGCAGCATACTGCACCAGCTTTCTGCCGCGTACTGGTGTAACGATAGGATGCTGCTGGTTGTGGCGTATCAGCCTCGATGATGGCCGATTGGTCTGGTATATGGCCACGCCAGCGGCAAGTCAACGCAGCGTGATTGAATGGGCAAGGCCGCGCTTTGGGCGGCAGTTGGTGTCTATCCTTCCCATACCTGATGCAATGGCGGTGCCATAATCACCAAGCTACATCTACGCTGCTCAAGTCATGAATTATTTTTAGCCAATAGGTCATTGCTACATTTTATTTATGGCACCTTAAATTAAATTCGCAAAAATTCCTATAAAAGTGAGCAGGAAAAAATCTATATAAAAAATTTAATGATTCATAATGTCAATTTTTATACTACATTACTACCAGATAAAATTAAAAAATACACACACCACCATGCATTCATTTAAGCCCCACAAATAAACTACCCCATCAAATATATATAAACTTCAAGATTTACAAAAATTAGATTGCAAGAAATAAGTAACTTTATCTCTCAGACTCTCCACCCCACATATCAATATGCTTAGCAAAATTTTCCAACACTTCGGCATATTCTGGATAGTCTGAAACTATAATCTTAGCCATTCTTTCTTTTACCACATCAACTCCAATAAAATCCTCAACATCAACTCTCCTGAAAGTGTTATAGGGTATTGACACCCTATCACCTACCGCATGCGCTCTACCACGATTCAACATGCAATCAACAACCCTAATAAAACCATGGTCATCTGTAATAATTTCAGAAATCCATGACCGAGGCTCACTCACACCTCCAGAAAAACGCTCCCAGCATCTAAGCAGCCAAGTCAAATTATTATTCAAAAGCAAATCATTAATTTGATTATCTCGCGAATTAACAATTCTCAACCACTCCAACTTCAACTCAGCAACGGCAGACATACTAAAAGCAGGATCAAAACCACTTCCCTCACCCGACTCATTTTCTGATGCATCTGACAGACTTATTAGCATTGCCGAAATAGAAACAACTTTACACAAACGAAATACTTGCAAAACACGCACATCTCGAAATGCCTCCGGAATTCTCTTTATGTACCAATGACATGATCTCCACGCACATATCCAAGAAGAGTCAAAGCCACCACTCACTCCACTGCCTGCTATTTTCTCAGCAATAATAAACAACATACACAACAATTCTTGCGAGTTAGAAATTGGCAACTGTCCCACAGACTCATCCAATCTCTCAGCAAGAGAACGTAGCTTTCCATCACGCTCAATATTAGCAATTAGATCATTCAGTTCATCGCTAGTGGCCTTCGGATTTAGGAAAAAAGAGAATTGCCCTTCTGATATTTGACCACTTGGTATATTCAATTCAAAGTAGCGGGAAAAAAAACGATCATGACACACTCGTTTATCGTACGCCCAAATAGAATGAATGCTATCAGAGTATGATTTATTTTCAAAAAGCCCTTTAAAATTAGGAAATAATTCATTCACAGAATTTCTTACATAACCACGCCTAGCCTCTGGAATAATTTCCAGCAATTTTTCAGCCTCAGCAATATGGAAATCTCTATTTCCGCTTCTGAAAACATCATTTTGCAGGAGAATCCTTTTTTCACCACTCAGTATAGAATGAAAAGCCGGTTCAAATACACGAACACACTCAAGAATGATAAAGTCAATTAAATTTACTTCGAGAATTTTCCCAGACAGATGCAATGGAAAATGGATTTCAATTGAAGAAATTAATCTTCTCACATCTCTTAAATTACGCACCGACGGCTGAATACAACCAACAAAAGCATTGCCCCATCGACTAGTTGAAAATCCATTCTCTTTAGTTGCATAAAGTCCAACAACAACCTCAATCTCAGCAGCTAGAATTTCATGGACTACAGCAGAAGGAACCACAGGCAAGTCAAAATTTGCTTGTATAATTTTCTCAAGAAATGCACGTCCATCCCCATCAGAAATAGGATGCAATGCACTTTCCACAATGCTGGGCTGAAATAGAAGGACAAATATTATATTAGGCAGATTTGCATTCGCCTTAATCTGCCGAAGGAGTGTTCGAATCTGTTCTGGTTCAAGCCGATCAATATCATCCACAAATACAACTAATGGCTTCTCCAGCGTGCTAAGACGCTCTTCCAAAGACTTACGAATCTTATCAAGCGACTCATTACTACGATCCCGACCTACATGAACGAGAAAAGTCCCCAATATAGATAGAAAAAAAGAAACAGCAGCAATCCCGATACCAATCTTGGCAACTGCTGGCATTTTAAAGCCAACTGCAGTTCCGATTGAAATAACAGCAGCATTTGCAGCAATCATCGTAATTAAATGATTGTTACTACCAATCTTCTTAATTCCACTACCACCACCAACTAAAAGTTTCCCATAGCGGCGCAACGCTTCTGCACGCTCATTAGCAGACTCAGAATAATCACCACCCAATCTATTGGCCATTTGCTCAAAAAGTGCACGGGCAATTGCATTCCCATCGCCCCATTGCCATGGATTAAAATCCAACCAATCAGCACCATTATTATCACTATCAAGTTGCTCAGTAATTAAATTTTTCAGCGAAGATTTTCCATATCCCCACCCTCCACGAATTGAGAATATCCGACCTTCACGCGGACTAAGTTCTGAAAGAATTTTCGCTATATGACATGCAAAATCTTTTCGACGAAGCTTATCTTCACTAGACTTTCTAATTGGCGACTCAGCTCCAATACCCTGATCAGGCTGTTGTTCTCTTATTATCTTTGACGCTGCTCTTGCCTTACGTCTAGCATTCCACAATCCTAAACGGACCCCCCACATCATGGGATTGATTTTATTTAAAATAGCAACAAACTTTTTATATACATCCATAGATATTTCTCTAATTATTTCATGCATTCTCACACCTCACCTGCACCTACAACATCCACAAGGCGATGTCGCCCGAATGATATAAATACTGCCATCTACTCTTCGGGATTAGCAATTTATGGTTGCTAGTACCCATTTAATAGGCAGGCGTTGTAACCGGGTGCCAACTGCTTGGTTGTACGAATAGCCTCCAACTGTTGTCCCCAGTCATTGCTATTAGCTGCATTCCGCCGGGCCGCCTCATATTGGGCAATCAGCTTTTGGCAACCAGCTTTGCGAACCGCATTAACATCATTCTGCGGATTGACCTGTTGCGGTACGTTTTTGGGTAGTGCGGGCTCGCCCATATGACTGTCATGTATCGTCACCGCGTTGCCATTTGAGCAAGGCGTGTCAGTGTAGGTAATAGCTCCATTCGCGCCTGTGCATCTATAAGCACCGGCGCTTACGCCCATCGGCATCATTAATATGATGCTCAATACAAAATAGCTTTTCATTGCTACCTCGCCCAATCGTCATAAGTATTAATGCCATCATGCACCTTGCATGACTTGATCGCAATTCTGCGAGCAGCATCATGCATGACACTGCGCGATTGAGCAGGATCAGTTGCTTACTCTAGCTGCCGTCACTAGTGACAAATGAGCTTTGTCACTACACAAGAATAGAAAATGTCCTTTTAAATCAACGCTGTCACTACGTCACTATTGTCACTACCAATTTTTATCGGGATGGGAAAAATAGTTCGCCGTTAGGTCAGAGCAATCAGTGGGAGCGGTATGGATTGCACCCGATGTCCATAGCACCACCCTGAGAAATGGGTGGGCATCTGCCATGGGGTGGGGGGTGACTGAAAGTCCAGCAAGCCCCGACCAAGACCCAGTGCCTAGCTTCGCATTTTTATGGGGAGAGAATTTTAGGGAGGGGGGGTGTTCACAGGGCAACGTATGGCAAACGATCAGACAGGCGGATGAAAAAATGAACAACCGGCCAAACATTTCACTACCTGGCTAGCAGCTACGCCAGCCATCACATGGTTTGGCGAGAGACGTGAAAATTGTGGTGCGCTCACTGTGGCAACGCTCCAACGGTGCTGTTTTGTGTACCTTTTTGTGTACCTTTTCAAAAATCACGATACAAGAGTCCTTTAATGGCGTGGCTTTCAGGCAACACTTCGATAGAGACCCCGGCACCAAGTCCTTAGCAGATAAGGATTGCAGCAAGAATCAAAAACAGCGCCGCAAGGCGCTTTTTTGTTGCCAAAATCCTGCCATGGAACACTGGCGGGCCAATAACGCAACACAGCACAAACCGGCAGGCTCAGCCCGCAGCCATGCCGTGCCACATCCTTCCCCGGTATTGACAAGCCAACCCCGCCAACCAACAATTGCCGCGTGCTGTTCAATAGCGGCACCGGGCGTAGGAACCCGATTAGCACTATGGCGGACACCACCGCGAAAGCGGTTTTTTTGCGTCCGTGCGTCTTGTCTTGCCTTCTATGGCGGGCCGGGCGGGGCAGCCTTCGGGCTGGCCGGTTCCATAGTGCCGGTATTCCTACCCCCGTTCGGACTGCCACCCACCGTAGGAAGTGGTTGGCGGTACGCAAACCGCACACTATGGAGGCAATCACCATGCCTGGCATCTCCCGCGCCCTGTTGCACCCTCCCCCCGCGATTGTCATTGCCGTTACCGCCCCGCCATCCTTCCGCAAGGAGGCCCGCGCATGAACACCCAGCAACCTCTCATCCAGCCCGCTCCCGCCGCCTATCTGGCGCTGGCCACCTTTCAAGACCAACTCGGCCACCTGCAAACCCTGACCAGCCTGCCGGAACATGCCGCGCTGCGCGAACCCATCAGTCAGTTGACCCGCCTGAGCCAGACCATCCAGCACACCATTGCCGACGGCATCTGCACGCTGGACCGTGCCGCTGACTGCATGCAATGCCTGCTTGATCTGCTGCACCACGCCGAAGACATGCCGCTGGCAGCCAACCAGCTGGCCGGGCTGCTGACGCCGCTGCATCAGCAAATCAGCCTCGCCCGCACCGATATCGGCCAACTCCTGTAAGGGACAGACAGCGCCGCAAGGCGCTGTTTTGTTGCCTGTCGTTTTCGCAAGCCTCCCCTGCCGTCCACCAACAGCCCGCCCAGCGTGGGCTGTGTGCTGTTTGCCAGCGGCAGGCCATTACCTTCCCCGTCAGCACAAACGCCACCCAAGCACTGCATGGCATTAGCCCCTGTCGATTCCGCCACTGTCCGATTCATACCAATACAACGGCAGATTGTTGGCTGATTTTTGATCCGGCATATGACATCGGCACGTTTATTGTGAAAAACTGGATGCTAAAGAGGGTCTTTCAGCTGCTTAGTGTCGGGAAGAGAGCTACCGGACGAGGAGTCCACGAAGTCGCAACAGGCCGGAAAAGCTGATTCACGGTTTGCGGTGGGAAAGGCGTGGAAACCATGGATGACATCCCCCATTCAAAACATTGATTTTATTGAGAATTCGGAGAGACCCACTGAATGGCAGAAAAAACCGTGGGCAAAAACGTGGAGCCGCAACCCTTGTCTGACAGAGCGTTGAGGGGCGCTTCCACCGTTTGGGGCGGTTTTTTGATGTGTATGGAGGGCTTGGTAAGAAACTGGCTAGGAGAGGGATAGGTACTAACTGGCAGTTGTGGTCAGTTCTATCAGTCCTGCAAATCCCATCTATTGGACTCAAAGAGTAAGACCCGGCTGGCCTATAGCAGCACATTGCTTAAAAGCTGAAAACTTAAGTCAATCAGACCAAAGACAACGAACAAATCCTTTCTCTTGACCATTTAAATATTTTCCTAAATCTCTACAAACATGCCAATTGCAATAACTAGCAGATCATCTTAAACAAGATCGAATGATCAACATCCCTCTACACACAGCAACACAGAAATTCAATCTCCACGAAATAAAATTTCATACGACGCACCACTATCCATTTAAAAGGTACCAGGAATGATTAATACACTGAGCTTCAGGTCAATACATAAATCCATCACCAAGCTTGACGAAACTAATTTGCCAATGTTCGTAGTTTTAACCGGCAAAAATGGATCTGGAAAAACTCATTTATTATCTGCAATAAAAAATGGCCAAGTCTCATCTTCCCTAGTGCAAAACCAAACAACCGATGTCTTATTATTTGACTCAAATACTATAATACCAAATGACACAGGCATGTTTGATCCAGCCCAAGATCAAACAAGACGTTCTCAATGGTTCAATACAGTGCAACAGCACAGGGAGCAAGTATTCCCGGGCTTACAGCAATTTGCCATTCAGCTTGGAATACCTTCCACTCATTGCTCCAGCATCAGAGCAATCTCGAAATTGAATGCAGAGAAACTAAGAGAAATTATACCAGACCCATCATTGGCCGAACAAATTGCACAGCAATTAAAAGATCAAATCCGGGCAATGGGTAATAATATAGGAGCCAATTCTTTCAACCAGATTGGTGATGAATATTGGAGGAAAACTGTTCCAAAAATTCAGCAAACCAGTCCAGAGGATTTTTTAATTTCATCTCAATCCCGATTCTTCCGAAATAAACACTTTATCTGGGGAGAAGTCGACCCATTCCAACAAGCATTTGGACGTGTATTCACGATGTACCGTGAATTAATTCATGACAATGACCGGCTAGAAAAGTATGCACCTAAAGATGACCCTAGTAGACGGCACCTTAATTCAAATGAGTTTATCGAAGAGTATGGAACACCACCATGGGACTTTGTTAATCAAATACTAGAAGAGTGCAAGCTTGACTTTCGAGTTGATAGCCCACCACTGTCTGAAATTACATCATACGAACCAAAGCTAAGTAAGATCACTTCACAAGTCGAGATGAAATTTCAGGACCTTTCATCGGGTGAAAAAGTATTAATGTCATTTGCACTTTGTCTATACAACTCGCAGGATAGTCGTCAAACAAAAAACTTCCCTAGACTGCTTCTACTTGATGAAGTGGATGCCCCACTCCACCCTTCAATGGCCTCATCTCTTTTACAGACTATTCAGAATGTACTTGTCAGAGATAAAAATGTTGCCGTCATCCTAACTACTCATAGTCCATCGACAGTAGCCTTAGCACCGGAGGAGGCAATCTACGCAATGAATCCTTCCGGTCCAATGATTGAAAAGGTAAGCAAAGGCTCCGCGCTTATGTTGTTGACAGCTGGGGTTCCCACTTTATCTGTAGCATTTGATGGCCGGCGTCAAGTTTTTGTTGAAAGCAGAACGGATGCCAGCTTGTATGACCTCCTCTATCAAAAATACAAAAATTTTCTTAACTCCGAGAGGTCGTTAGTCTTTGTTGAGGTTGGTCGAAAAGAAGTGGATGGTACGGAGAAAAACTCTGGCTGCGATCAAGTAATTCGCCTCGTAGATGCTTTAGCCATGGGCGGGAACAAAAGTGTACTCGGACTGGTTGATTGGGATGGGGAAAAAATTAAAACAAAGCGCCTCCACGTACTGTCACCAGGAGTACGGAATGGCCTTGAATCTCTATTGCTTGATCCTGTCATTTTGGTTGCAACAGTTGCAAAAGAGAATATAGGCTTTGCGAAAGAAAGAAGCATCCTTTCCTTAGAGGAAAGCTATGCAACACTATTTACATGGGATGCTACTCGCTGGCAGAGTGCCATTAGCACTCTTCAAAAACTATTACTCGAAGATGAATACATCCCCCATGAAACAATCAGCATTGAGTATATGAATGGCATGACCCTTCAGGTATCCAAAAAATACCTACACATGGATGATCATGCACTAGAACGAAAAGTGATTAAAACATTTGGATTTCTGATGCCAAAAAACAAACATGCTGGAGGACTTATGCGGCACGTTGTTGAATCAATTTTGTCCGACAACATATATATAATGCCAAAAGATTTCATAATAACCATGAATAGTATTTTGACAGAAGAATTTGAATAGCCGGTATAGATTTAACTTATAAATCACCGCCTGTATTGGTTTTCCAGCCACACTTCGATAAAGACCCCAACAACCAAACACCCCCGCTCCATCTGTATGGCCGGGGGTGTTGTTGTTCTGGCCGCCATCTGGCGGCCAAATCAGGCAGGGTCAGAACTTGAGGTTGAAGGCGGTGTACAGCGAGCGGGCCGGGCCGGCCACGCCAACGCCCCAGGGGATGCCGGCGCGGCTCATGGTCATGCCCTGGCCGGTGTAGGCGCCGCCCAGCGGCAGGGTGTAGAAGCGGTTGAATACATTGTCGATGCCCACGTCCACGCTGAAGCGTTTGTTTTCATAGCGGGTGCGCAGGTTGAACAGGCTGTAGCCGGGGGTTTTGACTTCGTTGCGCACGGCAGAGACGTCCGTTTTGGCGCGGACGGCCTGCCATTCGGCGGTGCTGGTCCACTGCCCCAGCGTGTTTACCAGCGCCAGTTTGGCGTTGAGCGGCATGATGTTGTACAGATTGTCGCCAGTGGTGAGGTTTTCGCCACGGGTGTAGCTGAGCTGGGCGGTGGCAGTGAAACTGCCTAAGCCGGTGGTTTTGGCCAGTTGCAGCTTGCCGCTGACGTCCACGCCGTATAGCTGGGCGTTCTGGTTGACGTATTGCAGCACCACGTAGCCGGTGGTGGCGGTCTGGTTGTTGTTGGCGGTGCCGTAACGCTGGGCGTCGATGTAGTTTTCCACATAGCTGTAGTAGGGGCTGAGCCTGAGCTGCCAGGCTTCACCGTCGACGGCGTGCCAGTTGGCGCTGCTGCTGAGGGTGTGGGCCACTTCCGGCTTGAGGTTGGCGTTGCCGACATAGCCGTTGCCGTCGCCGGCAAAGTTGTTCATCACCGCGGCCATGGTGTTGCTGGACCAGGTGTAGCGCTCGTACAGATTGGGCGAGCGGGTTTTCTGCGCGTAGGCCAGTTCGTATTGCGCTGTTTCCGACGGGGTGTAGCGGGCCAGCGCGGACAGGTCGAGGTTGAGGTCGGTACGGGCGTGGTTTTGTGCGTTGAAGCTGGCGGCATCCGGCGCGTAGGAGGCGGTGGTGTTATAGCCCGCTACGCTGCCGGTGTTGCTTTTCACCTGGCTGAGCCGTGCGCCGATGATGCTGCGCCATTGTGCTGTCCAGTCGGCCTGCCATTCGGCAAAGGCGTCCACACGGTCGCGGTTGCCGTCCTTGATGTTCCAGAAGGTGTTGGGGCCCATGCCACCAGTACCACCAGCTGCCGGCCACCAGTCGTTCAGGTTGTAGCGCTGGATTTCGCTGCCCAGTTTCAGTTTGTCGCGCGCATTCAGGGCCAGATCGGCAGTCAGGCTGCCGCCCAGGGTGTGGCTGGCAGAGTCCATCGGCATGCCTTTATAGATGCCGTAGATGGTTTGCTTGTCGTCACCAAAGTCCATGCTGTGGCGCACGTACTGGCTGTACAGGCGGGCGTCCAGCTCGCCCCAGGCAAACTGGCCGTTGTAGTGCAGGTTCAGCTGGTTGCTGCTGTTGTCGGTCATGTCCATGCGCTGGTTGGCAAAGCCCTCATAAGGGGTGCGTTGCACGCCCACCTTGGCTTCCAGCAGCTGGTCATTGTCGCGCCAGGCCAGGCCCAGTTCGTGGTTTTCGGTTTTGTAGGCGGTGGAGCCTACTGTTTTGCCATCCATCCAGGCGCGGCCGGTGGCGGCGAGGCCGGATTTCTTGAAATCGGCGGCGGCGTCGTAGTTGTTGCTGAGGGCGGTGGAGCCGGTGTAGTTGATGCTGACATGGTCGTTGGCCAGGATGGCACTGGCATTGGCACCTCGGGCATCGCCATTGCTGCGGTAGAACGCGCCCACGTTGCCGGTCTGCAATATCTGGCCTGCCTCGGCAAACTGCGGGGCGGCGGATCTGGCCACAATCACCCCGCCGATATTGTCGCCCCCGGCGCTGACCGGGGCCGCGCCGTTATATACCTGCACGCTGTCCACCTTGCTGGCGTCCATATAGGACAGCGGGGAGTTCATGTGATTGGGGCAGGCGGCAATCAGGCTGGCACCGTCAGTCTTCACCAGCAGGCGGTCGTCGGCCAGGCCGCGCAATACCGGCAGGCTGGAGAAGCCACCGGCGGCATGCAGGTTCAGGCCGGGAATGTCTTGCAGCAGCTGGGCGCTGTCGCTGCTGCGGGCGGCTTGCGCGGCCAGTTGTGCCGGGCTGAGGCTGCTGCCATTGGCCTGGCTGTCCGGCCGCGTGCCGTGGACCACCACCTCCGGCATTTGCTGTACGTCGGTGCTGTCGGTGCTGTCGGCGGCGTTGGCCAGCTGGCCAAGGGCGGCCAGCGCGAGGGTGACGGCCAGGGCGGCCGGCTTGGTCTGGTAATGCATGTTGTTTCCCAAGTGAATGACGGAAGGGTCATGCACCGGTGCAGGGGGAGCCCGGCCCGGCGCGATGGGGACAAGAAACCGGCATGGGTGGGATAGCGCAGGTCTTGACCAGCTGTCGGACAAACATCTGTTTGATCCATAAGGACGGAAGCGTAGCAATTTCGCTGCGCTCCGGGATGTGACCAATTGTCGCAGGGCCAGTATTGGCAAGGCTTTGGCGGGGGGAATGCCACGATGGGCTGATCATGCGCAAATGCAGGTGATTTTCTTTGCGTTTGGCATGGCAAGGGCTGGGCGGGGTCAGTACACTATGCGCTAGTCTGGCCTATTGCCTGCCCATTACCTTCGGCACCGACCAACGTGAACAGAATCTGGCCTTCCTGGCTGTCCAGCCTGCTCGTCACCGTGCTTGCCTTCCTGATAGGCATGGCAGTGGTGTGTGTGGCTGCGCGTCAGGATGAGGACATTGCCCGCTCGCAGGCGCTGGCCGATGCCAGCGACCGGGGCAATGCGGTGAAGGTGACCATAGACCGTGCGCTGTCTTCCACTTACGCGCTGAGCGCCATGGTGCGGCAAGGGCATGGCCAGCTGGATGATTTCGACGCCTATGCCCGCGCACTGATGACTTACTACCCCGGCGTGATGTCGCTGCAACTGGCCCCTAATGGGGTGGTGCGGCAAATCTATCCGCTGAAGGGGAATGAAAAGGCGATTGGCCATAATCTGCTGGCCGACCCGGCGCGCAACAAGGAAGCCTTCATGGCGCGCGACAGCGGCGAGATGACGCTGGCCGGGCCCTTCCCGCTGGTGCAGGGCGGCATGGGCGCGGTGGGCCGCATGCCGGTGTTCCTGAGCCGGGAGCGTGGTGTGCCGCCGGTGTTCTGGGGCTTTGCCATTGCGCTGGTGCGTTTTCCGGATGTGTTGCAAAGCGCCGGGCTGGACTGGCTGCCCCGGCGCGGCTATCGCTACCGGCTGTGGCGTCAGCACCCGGACAGCCACCAGATTCAGGTACTGGCCAGCTCGGAACACGAGGCCACGCCGCTGGCCGAGCCGGTGCCTTACACCATCAACATGGCCAACGGCACGTGGACGCTGGATGTGGAACCGCGTGACGGCTGGCGCAATCCGCGCCATCTGGTCATCAATACCCTGCTGGTGCTGCTGATCAGCGGCCTGCTGGGCTGGCTGGCCTGGCAAATGGGGGAATTGCGCCGCAATCGGGCCGAACTGGCCTTGCTGGTGGCCCTGCGCACCCGTGCGCTGGAGCAGGAAACGTCGGACCGGGAAGCGGCAGAGCATGCGGCACTGGCCGAAACCATGCGTCAGGCCGCCTTGCTGCAAACAGCGTCTGATGGCATTCACATTCTGGACGAGGAAGGACGGCTGACCGAGTGCAGCCCGTCTTTTGCCGCCATGCTGGGCTACAGCGAAACGGAAATGCATGCGCTGCGCCTGCAGGACTGGGACAGCACAGTCAGCACCGGCGAGCTGCAACGGCTGCTGCACGACACCAGCGGCCTGGGCGTGCGACTGGAAACACGGCACCGGCGCAAGGACGGCTCGATGATTGATGTGGAGGTGAATGCCAAGCCGGTCACCATTGCCGGTCGGCTTTATGTCTATGCCTCCGCCCGCGACATCAGCGAGCGCAAGCACGCCGAACAGCTGCTGCGCATTGCCGCCACCGCCTTTGAAGCGCAGGAAGGCATGGTGGTGACCGACTGTCACACCACCATCCTGCGGGTGAATGGCGCGTTCAGCAAAATTACCGGCTATGGTGCCGACGAAGTGGTGGGGCAGAAAATCAGCTTGTTGCAGTCCGGCCGTCACGACGCTGCGTTTTACCAGCGCATGTGGCAAAGCCTGCAAGAGCTGGGCGCCTGGCAGGGAGAAATCTGGAACCGGCGCAAGAATGGCGAGGTTTATCCGGAATGGCTCAGCATCAGTGCGGTGCTGGCGGAGGACGGCTCGGTCAGCCACTACGTGGGCACCATGAGCGACATTACCCAGCGCAAGGCGGCGGAGGACAAGATCAAACGGCTGGCCTTCTACGACCCGCTCACCCAGCTGCCCAACCGCCGCCTGTTGCTGGACCGCCTGCAAATGGCGCTGGAAGTCTGCCAGCATCACGCCCGTACCGGGGCCTTGCTGTTCATCGACCTGGACAACTTCAAAACCCTCAACGACACCCTGGGCCATGACAAGGGCGACCGCCTGCTGCAGGAAGTGGCGCAGCGGCTGAATGAATGCCTGCGGCCGGGCGATACCGTGGCCCGGCTGGGGGGGGACGAATTCGTGCTGATGCTGGAAGGCCTGCACCAGGACCCGGCCCAGGCCGTGCTGCAAACCCGCGCCATCGGCCAGCATGTGCTGGAAGCACTGGCCCGCCCCTACCCCATGCTGGGCGACCTGCATCACAACACCTGCAGCATGGGCGCGGTGCTGTTTGACGGCCATGACAACTCGGTGGAAGAGCTGCTTAAGCGGGCAGACCTCGCCATGTATCAGGCCAAGGGTGCCGGGCGCAATACCTTGCGCTTTTTCGACCCGGAAATGCAGGAGGCCGTCAGCGCCCGTGCCGAGCTGGAAAGTGCGCTGCGCCGCGGTTTGCAGCAGCAGGAATTCCAGCTGTATTACCAGCCGCAGGTAGATGCCGATGGCCGCGTCACCGGTGCGGAGGCCCTGTTGCGCTGGCAGCGTCCGGAGCACGGGCTGGTGGGTCCGGCCAGCTTCATTCCGCTGGCGGAAGAATGCGGCCTGATCGTGCCGCTGGGCGAATGGGTGCTGCATACCGCCTGTCGCCAGCTGGCCGCCTGGGCGGAAGACCCGGCCACTGCCGGGCTGGAGCTGGCGGTAAATGTCAGCGCCCGCCAGTTCCACCAGAGCAGCTTTGTCGAAATGGTGCGCAATGCACTGATGCGTAGTGGCGCACCCGCCCGTCGCCTGAAGCTGGAACTGACCGAAAGCCTGCTGTTGCAGGACGTGGACGACACCGTGCGCAAGATGAACCTGCTCAAGCAGGACGGCGTGTGTTTCTCGCTGGATGACTTTGGCACAGGCTACTCCTCGCTGGCCTATATCAAGCGCCTGCCGCTGGACCAGCTGAAGATCGACCAGTCCTTCGTGCGCGATATCGACAGTGATGCCAACGACGTGTCCATCATCCGCACCATTGTGGCCCTGGCCGGCAGCATGCAGTTGCAGGTGATTGCCGAAGGCGTGGAAACCGCCAGCCAGCGCCGCTTCCTGCTGGAGCAGCACTGCCGGGCCTTCCAGGGCTATCTGTTTGGCCGCCCGATGCCGGTGGCCGACTTCATGACCCTGCTGGCCGCCCAGCGCTATTGACACGCGCTACACTGGCGGGATGACCAGACACTTTGCCCCCCGCCCCGGCCCCTGCCTGATTGACTCGCACTGCCATCTGGATGCCCCGGAATTTACCGGCTGGCGCGACCAGCTGGTAGAAGCGGCGCAGGACAGCGGCGTGGGCCAGCTGATTCTGCCCGCCATCCACAGCGACAGCTTTGCCGACAGCCTGGCCATGCGTGAGCGTTATGGCTGCTGGCTGGCCTTTGGCTTGCATCCTATCTACCTGTCGCGCCATCTGGATGAACACCTGCACACGCTGGAGCAACACCTGCAACAGCATGCACCGGTTGCCGTGGGTGAAATCGGGCTGGATTTTTATGTTCCCGGCCTGGACGCGGCACGGCAGGAAACCCTGCTGGTGGAACAGCTGAAGCTGGCGCGCAAATACGATTTGCCCGTGCTGCTGCATGTGCGCCGCGCGCAGGACCGCATTCTGAAATACCTGCGCCAGATACCGGTAAGGGGCGGCATCGCCCATGCCTTCAATGGCAGCCGCCAGCAAGCCGACGCCTTCATCAAGCTGGGTTTCAAGCTGGGCTTTGGCGGTGCCATGACCTATAGCGGCTCGCGGCGCATCCGCGAACTGGCCGCCACCCTCCCCCTGTCCGCCCTGGTGCTGGAGACCGACGCGCCCGACATCCGGCCCGAATGGGCGCAGCAACAGCCCAATACCCCGGCCAACCTCAATCAGTTTGCAATTGTCATGGCAGAATTGCGCAAGATGGACTTGAATGAGTTGAGGCACGCGCTATGGTGCAACACCTACCAGGCCATCGGCCTGGATGCCCCTGCATGACAATGTTGCCAGCCGGGTTGAATTTGCCGGCATGAACTGGCAAGGTGCGCGCCAAATCAACGCCAATCCGGACCGCATCGGTCGACATTGCAGACTTTCATTGCACTGCACATGTCATCGGCCGGTCATCAGGATGGCGGAATGTATCAGGCAGCGCACACCCGCGGGTGATGGCGTCAGGACTGCCTGTCAACCTGGGTGGGGAACACAATGAAAAATTTATCCATTGCCGCACGCATCACAGCGGGCTTCGGCCTGCTGCTGGTGGCGCTGGCCATCATCGGCAGCATTACCCTGCAAGGGCTGGGTCGTATCGACCACCGGGTCGACGAAGTGGCCAGCCACGAACTGATGTTCTTTCGCGATGTCTCCGAGCTGCGCGTGCACATGGGGAATTTGCGCCGCTATGAGAAAGACTATTTCCTGAACATTGCCAACCGCGAAAAGCGTGGCGAATACCTGGGCAAATGGAAAGACACCTACAGCAAGGCGCAGGACACGGTGAAAAAGCTGTCCCAGTCGCTGAGCGACGGCAGCAACAGCCTGAGCGGCAGCCTGAGCGGCCCGGTGCAAAAGCAGGGCGAGCTGCTGCAAGCCTATGCCGATGGTTTCAATAGCGTCAGCACACAGGTGGAGGCCGGCAGCATTGCCACCCCGGCCGACGGTAATGCTGCCATCAATAAATTCAAATCCAACGTGCACCAGATGGAAGACATGCTGCAAACCATCAGCAAGGCTGCGGTGGAAGCAGTGAATGCACTGGGCGATCAGATCAACAGCACCTCGGCATCGGTACGCAATGCCGTGGTGGTGCTGCTGGTGATTGCGCTGCTGCTGGGGATTGCCCTGTCCTGGGTCATCATCCATTCCATCCGTCACCCGCTCAACAGCATGCGCGACAGCAGCCAGCAGCTGGCACAAAGCCGCGACCTGACGCAGCAGCTGCCGGACCTGGGCCGTAACGAACTGGGCAGCATGGGTCGTTCGGTTTCCGACCTGGTGGGCACGGTGCGCACGCTGATCCAGGAATCCCACGGGTATTCATCGCAACTGGTTGGCGTGGCCGACCGCCTGGGCGATGTCAGCGGCTACGTGGCCAAGGCTTCGCATCAGCAGTCCGAAGCGGCCTCGGCCTGTGCTGCCAGCATCGAGCAGATGACGGTGAGCATCCAGATGGTGTCGGACAATACCCAGGGCGTGGAGGAGCAGGCACGCCACGCCACGGCAGAAGCCACCCAGAGCAGCCAGCTGGCCGCCCAGGCAGCAGATGAAATCCGCCAGATTGCCGACAGCATCACCACCACGGCCAAGGTGATCGAACAGCTGAATCAGCGCTCCGGGGAAATCGGCAATATCGTGCAGGTGATTCGCGACATTGCCGACCAGACCAATCTGCTGGCGCTCAATGCTGCCATCGAAGCGGCACGGGCCGGCGAAATGGGCCGCGGCTTTGCCGTGGTAGCCGATGAAGTACGCAAGCTGGCCGAGCGCACCAGCGTGGCCACGGCGGAAATCTCCTCGCGCATCTCCAGCGTGCAAACCGATACCAAGCAGGCCTTTGTCAGCATGCAGCAGGCCAACAGCCGTATCGAAACCGGCGTTGGCAGCACGCAGCAGGTGGCCAGTTCGCTACAGCTGATCCGTGATTTGTCGCAGCGTTCGGTGGACAAGATTGGCGATGTGGCCGATGCCATCAAGGAACAAAGCCAGGCCAGCCAGGATGTAGCGCGCAATGTGGAGCAGATTGCGCAAATGAATGACAGCACCAACCGCTCGGTGCAGGAATCCAACCAGCTGGCACAGCAGCTGAAGGATTTGTCTGCCGCACTGGATGACAGCCTGAACCGCTTCCGGGTCTGATTTGCATCCCCGGCACGCAATGCCGCAGCCGGATATGAAAAACGCCACCGAAAGGTGGCGTTTTGCGTATGAGCCGGAACGAACAATCAGTTGGCGGCGGAGGCTACCGGCTTTTTCTTCTTGGCCTTGGGCTTGCTGGCCTTCACCGGCTGGGCAGCCAGCGGCGCGGCTTGCGGTGCAGCCTGGGCTTCGGCGGTTGCAGCGGTGTACTGACGTGCCGCAATCGACTTCACGTCGATCACCGGCGGCGGGGTGTAGCTGGTATCACACGCGTTCTGCTCTTCTTCGCTCAGGCTGTTGTCGGTCTTGAAGTCTTCTACCGGCTTCAGTTTCAGCGTTTCCAGCAGACGACCGGAATTGGCCAGTACCGTGGCTTCGGCCACCTTGTAATCGGACTGGGCATTGATATAGGCACGCTGGGCATCAAACAGCTCGTTTTCGCTGTCCAGCACGTCCAGCAAGGTACGCTGGCCGATATCGAACTGCTTGCGGTAGGCATCACGCGCCTTCTCGGTGGACAGCTGGTGCTGACGCAGCGATTCCATCTGGTCCTTGAGCTTGATGATGTTGTTGTTGGCAATGCTCAAGGTCTGACGCATGTCGCGGCATACCTTTTCACGCTGGTCCTTGGTGGTATTCAGCTTTTCGGCAGCCGAACCCAGGCGGGCACGGTCGGCACCACCACGGAACAGGTTCATGTTGAAGATGACCGCCACCGAGCTGATATTGCTGCGGCCGTTGTAACCGTTGTAATTGTCGGTAGGTGCCTTGCTGGCCTGCAAATCCAGCGTCGGGGAGAAGGCGCCACGGCGGACATTCACTTCGGCAGTGGCCGAGCGCACGCTGGCCAGCGTGCTCAGGTAAGCCGGGTTATGGGCTACGGCATTCTTGATGAGGTCCGGGTTGGCCGGCAGCGCGTCTTTCATCGACGGTACATCGCTCAGCTGTGCCGGCGGCTGGGTACCGGTCAGGCGGGCATAACGTGCCGAAACATCATGCAGGTTGGAGGTATCGGTGATCAGATTGGTCTCGGCCAGTGCCAGACGGCCAGCAGCTTGTTCCAGGTCGACACGGCGGCCCACGCCGGCTTGTACCTTCTGGCCGATCTGCTCGAAGATGCCCTTGTGAATGGCATAATTTTCCTGCGCGGTATCCAGCAGCTGGCGATAACGCAGCACATCCTGATAAGCCTGCACGGTTTGCAGTGCAATGCTTTCGCTGGTATCGAGGAAATCAAAGTAACGTGCCTGTTCGTCATAACCCAGTTGCTTGACGGTGTTATAGGTTTGCAGGCCCTGGAACAGGTTCTGGTTCAGTGTCACCTTCCAGCCACGGGTGGTGTAATTCTGGTCGGCAACAGCCACGGTGCTGGGGTAGTCATAGCGCTGGCGGTTGGATTCATAGCTCAAATCCACAGTGGGCATGTAGCCGGAACGGCCCACATTCACATCCTGGCCGGCACCGCGGAACTGGTGCAGCTTGGCCAGCACTTCCGGGTTGTTCAGGATGGCCTGCTGGACGGCAGCATTCACCTCGATGGCATTGGCGGCTTGCGGCAACAAAGCGGCCACACCTGCCAGACCAATGGCGACCGACAAACTGATGGATTTGCGCAAATTTCTCATTGATACTACCCCATATCGAATGTGTGATTAATTTTAAACAACATTTTTAAACACTATCTAACAATTATACACACGGAATTTTACTGTCACTGCCCTTTTTTTACACAATTAATGCCATGCGCGTTTCATTCCCCTTCATGACGCCATTCTGCGCCATTGCCCCCCTCAGCCTGCTACGCAGCGGCTGGCGCGCCCTGCTGCCCGTGTTGCTGGGATGGTTGTTGTGTCTGGCGGTGACCGGCAGCAGCCTGCCCAGCGAACAGACCGTGGCGCGCTATGGCCCGCAGGCACAGCGCTTGTACCGCGACTGGCAAGCCATGCTGAACAATGCGGGCAGTAGCGACAGCGCACGGCTGAAGGATGTGAACGAGTTTTTCAACCGGCGCATCACCTATGCTGAAAACAGCCAGGTATGGCGGCAGGAGGACTACTGGGCCACACCGCTGGAAACCTTTGGCAAGGGCATGGCCGACTGCAAGGGCTTCGTGATTGCCAAATACGTATCGCTACGCTTGCTGGGCATGGCACCGGACAAGATCCGCCTGACTTATGTGAAGGCGCGCATTGGCGGCCCCTCCAGCAATGTTACCCAGGCGCATATGGTGCTGGCATACTATGCCAGTCCGACCGTGGAGCCGCTGATTCTGGATAACCTGATCACCAGCATCCAGCCTGCCTCGCAGCGGCCCGACCTGATCCCGGTATTCAGCTTCAATATGGAAAGCATCTGGGTGGGCGGCACCCAGAACAACAATGTCAACCGGCTGACCCGCTGGAAACAGCTGCTGGATAAACTGAAAACGGAAGGTTTTGCCTTTTGAGTACACCCGTGATGTCGCGCAAACTCTCGCTGGTACAGCGCCTGTGGCTGTTGCTCTTGTTGCTGGTCACCCTGTCCATCGGCGGGGCGCTGATTGCCAACCTGCTCAATGCCCGCAGCTATCTGGAACAACAGCTGACGGCACAAAGCGCCGATACCGCCAATGCGCTGGCGCTGATGGTCACCCAGTACAAGGCGGACCCTGTAATGGCGCAAACCCTGCTGGGAGCGGCCTTCGAGCAAGGGCATTTCGCCGAAATCAGCTGGGAAGGCGTGCCTGCCGACATGACCATCCACCTGCGCAACCGCAACGGCCTGGAAGATACCCCGGCCTGGTTCCACCACCTGCTGCCGCTCAAGCCACAGGACGGCCAGGCCCAGGTCAGCAATGGCTGGCTGCAGGCCGGGCGTATCGTGGTGCGCGCCCATCTGGGCTATGCCTACAGTTCGCTGTGGCAAGGTGCCTTGCAAACCGTGTTCTGGCTGGTGGTGATCGGGCTGTCTGCCGGCCTGCTGGGAGTGCTGGACATCCGCAAGCTGCGCCGCGAACTGCAAACCGTGGTGACCCAGGCCCACGCCATCAGTGAACAGCGTTTCATGCGCATTGCCATTCCGGGCATTCCGGAACTGGCCGAAGTAGCCATGGCGATGAACCACATGGTGGAACGGCTGCAAAACTACCTGCTGGGCCTCAGGGACGAAGTGGACCGCCTGCGCCGCGAGGTGCTGACCGACAGCAATACCGGCCTGCCCAACCGTGAGGCTTTCGAACAACGTTTCAACAGCTTGCTGGACCCGCAGGCCGACCCGGCTAGCGGGCATTTGCTGCTGGTGCGGGTAGCGGGCCTGGCCGAGCTGAACCAGCGGCTGGGCGGGCAACGTACCGATGCCCTGCTCAAGCGGGTGGCGGATGATTTGTCCACCCGTTGCCAGTCACAGCGTGGCTGGATGGCCACCCGCCTGCGCGGTGCCGACTTCGCGCTGTTCTGCCCGGAGCTGGGGGTGGATGAAGCCGGCAAGCTGGCGGACGAGCTTTGCCTGCTGTGGCCGGTGTACTGGACCATGGATTTGTCCGACCAGCCGGGCCTGGGCCATATCGGCATTACCGCATTCCACAGCGGCGACACCCTGCGCGATGTGCTGGCGCGTGCCAGCGACAGCCTGACACTGGCCGAAGCCCAGCCGCTGAACAGCTGGGTGCTGGACCAGCAGCATGCCGAGGCCTCCAGTCAGGTACAGCCGGACTGGAAACCCTTGCTAGAGGCTGCCTGCCAGGATGATTCGCTGCAGCTGCGCTGGTATCCGGTATGTGACCCGGAACGTCATGTGCTGTGGCACGAAGGCATGCTGTATCGTCCGGCACGGGATAGCCTGCCCGCCATGAGCGCGCTACGCCTGGTGTCGCAGGCCGCCCGGCTGGGCCTGGTGCACCGGCTGGACATCAACACCCTGCAACTGGCCTTGCAGCAAGGCCCCGCGGCCTGCCTGGCGGTGAACATGTCGCCGGCTTCCTTGCAGTATCCGGACTTCCTGCCGGCCATCCTGCAGTTGTTGCAGCGCTACCCGGAACGTCAGATCAACTTTGAATTCCATGAAACCGGCCTGGACGAGCACTGGGAACACTTTGTCGCCTTCAGCCGTGCCATACGCCCGGCAGGACATCAGCTGGCGGTGGAAATCCAGGGCCACAACCTGGCACTGGTGGCCCGCACCCACGAGGCCAGCATCAGCTATCTGGTGCTCGACAGCACCCTCACCCAGGGTATTCACGCAGATGAAGGCCGTGCCGCGCTCCTGCGCGGCCTGCTGCGCATGGCCGCCCTGATGGGTGTGCAGCTGGAAGCCAAGGGCATCAGCAACGTCGAAGATGCCACGGCACTGGTAGAAATGGGCGTGCACTGCCTGACCGGCCCGGCCATTCACTGATACGACATCCTGGCCCCGGCAGTCGGCCTGACAAGCCGGATGCATAAAAAAACCGACAGTGTCTGACTGTCGGTTTTTTTGTTGGCTGAGCCGGTTTCAGTCGGTGATCAGCTTGCCGTGGTTCAGCAGGTTCTGGATGATCTGCGTATCCGAGGTATGCCCCAGGCCGCCACCCAGATCTGCCAGCGACACGCCCTTGAGCACGATGTCCACGGTATCGCCAGCCGTGGTGTTGGCAAAACTGCCCGAGGCACTGACGTGCACCGTGGTATCGCTGCCACTCTGGGTGAAGTGCAGGTAGCTGGTGAGGTTGCCGATGCCAGAGGTGTGGTTTTCCCCTTGCAGCAGGTCTTTCAGGTCCAGCGCCGAGCCACCGCTGGCATGGTCAGCCAGATCGAAGTTGCTGATGGTGGTGGTAGCCGCGGCACTGCTGCTGCCATTGGAAGCCAGCGTCCACTTGAAGGTATCCACACCTACGCCGTCGCTCACCGTATGGTTACCGGAACCGAACACGGTTTCCGTCGCCACGGTGGACACATTACCGGCCTTGTCAGTCAGGGTGGCGGTATAAGTGGATACCGTGTGGGCATCCGGCTGATGTTGCGACTGGCTGACAATGCCATGGCTGATGTCGTTGCTGGTCAGCACATGGGTGGTGGTGGTGGTCGCGCCGTGTTCCACCGCAGTGATAGTCAGCGTGTCGTTGGCAACCGCACCGGTACCGGCCAGCGAAACATCCAGCTCCAGCACCTGCCCCTGGACAGTGGCCACCATATTGTCCACCTTCAGGCCAGTTGCGCCGCCACCGGAGTTGTCCACCTCGAAGGTCAGCGTGTTGTTGCCCACCACAAACAGGCTGCCTGCCCCGCTGTCGTTGCTCAGGTCGACATGCTGGATCTGCGTCCACAGCGAGTTGTAGGACAGGCCGGTATCCTTGCCATTGACCAGAATGTGCACATTGTCATCCGCCGACAGATCGAAACTGATCAGCACCGTTGCCAGATCGGCCGTGGACGCAATCGTGAAGGTGGTCTGGTAGGTATAGCGGCCATAGCTGTCGGACATGTCGCCAATCCACTGCGACTTGCTGTAGTCATTGGTCACCCAATGCTTGCCGCCAGCATCGGTCTCGCTTACCACCGTGGTGCCATTCAGGCTGGCACCAGCAGGCTTGGACAGCAGCGTGTAGTTTGCATCAACCTGGCCAGCTGCCACGGCATGACCATTGGCATCCAGACCGGTGTTGAACAGGCCGGTGATGGCGGCAGTAGTGGTTGTGGACGACAGCTGTGCCGCCAACGGGGCCTGGGTATCCAGGATGTCGTTGTTGACGCTGTCGCTG
This sequence comes from Aquitalea pelogenes, assembly GCF_041914625.1. Taxonomy (NCBI): domain Bacteria; kingdom Pseudomonadati; phylum Pseudomonadota; class Betaproteobacteria; order Neisseriales; family Chromobacteriaceae; genus Aquitalea; species Aquitalea pelogenes. Next base: position 132,263 of record NZ_JAYSDA010000005.1, on the reverse strand, counting down.
GCGGTATTGCCCGCCTTGTCCACCACGCTGGCAGTGACATTGATCTTGCCCTGCTCCAGACCCGTCAGGTCCAGCGTCAGGTCGCCGGAAGTGCTCCAGCTGCCGTCTTTTTGCACGTACACAATGCTGGATACCGAATTGGCACCGTCGGTGAAGGTGACATACACCGCCTGGCCCGGTTCCACACCACTGGTGGTGCCGGTGACATTCACCGTACCGGCTTCGGTCTGGTTGAAGATGTGGTCGCCACCGCTGCCGTCGTTGGTGATCTTGATGGTGGCCTGGGTGTCCAGACCGTCCTTGTGGCTGTCGGTAGCGGTATTGCCGGCCAGGTCGCTGACTTGAGCCTTCACGGTCACCTTGCCGTCGCTCAGGCTGCTCAGGCTGGCAGGCGATACCGACCAGCTGCCATCGCTGCCCACCTTGGTGGTGGTAGTGACGACGTGATTGGCACTGTCGGTGAAGGTGACGGTAACGGTCTGGCCTGCTTCCACACCGCTGGTGGTGCCGCTAACCACAGCCGCTGCGGCTTCGCTCTTGTTGAACACACCGTCGCTGCCGCTACCGTCACTGGCAATGGTGATGGTAGCCGTACCATCCACCGCAAAAGCGGTGCCAAAGCCGGTAGCAGTGGCGCCATTGGCATCCACGGCCTTGACCAGCGGAATATAAACACCATCCGGCAGTGCATCACTCACGCTTACCGACCAGTGGCCGGTGTTGTCAGCGCTGGTGGTGTAGCTGTGGCCGTTCAGGGTCACCGTGATCTGGCTGTTGGCATCTGCCGTGCCGGTGATGACCGGGGTCTTGTCTGCCGTGATGCTGTCGGCGCTATTGCTGCCGGTATCATTGACAGCATCATGCTGCAGATGGCCGGTGGGGATGACCGGCTGGCTGTAACTTGCAGATGCCGACGGCGAGATATTGCCGCTCTTGTCGGAAACCGTTGCCGCCAGTGCGATGGAGGCACCGGCAGCCGGTGCGGCCATGCTCAGTGAAATCACCCCGTTCTGGTAGCTGTAGCTGTTGTGGCTGCCGTCTACCAGCTTGCCACTTTCCAGATGCAAGGTCAGGTCGGTATTGCCACTACCAGTAAGGTGTACCGAACCACCATTCACCAGTACCGCCTGGTCATTGGCGTTGAGGGTGACCTGTGCGGTAACCGTGCTATCCGGTTGCAGCAGATTGACGATGTTGTTGCCATTCTGTTCCAGGCTGACTTGCAGCGTGGCCAGCCCGCCCTGATCCCAGTACACGATCTGCATGGTGTGCTGGTTGTTGGCCGTGGCATCCAGATGAACCGTGTACCAGGCCGTTGCCGGGGACTGGTTGTTGACTTCCTGCGCCACAACCTTGCCGTCAATCATCAGCAGGTAGCCATCATCCGCACGCACGGCAATGGTGTAGTTACCGGCAGCAGCAGTGAAAACGCCGCCGGTTTCCACGATGGCGCGCGAGGTGGTGCCATAGTTGCCGGCCAGTTGCAGGTCGGTGCCGGTACTGCCATGGCTGTTGGTGATGAAGTCCTGCAAGGCGCCGGAGCTGCCCAGATTGCTCTTCACCGCCAGCGAGCTGTCCTGCCAGGCCCCGCTGCTGGTGCCAAAGTTGATCGACTGGGCAATGAAGGTGGCCGTGGGGTTCAGGTTAACCAGATCGCCCAGTACGGTGCTCAGTGCATTCTGGCCACTCACCGGGGTGCTGATATGGGCATCGTCGATGCCAAAGTAGTTGCTGTAGCTGTAAGTACCGCTGGCAACAAAGCTGACCTTCGGCGCATCCGGTGCAGTGGTATCCACCGCCAGCGCATGGCTGGCTTCCGGTGCGGCATTGCCGGCCACATCACGCACATCGGCGGTCACGGTGTAGCTCTTGCCGTCTTCCAGCTTGGCCACATCGCCCGCGGACACTACCGTGCTCCAGTTGCCACCACTCACCGTAGCGCTGTAGTGCGTACCGTTGAGCACCACGTCCACTTTCTGGCCATCTTCGGCACTGGTGGTACCACTGATGGTAAGCGGCTGAGCGTGCTCCTTGGCATTGATGATGTCATCACCAGCCAGCGTGCCGATGGTAAGGGTCGGCGCTACCGTATCCAGCGTTTCCTTGGTCAGACTGTCGCTGGCGGTATTGCCCGCCTTGTCCACCACACTGGCGGTCACGCTGATCTTGCCCTGCTCCAGGCTGGTCAGGTCCAGCGTCAGGTCGCCGGAAGTGCTCCAGCTGCCGTCTTTCTGCACGTACACAATGCTGGATACCGAATTGGCACCGTCGGTGAAGGTGACGTACACCGCCTGGCCCGGTTCCACACCATTGGTGGTACCGGTGACATTCACGGTGCCGGCTTCGCTCTGGTTGAAGATGTGGTCGCCGCCGCTGCCGTCGTTGGTGATGGTGATGGTGGCCTGGGTGTCCAGACCATCCTTGTGGCTGTCGGTAGCAGTGTTGCCGGCCAGGTCGCTGACTTGCGCCTTCACGGTCACGCTGCCATCGCTCAGGCTGCTCAGGCTTTGCGCCGGTACCGTCCAGCTGCCGTTAGCGCCTACCGTGGTATTCACGCTGACAACATGATTCTGGCTGTCAGTGAAGGTAACGGTAACCGTCTGGCCTGCTTCCACACCCGTGGTGCTGCCGCTGACTGCTGCTGCGGCCGCTTCGGTCTTGTTGAACACGCCATCCTTGCCACTGCCATCACTGGCGATGGTGATGGTGGCCTGGGTATCCAGGCTGTCGTTGTGGCTGTCGCTGGCCTTGTTACCGGCCACGTCGCTGACTGCTGCTTTCACCGTCACCGTGCCATCCACCAGGCCGCTCAGGCTTTGCGCCGGTACCGTCCAGCTGCCGTCCGCGCCTACCTTGGTATTCACGCTGACAACATGATTCTGGCTGTCAGTGAAGGTAACGGTAACCGTCTGGCCTGCTTCCACACCCGTGGTGCTGCCGCTGACTGCTGCTGCGGCCGCTTCGGTCTTGTTGAACACGCCATCCTTGCCACTGCCATCATTGGCGATGGTGATGGTGGCCTGGGTGTCCAGCACATCGTTATTGACGCTGTCGCTGGCGGTATTGCCCGCCTTGTCAACCACACTGGCGGTCACGCTGATCTTGCCCTGCTCCAGGCTGGTCAGGTCCAGCGTCAGGTCGCCGGAAGTGCTCCAGCTGCCGTCTTTCTGCACGTACACAATGCTGGATACCGAATTGGCACCGTCGGTGAAGGTGACGTACACCGCCTGGCCCGGTTCCACACCATTGGTGGTACCGGTGACATTCACGGTGCCGGCTTCGCTCTGGTTGAAGATGTGGTCGCCGCCGCTGCCGTCATCAAGGATGGTGATGGTGGCGCTGGTATCGACCGACAGCTTGTGGCTGGCTTCGACTGCCGGATTACCTGCCTTGTCGCTGACATCGGCAGTGATGGTGTAGCTGCTGCCATCGGCCAGCTTGACTACATCGGTAGCCGGTACTTCGGTACTCCAGCTGCCATTGTTCACGATGGCGCTGTAATGCTGACCATTGAGCACTACATCAACAGTCTGGCCGTCTTCGGCACTGGTGCTGCCACTGATGGTCAACGGCAACTTGTGCTCGGCCGCATTGACAATGTCGTCGCCAGCCAGGCCGCTATCAATGCTGATGGTCGGTGCCTGCAAGTCCAGGCCATAGCTGTGGTTGGTGCTGGCATCGCCAGAATTGCCACCAATGCTGCTGGTAGTGACGCTGGCGTGGATATTGCTGTCGTTCTTCAGGTCATCGCTGCTGACAGCAATGCTGTAACCCAGCTTGCCATTACCCAGATCCAGCACATTGCCATAAGCGTTGTGGCCATTCACGGTCAGCGTCACCGTGTCGCCAACCTTGACGTCCCCGCCTACCGTGCCGGTGACGGTGACGGTGTTGCCGCTGGTTTCCTGGATGTTCAGTACATTGTCGGCAGTCACCGGATCAACCGTGATGCTGGCCTTGGGCGATGTCAGGTCAACCAGGTAGTCATGATCGGTGGAAGCGGTAGCGGTATTGTTGTAGCTGTCGCTCACACTTACCGTGGCGTGGATTTTGGTGGCACTGGACAGATCACCGGTACCCACATCAACAGAGAAGCCCAGTTGGCCGTTGATGTCGATCACGGTGGTTTCGTAGTGCGCACCACCAATATCCAGCGTCACCTTGTCGTCCAGCTTGGCATCGCCACCCACCGTGCCGGTGATGGTGACCATGTCGCCGGAGAACTCACGGATATTGAGAATGTTGTCGGCGGTGACGTTGTCCACCGTGATGGTGGCTTCCGGTGCCGTGACATGTACACCCAGGCCATGCTGCGCGGGCACTGCACTGTTACCGGCCAGATCTTGAACATTGGCGGTAATGGTATAGCTCTGGCCATCTGCCAGCTTGGCAACATTCACAGCAGGCACATCTACCGTCCAGCTGTTATTGGTCACGGTGGCACTGTAGTGTTCGCCATTGAACTGGACATCGACGGTTTGCCCATCTTCCACACCACTGGTGGTACCACTGATGGTCAGCGGCTGTTTCTGCTCGGCTGCATTCACCACATTGTCACCAGCCAGAGTGGCATCAATGGCAATGGTCGGAGCCTTCAGGTCTACCGAGTAGGCATGGTCAGTCGAGGCGGTGGCGGTGTTGTTGTAGCTGTCGCTCACGCTTACCGTGGCGTGGATATTGGTGGCGCTGGACAAATCGCCAGTACCTACCACCTTGGAGAAGCCCAGCTGGCCATTGATGTCGATCACGGTGGTTTCGTAGTGCGCACCGCCAATATCCAGCGTCACCTTGTCACCCAGCTTGGCATCGCCACCCACCGTGCCGGTGATGGTGACCATGTCGCCGGAGAA
>NZ_JAYSDA010000005.1:0-127313 GCF_041914625.1 Aquitalea pelogenes | reverse complement strand
CTCACGGATATTGAGGATGTTGTCGGCGGTGACGTTGTCCACCGTGATGGTGGCGGTCGGCAGGGTGGCATGCAGGGTGGCTGCGTCCGTCGCGGTACCCGAGGTATTGCCCACAGCGTCGGACTGGGAGGCACTCACGGTCACCGTGCTGCCATCAGCAGGCTTGGTAATGTCCAGGGTGACGGTGCCATTGCTGTAGCTGGCGCTCACATTGGCATCGCTGCCAGTGACGCTGCCATCGGCATGCACTACCAGGGTGGTGGTGTGGCCGCCATCGTTGACCACGATGGTGGCGCTGCCGTTCTTGGCCAGATCGGCTGCATCCAGCTTGACGGTGGCTTCCACCTTGCCGTTGACCAGTTCGCTGGCGTTGATCACACCATCCGGTGTGCCGTGCTCGCTGATGGTGACCGTCGGCGTGGCCGGCGGGGTGGTGTCGATGATGGCGGTAGCTGTTGCCGTGGCCGTGGCACCGGCGGTATTGGTGCTGGTGGCAATCAGCGTGTCGGTGCCATCCGGCAGCGGCGAAGTGGGGGTGATGAACCAGTTACCATCGCTGCCCACGACTGCACTGCCAATTACCGCACCGGAGGTATTGGTGACGATGACGGTGAGGCCGGGAATGCCGGTACCGTGAATGGTGGGCGTGGCGTCGTTGGTGGCACTGATGTTGTCGATGCTGACATTGACCGGTACTGCGGTATTGCTGGTTGTCAGGTTTTGTTCGGTCGGCAGGTTGAAGGCGGCACCACCGGCACCGTCACCCAGCGCACCGCCCAGTGCTTCGCTCACCCGCATCAGGCGGACAAAGCCGTGGCTGCCTTCGTCGGCACCACCGGCACCGTTCAGGCCGGCCGCTGCAGGATCAAGCTGGGCCAAGGGGTCCTGACCGTTTTCCAGGGCTGCCAGCACTTGCTGCGCTTCCGGCGCCAGCTTGGCCACGGCAGCTTCGGTCTTGTCTGTGGTTTGCGGCTGCATGGTTTCGGTCGTCAGCGCCATTTCGCGCGGGCCATCCACATTCAGCAGCTCACCGTCGGCACGGGCCACCGACAGGGTAGCGCCATCCAGCAGCACCACGCGCTCACCCGGCTGGATGATGTCGCCGGCCTTGAGGATACGTTCATGCCCCTGGGCATCAATCGCTTTGGCAACGCCGTTAACGGCAACAACCTGACCTTGGACAGCAGTGGTGCTCATGTCTGACTCCTGAAAACGCAATATGCAGTTCGGCCAGCTTAGTCAGTCATGACGAGAAAATATATTGTACTGAAGGGCAAAGTCCTGCTTATTTTCAGAAATTTCGTATTGTCATAAAAGAACAAAGCCGCTCTATCAAATTGACAGAGCGGCTTGATCGGCAAGGCCGGGGCAGCACTAGACAGCAGTGAGTTTAAGCAGCAGTTGCAGGCGGTCCTCCACCCCGAACTTCTGGAACACCGAAGTCAGGTGCGCCTTGACCGTGCGTTCGGAAATATCCAGCTGGCGGGCAATATCCTTGTTGGAGCGGCCTTCACGCAGCGCCGCCACCACGTCCTGCTCGCGCGCAGACAGGCGGCTGCGCCAGTCGGTTTCGGTCCTGGCTGGCAGCTGGCGACCAAAGCGGGCACACAGTTGCTGCATGATGCTGCGCCCCACCCAGGTGCCACCGGACTGCACAGTATCGAATACCTGTTGCAGCAGGTCGGGGGTACTCATGGCGTGGGCATAGGCCGCTGCGCCATATTGCAGCCACAGCATGCCTTCTTCGTCGCGCGGCAAGGAGGACAGCGCCAATACCCGACAGTGCTGGCAGGCCTGTTGCATGTCCTGCTCGCCGGGGGCGGTGGCCGCCAGATCCAGCAGAACCAGACTGTCGGCCGCCACGTTGGCACGGTTGAGCGCGGCCAGGTCCGGCAGACGCAGGGCGTCTTGCAGTCCCAGACTGTCGGCCCAACCATCGGCCAGGGCGCTGCTGGCGGTAATCAGGATGACGGGAGCGTTCATCGTTCGGTAAAGGCCTCTGCCTTGGCACGCAACACCGGTTTCAACAGATAGGAAAGAATGCTCTTCTTGCCTGTCATGATGTCCACCTGCGCCACCATGCCGGGAATGATGGGCAGGTGTTTCTCGCCCAGTGCGCCCTGGCTGGTGCGCACCTTGACAATGTAAAAGGCATTGCCCTTGTCGTCGGTCACGGTATCGGCACCGATTTCCTGCAGGCTGCCTTCCATGCCGCCGTACACGGTGTAGTCGTAAGCGGTAAAACGCACCATGGCACGCTGGCCGGGGCGCAGGAAGGCGATGTCACGCGGCGACACGCGGGTTTCGATCATCAGCGAATCTTCCAGCGGGACAATTTCCAGGATGTCCTTGCCCGGCTGCACCACGCCGCCAATGGTGTTGACAAACAGACGCTTCACTTCACCCTTCACCGGCGAACGTACCTCGGACAGCTTGACCTTGTCGGCCAGGCCGGAGCTACCGGCGGACAGGCTGTTGATCTTGCCCATGGTGTCGGACAATTCGGCGCTGGCCTGATTGCGGAAGTTCAGCTCCACTTCCTGGATCTTGTGGTTGGCTTCGCTGATGGCGGCTTGCAGTTTGGGAATCTGCGCACTGGCCATGTCGCGTTCACCCTGATAGCGCGATACATCTCGCTGCAAGCGCAGCAGGTCGACGTCCGATACCGCACCTGACTCTTTCAAAGGCTTGGTAACCGCCAGCTCGCGCTGCGTCAGCTGGTAGCCTTGCTGCGCCTGGGCCAGCTTGGCACGCACTTCGTTCAGTTCTTGCGAGCGCTGGGTCAGCTCCTGCCGGGCGATGGACACATTGGCATCCAGTTCGCGACGCTTGGTCTGGTAAAGGTCGGTTTCCTGCCGGGCAATATCGGCCGCCTGCTGCTCCACTTCCTTGGGCAATTCGAACGGCACGTTGTTGGCAATGGCACGCAGCCGCGCCGCCTTGGCCAGCAAGGACAGATACTGGGCCTGGTTTTCGTTCAGCGAAGAAACAAAGCGGGTGTTGTCGATATTCAGCAGCAGCTGGCCTTTTTGCACGATCTGGCCTTCCTTGACCAGAATCTTGGATACCACGCCGCCATCCAGGCTCTGGATATGCTGGTTTTGCGATACCGGCACCACCTTGCCTTCACCACGTGCCACTTCGTCAATCTGCGACAGGGCTGCCCACAGCAGTGCCACCACCAGCAAGGCCAGCATGCTCCAGACAAACACGCGTGGCCGGCCCGGATTCTGTTCCAGAATGGCCCAGTCTCCGTCGGTGGCAAAATCCTGGCGGTCCTGCAAATCGCGCGCCGCCGCCCAGTCCATCAGCTTGTCCCAGTACGGCGAGGTTCGTCCCTGTCCGCCACGAATCCAGCCTTGCAGGCGTTGTTTCCATGTTTTTTTCATCAGCCTGCCCTCCCCACCTGGCCTTGTTGCAAGGCCTGAATCACGGCGGCCTTGGGTCCGTCAGCCACAATGGCACCGTTGTCGATCACGATCAGGCGGTCGGCCAGATCCAGCAGGGCATTGTGATGGGTCACCATGATCATGGTCTTGCCCGCCATCACCTTGGCAAGGGTTTGCTTGATCTGGCCTTCGGTGGTGTGGTCCATATTGCTGGTGGGTTCGTCCATCAGCAGGATGGGCGGTGCATTGAGCAGCGCACGGGCAATGGTCACCGCCTTGCGCTGGCCGCCGGAGAGCGAATCACCGCGCTCGCCGATCACCATGTCAAAGCCTTGCGGATGACCGTTGATGAAGTCGGACAGGCCCGCCAGTTCCGCCGCAGCAGCCACGCTGGCGTCGTAGGCATGCGGCGCACCCATGGCAATGTTCTGGCGTAGCGTGCCGTAGAACAGCACTGCATCCTGCGGCACATAGCCGATATGGCGGCGCAGCTCGGCCGGGTCCACCTGGTTGATGTCGATGCCATCCACCCGCACCGAACCCTCGGTTGGCTGGAACAGGCCCAGGATCAGCTTTTGCAAGGTGGACTTGCCGGAACCCACCCGGCCGATGATGGCCACCCGTTCGCCAGCCTTGATCTTGAACGAGACATTGCGCAGCGCCTGCTGCGGATTATCCGGATAGCTGAACGAGACATTGCGGAACTCGATCTCACCCTGGAAGCTGGTGCGGTGGAAGAAGTTGGCATCCTGCGGCCGCTCCACCGGCATGTTCATGAAGCCATCCAGCGAGGACAGCGACGTCTTGGCGTTGTGATACTGGGTGAGCAAGCCCACCAGCTGGCCTAGCGGTGCCATGGCACGGCCGGACAGCATCACCGCGGCAATCACCCCACCCTGCGAGGTATTGCCATCCATGATCTGGTACACCCCCAGCACCAGCATCACGATGGATACCAGCTGGGTGATGAAACCGGCAAAGGTGTTGGCCGAAGTGGCCAGCAGCTTCAGCCGCGCACCCACCTGGGCCAGAAACAGCGTGCCCTGCTCCCAGCGCCCCTGCTGCTGGCCTTCCGCGGCCAGGATCTTGATGGTTTCCAGCGCAGCCAGGTTTTCCACCAGCTGGGCATTGCGCTGGGCCGAGGCACGCAAGGTGGCCTCGGTCAGCTCTTTCATCTTTTCCTGGATGAGCAGGGCAAACACGATCATCAGCAAGCCGCCCACCAGCACCGGCACGGTCAAGAGCGGGGAAATCCACAGGATCACCAGCAGGAAGATCAGCACGAACGGCAGGTCGATCAGGGCGGTGATGGAGGCCGAGGCAATGAAGTCGCGCACGGTTTCAAAAGCCCGCAGATTGGAGGAAAACGCGCCCACCGAGGCTGGCCGGGCTTCCATGCGGATGCCCAGCACCCGCTCCATGATCAGGCTGGACAGCGTCACATCCACCCGTTTGCTGGCCAGGTCGATCAGATAGGCGCGCGTCATCTTCAGCAAAAAGTCGAACACCAGGGCCAGCAAGCCGCCAATGGCCAGCACCCACAGTGTCTCGGTTGCCATATTGGGCACCACCCGGTCGTACACATTCATCGACACCAGCGGAATCACCAGCGCAAACAGGTTGATCAGCAAGGCGGCAATCATGGCGTCGCGATACAGCGGCAGGCCGCCGTAGACGGTTTGCCAGAACCAGTGGCGCGAGCGGATTTCACCCAGCTCCGGCGCGCGGCGTTCAAAATTGAAGCGGGGGCGGACAAAGATGGCCAGTCCCAGGTATTTGCCGGCCAGTTCATCCAGCGAAATGCTTACTTCGGATTCGGTCAGCTCGGAGAAGCTCACCCGTGCCATGCCGCTTTCCGGGTCGATGGCGCGCAGAATGCAGGCTTCTTCGCCATCCAGCAGCAACACGGCGGGCAGCAGCGCGTCGCGCAGCTTGTCCAGCGGTTGGCGCACCACGCGGGAGGTCAGGCCGATGCGCCGCGCCGACCGTGAAAACATGGACGGATTCAAACGGTTATTGGTGAGTGGAATGCCTGCCACCAGCGATTCGCGGGTGGCATTGATGCCATACGAACGCGCCAGGGCAAAAAGACAATCCAGCAAGGGGTCCAGATGTGTAGCCTGCGGAGGAATGAAACCATGTTGTCCGGCAGAGGACGGAGAGTGCATGCGCGACCCTTCAGAAGCTTGAGTGTGATGAGTCTGAAATACTCGACTCTTCATTAATGACGATATTCTAATCGAAGCTTCAAAGGCGACAAGATGTTAAGATCAGTTAAAATTTTTACTTTAAAATACAAGCAGAATTTGTGCAGGATTTTGCGCGTTTGCTTGGGATTAACAAAGAAAAAACAAAACCTGCCAATGGCAGGTTTGGTGTAGCAACTTCCGGCAAAACAATTCAGGCCGGTTTGCGCTTGAAAGTGCGGGCAAAACCCAGCACGCAGCCAAAGAACACCACGCTGATTGCCACTTCCCACAAGGCCAGGGTTTGCGACAAGCCGCTATCCCCCCAGCTGCGCATGATGCCCTCGGTAAAGAAGGCCAGAATGAACATGCTGGACCACTGGTAGGTATACAGGCGCTCCTTGAGAATGCCCATCAGCGGGGCCAGCAGGATGACAGCCTTGAGCGCCAGAAACGAGCCGCCCGGTCGTACCGGGGCCAGCCACAGCTCCCAGGCCAGGGTCAGCAGAATCAGGGCGACCAGACTGGCAGCCGCGCCATAGTGAAACAGTTTTCGGTTCATTTTTCCTGACTTCCAACGCTCACGGCACGACCGGGGCGCGCCATGAATACCGCCATGATGATGCCTACTTCGTACAGCAACCACAGCGGTACGGCCAGCATGGTTTGCGACAACACATCCGGCGGCGTGACCACCGCTGCCACCACGAAGGCACCGACAATCACATAAGGCCGTGCTTCGCGTAGCTGCGCAATGGAAATCACCCCCATGCGCACCAGCACAATCACGATGATGGGTACTTCAAAGGTCACGCCAAAGGCGATGAACATGCCCATGACAAACGACAGGTATTTGTCGATGTCGGTCATCATGCTCACCCCGCTGGGCGTCATCATGGAGAAAAAGTGAAAGGCTACCGGGAACACCAGGAAATAGGCAAACGCCATCCCCAGCAAGAACAGCAGCACGCTAGCCACCACCAACGGCAGGATCAGTTTTTTCTCGTGGCTGTACAGCCCCGGTGCGACAAAGGCCCACACCTGGTACAGGGTGTTGGGCAGCGAAATGAGGAAGGCCACCAGCATGGTGAGCTTCATCGGCACGAAGAAGGTGGCCGTCACCTCGGTGGCAATCATGCTGCCGCCATTGGGCAGCGCGTCCAGCAAGGGTTTGGCCAGCAAATGATAGATATCGCCAGACCAGTGGAACAGGCCGAGAAACACCAGCATCAGGCCCAGAATGGCGCGTACCAGCCGCGTGCGCAATTCCAGCAGATGGACAAGCAAAGGTTGTTCGTTCATGCGTGAGGATGGGATGGGGTGGAAGTCTGACCGGACGCTGGCGGCATGTCATCAAACAGGTCCAGCTGGTTTTCGTCGCGTGGCGGGGCTTCCGGCGCGGACTTTTCCTCCACCACGGTGGATACCACGGCGGCAGGTACCGATGCCTGCAAATCCAGCCCGCCATGAATGGTGCGGGCGGCCTCTTCCAGCGGTGCCTTGGCCTCACTGGACAGTTGCTGCAGCTGGGCGGACTGGGCGGCCATTTCCTGCCGCACGCCCTGCACTTCCGCTTCCATCTGCGCCTTGAAACTGCTGGCCGCATCCTGGATATCGTTGCGCAGGCCATCCAGGCCGCTCAGATTGGCCTGCTGATGGATATCGGCCTTGACGCTGGCAACAAAGCGCTGGGCACGCGCCACCAGCGCACCCAGGGTGCGGGCAACGGTGGGCAGGCGCTCCGGCCCCAGCACCACCAGTGCCACGATGCCGATCAGGAGGATTTCACCAAAGCTGATATCGAACACGATGCGGCCTGTGGTTTATTTCTTGTCGGATTCGTTGTCGATGATGCGGCCGGTTTCGGCAGGCTTGTCAGCCTTTTCGTTCTCGCCCTTCATGCCTTCCTTGAAGCCACGCACGGCGCCGCCCAGGTCTTCACCCACGTTTTTCAGTTTTTTGGTGCCAAACACCAGCACCACGATCAACAGCACAATCAGCCAGTGCCAGATACTGAAAGAACCCATTGCAACTTCCTTTCAAAATGATCAGGCGCACCCTTGGCCGGGTACGCCGTTTACACCATCAGCCCTTGTGGCCGAATACATGCACATGCAGGTGGAACACTTCCTGGCCGCCACCATGACCGGTATTGATGCCGGTCTTGAAGCCGGCCGCCAGGCCCTGCTCGGCAGCCAGACGCGGCACCAGGCCCATGATGCGGCCCAGCAGGGCTTCGTGTTCCGGGCCGCACTCGGCCAGCGAGGCCACGTGCAGCTTGGGAATGATCAGGAAATGAACCGGAGCCAGCGGACGGATGTCATGGAAAGCCAGCACTTCGTCGTCTTCGTATACCTTGTTGCAGGGAATCTCCCCTGCGGCAATCTTGCAGAAAATGCAGTCACTCATAGCATGGTCCTGTCAGCGGTTCAGGAGGGACGGGAGGCTTTTTCGTCGATGCCGGAAATGCCTTCACGACGATGCAGCTCCATCAGCACGTCTTCCGGACGCAGGCCATGATAAGCCAGCAGCACCATGGAGTGGAACCACAGGTCGGCTACTTCACGCACCAGATGCAGCTTGTCCTTGTCCTTGGAGGCCATGATGGTTTCTGCCGCCTCTTCTGCCACTTTTTTCAGAATGGCGTCTTCACCCTTGTGAAACAGGGAGGCCACATAGGAGGACTGGGGGCTCGCCTCGCGGCGGGCTTCCAGGGTGTCGGCTACAGTCTTGAGCACATCGAAGGTCATGATGCTTCACCTTTGCATACTGGGAATTCGGCAAGTATAGGCCGATTCACGCATCGGCCGTTAGCGCCCGGAGGCGGCTTGTCATTGTAACGGCTGCGGATGGCAGCCGTTTGACACGGCGCAACTCAATGCTTGTGCTGGTAAATGGCGTCCGGGTCTTTGAGTACCGCATCCACGATGGTCCAGCCACCGTTTTCAAAACGGCGGTAGAAGCAGCTTTCGCGACCGGTATGGCAGGCAATGCCACCGGCCTGGCGGATCTGCATCACGATGACGTCGCCGTCGCAGTCCAGCCGCAGCTCGTCCACGGTTTGCAGATGGCCGGATTCCTCACCCTTTTTCCACAGCTTCTGGCGCGAGCGGCTCCAGTAGTGGGCAATGCCGGTATCGGCCGTCAGTTGCAGGCTTTCGCGGTTCATCCAGGCCACCATCAGCACGCGGCCGGTAGCACTGTCCTGGGCAATGGCGGTCACCAGGCCCTGGGCGTCCCACTTCACTTCGTCCAGCCAGTTGCTCATAGCCGCACCTCGATGCCTGCGTCACGCATGGCTTCCTTGGCCTCGCGCACCGTGTATTCGCTGAAGTGGAAGATGCTGGCAGCCAGCACGGCATCGGCCTTGCCCAGCTTCACGCCATCCACCAGATGCTGCAGATTGCCCACGCCACCGGAGGCAATCACCGGAATGCCGACGCCTTCGGACACGGCACGGGTCAGCGGCAGGTTGAAGCCGATCTTGGTGCCGTCGCGGTCCATGCTGGTGAGCAGGATTTCACCGGCACCGTATTCCTGCATCTTTTGCGCCCATTCCACGGCGTCGATGCCGGTACGGTTGCGCCCGCCATGGGTAAACACTTCCCAGCGGTCGTTTTCCGGGGTGACGGCCTTGGCGTCCACTGCCACCACGATGCACTGGCTGCCAAACTTGGCGGCGGCTTCGCGCACCAGTTCCGGGTTGGTCACCGCAGCGGTATTGATGCTGACCTTGTCGGCACCGGCGTTGAGCAGACGACGGATGTCTTCCACCTTGCGCACGCCACCACCCACGGTCAGCGGGATGAACACCTGTTCGGCCACCGATTCGATCACATGCAGGATCAGGTCGCGGTCGTCAGAGCTGGCGGTAATGTCCAGAAAGGTAAGCTCGTCGGCACCTTGCTCGTTGTAGCGCCGGGCGATTTCCACCGGGTCGCCGGCATCGCGCAGGCCGACAAAGTTGACGCCCTTGACGACGCGACCGGCAGTCACGTCCAGGCAGGGGATAATGCGTTTGGCCAGAGTCATGTTCGCAACACAAAAAAATTTGGCCGAAGCGTCTTCGGCCACAGGCTGTTGACAAAGTAATTTGATCCGATGTTACCGGCCCCGGCCAAGCCGGGCTGCTCCACCGCAGTAGCTGATTCCACAGCCTTCCTGTCGATTCCCATCCCCCCGCCCTTCCCCGATTGGGAAGGGTGCCTCGCCTTCTTGGCAGAAGGCGAGATCCGGTTTGGCAACAGCCTTGCCAAACCGGGGGTTAAAGCCGGATCAGGCCTCGGACAATTCGTCAGCCAGCGTCTGCGCAGCAGCAAAGTCGATGCTGCCTTCGTAGATGGCACGGCCGGTGATGGCACCTTCGATGCCCTCGTCTTCCACGGCGCACAGATTGCGTACGTCGTCGAGGTTGGTCAGGCCGCCGGAGGCAATCACCGGAATGGTCAGTGCCTGGGCCAGCTTGACGGTGGCTTCGATATTGACGCCGTTCATCATGCCGTCACGGCCGATGTCGGTGTAGATCACCGAATTGACGCCGTAATCCTGGAAGCGCTTGGCCAGGTCGATCACATTGTGATTGGTGATCTTGGCCCAGCCATCAATGGCCACCATGCCATCCTTGGCATCCAGACCGACAATCACCTGACCGGGGAAGGCATCGCAGGCATCATGCAGGAAGCCGGGGGTTTTCACCGCGGCGGTACCGATGATGACGTAGGACAGGCCCATGTCGAGGTATTTTTCGATGGTGTCCAGGTCGCGGATGCCGCCACCCAGTTGCACCGGCATGTCGTCGCCCACTTCCTGCAGGATGGAGCGGATGACATTCAGGTTCTTGGGTTTGCCGGCAAAGGCACCGTTCAGGTCCACCAGATGCAGGCGTCGTGCGCCCTGGTCTCGCCAGTGAGCGGCCACCTGGACCGGGTCATCGGAAAAGACGGTGGCATCGTCCATGACGCCCTGTTTCAGGCGTACGCATTGACCATCTTTGAGGTCGATAGCGGGTATAAGCAGCATGGTGCTAGATCAACGTAAGTTAAACACTGCCGTCCCATGCCAGGAAGTTCTTCATCATCTGAAGACCGGCACGGTGGCTCTTTTCGGTATGAAACTGCGTCGCAAAGATATTGCCACGCCCGACGATACAGGAAAATCTGTCCGGGTACTCACTTTCCGCCAGCGTCAGCGCTGCATCGGCCGGGGCGAAATGGTAGCTGTGGACAAAATAGAAACGCTCGCCATCTTCTATCCCGGCAAACAGCGGATGGGATGTTGTCTGGTAAACACGGTTCCAGCCCATGTGCGGCACCTTGAGGCGCTCGCCAGCGGCGTCCGTCAGGTTAGCCGAAAAACGGACCACATTGCCCGGAAACAGGCCAAGTCCGGGCGTATCGCCTTCTTCACTGTGCTGGAAAAGCAACTGTGCACCCACGCAAATGCCAAAAAACGGCTTGGTTTGCGTGGTTTCACGTACTGCCTCGGCCAGGCCGTAGCTGTTGAGCTCGCGCATGCAGTCCGGCATGGCACCCTGGCCGGGAAACACTACCTTGTCTGCCTTGACGATGGCTTCCGGGTCGCGGCTGAGGAAAATGTCCGCGCCCTGGTCGTTGACTGCCTGGATGGACTTGAGCACCGAGTGCAGATTGCCCATGCCATAGTCGATTACTGCGACTTTCATCATGCCCCTAACTGTTCGGATGAAGGTGGGCTGCGGCTCAGGCCGTCAGCGTGCCCTTGGTGGACGGCGTGGCACCGCCCATGCGTTCGTCCACTTCACAGGCCATGCGCAGCGCGCGGCCAAAGGCCTTGAAGATGGTTTCGGCCTGATGGTGGCTGTTTACCCCGCGCAGATTGTCGATATGCAGGGTCACCATGCTGTGGTTGACGAAGCCATGGAAAAACTCGGAGAACAGGTCGACATCGAACTGGCCGATGCTGGCGCGGGTGTATTCCACGTTGTACACCAGACCGGGACGGCCGGAGAGGTCGATCACCACGCGGCTGAGCGCTTCGTCCAGCGGCACGTAGGCATGGCCGTAACGGCGGATGCCCTTCTTGTCGCCAATGGCCTTGGCAAAGGCCTGGCCCAGCGTGATGCCGATGTCTTCCACCGTGTGGTGGGCATCAATGTGCAAATCGCCCTTGGCCACGATGTCCAGGTCGATCAGGCCGTGACGGGCAATCTGGTCCATCATGTGGTCGAGAAAGGGCACGCCGGTATCGAAATGGCTGCGGCCAGTACCATCCAGGTTCAGGGTGACGGTGATCTGGGTTTCCAGGGTATTGCGGGTAACGGAGGCTGTTCTCATGATTTCAGGCAAAGTAGCCGGCCAGTGCAGCAAGCACGGCCGTGTTTTCATCCGGACTGCCCACGGTGAGGCGCAGACAGTTGTCGAGCAGCGGGTGGCTGCCATGCAAGTTCTTGATCAGGATGCCATTTTTCTTCAGGAAGGCAAACAGTTCTGCGGCATCCGGCACGCGGATGGTGACAAAATTGGCCTGTGAATCAAATGCAGTCAACGCGCTGAACTGGCGCAAGGCCTGCAACAGGCGCTGGCGTTCGTCGCGCAGGGTCTGTGCCTGCTGCATGAACACAGCCAGATGGCGCAGCGCAAAGCGGGCTGCCGCCTGGGTCAGCACATTGATGTTGTAGGGCGGGCGTACCTTGTCCAGCTCGTCTATCCATTCGGCACAGCCTGCGGCATAGCCCAGGCGCAAACCGGCCAGGCCCAGCTTGGACAGGGTGCGCATCACCAGCAGATTGGGGCGGCTACCGGCCAGATCCATCAGGCTGTCGCTGGCAAAGGCCTGGTAGGCCTCATCCACCACCACCAGTCCCGGTGCGGCATCCAGCACAGCCAGTACCTGCTCGCGGGAAAATTGCGGGCCGGTGGGATTATTGGGATAGGACAGGAACACCATCGCCGGCTGATGGGTGGCAATGGCCGCCAGCAGGGCCGGCAGATCCAGGCTGAAATCGGCATTGAGCGGCACCCCGACATACTGCAGGCCGGAGAACAGCGCATTCATGCGGTACATGACGAAGGACGGCTCCAGCGCCAGCATCACCGCACCGGGGCGCGCCAGTGCCTGGGCGATCAGGGTGATGATTTCGTCCGAACCATTGCCCAGCAGCAAACTGGCGGCTGCCGGTATGTCAAACGCTGCCTTCAGTTCGTCCTTCAGCCCGCCGCCATGCGGATCGGGATAACGGTTGATGGCGACGTCGGCCAGGCATTGCCCCAGTTCGGTGCGCAGTGCAGATGGCAGTGCGTAGGGGTTTTCCATGGCGTCCAGCTTGATGAGGCCGCTGGCATCAGCCACGTGGTAGGCCTTGATTCCGGCAATTTCCGGACGGACCAGTTGCTTGGCAGTCAATGTCATGATGGTGGAGCCGGATCAGTTGTCATCACAAGCGACCGGCTGTTTCAGGTGTAGCTGTTTCAGGTATGCAAGGGGCGCTGCCGGAACAACGCACAGGCTGGCTATCCTACCGTGTTCGGCTGTTTTGGGCTAGTTGCGCGCCGTGGCCAGCCCGCATGATGGCACGGGAAACCGACATTTGACGACATTTTCACCGCACACAAAAAAACAGGGCCGGTATCGCGCCGGCCCTGTCTTCAGCTGAAGGATTTTCTCAGGATTCCAGCCGCAGCTCGGCAGCACGGGCGTGAGCGGTGAGGCCTTCGCCATGCGCCAGCACGCTGGCGATCTTGCCCAGTTTCTGCGCGCCGGCGGCAGACACGCGAATCAGGCTGGAGCGTTTCTGGAAGTCGTACACGCCCAGCGGGCTGGCAAAGCGTGCGGTGCGGCTGGTGGGCAGCACGTGGTTGGGGCCTGCACAGTAGTCGCCCAGGCTTTCCGAGGTGAAACGACCCATGAAGATGGCACCGGCATGACGCAGCAGCGGCAGGCTGGCATCCGGGTCAGCCACCGACAGCTCCAGATGTTCCGGCGCGATGTAATTGGCAATCTCGCAGGCTTCGGCCAGGTCGCGCACCTGGATCAGCGCGCCACGGTTGCCCAGGCTGGCTTCGATGATGGCGCGGCGCGGCATGGTGGGCAGCAGCTTTGCAATGCTGGCTTCCACTTCGGCAATGTATTCCGCCGACGGGCACAGCAGGATGGCCTGGGCGATTTCGTCGTGCTCGGCCTGGCTGAACAGGTCCATGGCAATCCAGTCGGCCGGGGTGTTGCCATCGCAGATCACCAGGATTTCGGACGGGCCGGCCACCATGTCGATGCCCACCACGCCGAACACGCGGCGTTTGGCAGCGGCCACATAGGCATTGCCCGGCCCGGTAATCTTGTCCACCTGCGGGATGGTTTCCGTGCCATAGGCCAGCGCGGCCACGGCCTGGGCACCGCCACAGGTGAATACCTTGTCCACACCGGCGATGAAGGCAGCAGCCAGCACCAGGTCGTTGCGCTCGCCTTGCGGGGTAGGCACCACCATGATGATTTCGCCCACACCGGCCACCTTGGCCGGCATCGCGTTCATCAGTACCGAGCTGGGATACGCCGCCTTGCCACCGGGCACGTAGATGCCCACGCGGTCCAGTGCGGTGACTTGCTGGCCCAGCAGGGTGCCGTCTTCGTCCTCGTAGCTCCAGGAATGGGCCAGCTGTTTCTCGTGGTAGCGGCGTACGCGTTCGGCAGCGGCGCTCAGGGCCTGTTGCACTTCGGCGGGCAGACGCTGCCAGGCAGCTTCCAGTTGTTCGCGCGACAGGGTGAGCTCGGCCATGGAAGCGGCCTGCATGCGGTCGAAGCGGTTGGTGTATTCCAGTACCGCTGCGTCACCACGCGCCTTGACGTCATCACAGATGGCGGCCACGGCGCTGTCCACTGCCGGGTCCTGCGCGGTTTCAAAGGCCAGCAGTGCTTGCAGTTGCTGCTGGAAATCAGCTTGGGTCGAAGACAGTTTCAGCATGGGATTCCGTTTCTGCCTTATGCCGGCACGGCAGAGGCAAAGGCATCCAGCACCGGCTGGATGCGGTCGTATTTGAGCTTGAGCGCGGCCTGGTTCACCACCATGCGCGAGCTGATGTCGATGATGTGTTCCACCGCCACCAGATTGTTGGCGCGCAGCGTACCGCCAGTGGATACCAAGTCAACGATGGCATCCGCCAGTCCTACCAGCGGAGCCAGTTCCATCGAGCCGTACAGCTTGATGATGTCCACATGCACACCCTTGGCGGCAAAGTGTTCACGGGCGATTTTCGGGTATTTGGTGGCCACTTTCAGGCGTGCGCCCTGGCGCACGGCATTCTGGTAGTCAAAGCCGTTTTCCACCGCCACCATCATCTTGCACTTGGCAATGTTCAGGTCCAGCGGCTGGTACAGTCCGTCACCGCCGTGTTCGATCAGCACGTCGCGACCGGCAATGCCCAGATCGGCTGCGCCGTACTGGACATAGGTGGGGACGTCCGACGCTCTTACAATCACCAGCCGCACATCGGCATGATTGGTGCCGATGATGAGCTTGCGCGAGGATTCCGGATCTTCCGCCGGAACAATACCGGCAGCGGCCAGCAGGGGCAGGGTTTCTTCAAAGATGCGCCCCTTGGACAGGGCAATGGTCAGGGTCATGATGATAAACAGACAATAGAAATGAAAAATGGGATGACCATCAGCCAACCAGCGCGCGGCGTTCGCGTTCCAGATGGCCGACATAACGCTGCACCAGCGTTTCCGACGACGGAGTCATTTTCAGGAAAGCACAGCCGACACGCACTGCGTCGTTGCCGTTACGCAAACGGGTGGTCAGGTGGTGTCGCACTTCGATGCCAGCCCGCAGGCTGCCAATCGGCCTAAGTTCAAAACTGCAATCCAGATATTGCTGCCCCAGCTCGAAACCCGGCGTTTGCGCCGCCGGCAACCACAGGCTGCATCCCCCCAGGCTGATGTCGAACAGCACCAGGTCGAGTGGGCGGTTGGGGTAATCGGCAATATGGCAGCTGACCGGATTGCTCACCGGCGTCTGGATGCGGAAAAATTCGCGGCGCTGCAGCTTGATCACCTGCTCCGGCAGGTCCACCTCGAAGGCCGGGCCGCTTTCGAGCATCACCTTGCGGGCCGCCGTGGTGACAAACTGGGTTTTCACCCCCTCGGGCGAGCAGACAAAGACATTGCGCTCGCTGGCCAGCAGCTGATCGTTGGTGACCGGGTCAGCGCCCCAGTCCAGCAGCAGCACGCCACGCTTGGCATCCACCTCCAGAAAGCGGGTGAGGATGAAGGTTTTGCCCTTGTTGGAAAACACCGTGACCATATGACCCGACTTGGCAATGGACGCCAGATGGTGGACCACCTCAACCGGCGTGGCCAGTGTGTACCTGGACAGATCGGGTTGGGCGTGGTCGCCATGCGGCATGCCGGCGGTATTGTCTTGGCTCACGATGGATGCTTCTTTCCGCGATTTAAAGTTGAATCATTGGCTGAATTCTAGCGTAACAGCTGACGAATATCATGGGTCAGGCTGTCTGCCGGCGTTCCGTAGGCCTCATAAACACGCAATTTGCCGCTCTTGTCGAACAGATAGGAGCCGGCGCTGTGATCCACGGTATAAGAGCCATCGGCTCCGGCCACCTTTTGCGCCACTACCTTGTAAGCCGACTTGACGGCGTCGATCTGCGCCGGCGTGCCGCTCAGGCCGACAAAGCGCGGATCAAAGTGCGGCACATAGCCCGCCAGCACCGCACCGGTATCACGCTCCGGGTCAACCGTGACAAACAGCACCTGCACCTTGTCGGCATCCGCGCCCAGCTTTTTCATCACCGTTGCATATTCCAGCATGGTGGTGGGGCAGACATCGGGGCAATGGGTATAGCCAAAGAACAAGGCAACCACCTTGCCGGCATAGTCGGACAGCTTGCGCGGCTTGCCTTGATGATCGGTCAGACTGAAGTCGCCACCCAGCTGGGTGCCACTCATGTCGGTACCCTTGAGGTCCAGCTTCACTTCCGCCTTGGGGGCGCAGGCAGCCATGGCCAGCAGCAGGCTGGCAAGCATGAAAAATCGCAACAGAAAACGCATCAGGTAACCACTAGCAGACAGATGGAATTGAGTCGGCAGGGCGGCAGGCCCGGCCATGTAACAGCCTGTCAGGATACTGGCGAAGCACCGGTACAGCAAGAAACTCGCCACAGCAATGCCAGGGCTGGCGACTGCTGCATGCTAGCGCCATTCAGTGCGGATGCGGACCAATGCCCTTCCCCAGCCAGGCGGATGGCCGACGGCCTGCCTGTTGCACCATGGCAGACACGTGCCGTGCGGCGCGGGCGTGCAGGCGGCACAGCAAGGTCCACCCCGTAGCCAGCAGCAACATCGCCAGCACATGGTGGGCCAGCGCAATGGGCAGCGGGCGTTGCAACAGGACATTGGTCATGCCCAGCAATAGCTGCAAACCAGCCAGCAAACCGAGCAGGCACAGCTGACGACGCAAGGACGGGTAAGACCACAAACGCCATAGCGTCAGCAGCAGCAGGCCAGACAACAACGCAGCGCCCACGCGATGCAACCAGTGCACCGCCACCAGCGCAGCCAGGGGCAGCGCGGCACGGTCCGGACCCGCACCCTGCCAGCCCGGCCAGGCTGCCGACAACTGCATGGCGGGCCACCAGTCACCGTTGCAGCGTGGAAACCCCTGGCAGGCCAGCGCGGCCTGATTGGCCGCCATCCAGCCGCCGAGGGCGATTTGCCCGGCCAGCACCAGCAGCAGCAAGGCCGCCAGCCGCCAGTGAGACGGTGCCACCGCCTGTGACGGCCAGTAGCGCGCGCTGGCCGTGCTGCACAGCAAGGCAAACAGGCACATGCCCAGCAACAGATGGCTGGCGACAATCAGTGGGCGCAATTGCAGGGTCACGGTCAACATGCCCAGCATCGCCTGCAGCAACAGCAAGACCAACAGTCCGCTGGCCGCAAGCCGCTGCTGACGGGTGCGCCAGGCCTGCCAGCAATACGCCAGCAGCAACAGGCCCAGCCCGCCGGCCAGATAGCGATGCGCCATTTCCTTCCACGCCTTGTCCGTGCTCACCGGGCCGTCCGCCTGCAAGCGCATGGCATGGGCAATGTCCTGCGCCGCCTGTGCCGGGGAGAGCTGGCCGAAGCAGCCGGGCCAGTCCGGGCAGCCCAGCCCCGCCTGCGACAAGCGGACATAAGCCCCCAGCGGCAACAGGATGCAGGCCAGCACCACCGCCAGCCAGAGCAGCTTTCGCATTGCAGTCTCCTTATTGTCCTGCCGTCGGCAAGATGCTGCCGGGCCAGGCTCACCCCAGTCCGTTATTCACCCGCAACAGCATGGCCAGCTCGCGGATGATGGCGGGCGGGCTGAGCGTGTCGGCATAAAACAGCAGTTGCCGTCCTTGCGGGTCGATCAGGTAAAAGCCGGGCTCCTGCGCTCCGGCTATGTCTCCGGGCAGGGCCAGCAGGCCATTACCCTGCGCCGGACTGGCCGGTGGCTGATACAACACCACCCGACGCAAGCGCTGGGCCGCCTCGCCCAGCGCCAGATGAATCTGCCGCATGGCATGCAAACGCTGCTGGCAAGCCTGTTCACAAGCACCTGCACCCTGCTGCGTCACCAGTACCCACCTTCCCTGCGGCCAGGCGGCATGCCCGGCAATTGCCAAGGCTTGCAAGGGCAGCAAGCGGCCATAGCTTTTGCCTGCCTCAGGCTGCCACCAGTGATAACTGAACCATGCGGCCAGCGGGGGCAGCAGGCATAACAGCAGCATCAGCAACAGGACGCGACGCGCTGTCATGCCCCACTCCGCCGCCAGCGCCACAGCAGGCAAAGCCCCAGCAACAGCCACTGCACGGCATAGGCGAAATGGCGTTGGGCAGATAGCGGTGGCAGTAACGGCCATGGCTGCAGGCCGGACAAGGGCGGCTGGGCGATGAAGACACCGGCATGCCAGTGACCCGGATAGCGACTTATCAGGCCAGCCATGTCCACCGCATCGACTTCACCTGCCGTACCCAGCCGGGCACCCGGCAAAGTCCAGCGCCCATGCCAGGGCCACCATTGGCCGGGCAACTGCGCCGGCAAGGTCAGATCCGGCAAGGGGCTGTTAGCTGCACGCCAGCCAAGATCGGCCAGAATCAGGCTGCCATCAGCCAGCCTGATGGGCTGCAGCACACGCTGGCCCGGCATGCCCTCCAAGAGACTGTTGGCCAGCAGGATGGGCAGCCCGGCAACACGGACGCCCTGCAACCGGTAGCGCGCCAGATCTCCCATCCCGGTCGATGGCAGAATGCGGGCCGGCGGCGCTGCCTGCCGCGTGGCCAGTGCCTGTTCCAGCGCCAATTTGTCCATGCCGCGCTGCCATTGCCACAGCGCCAGTACAAAAGGTAACAACACGCATAACAACAGAAACCCACGACCGCGATTTTTGCCACTAGACTGAATACATGTATTCGCTGTCCGGGCAGTACCGGGGGATTCCGCCATGAAAATCATCATCGTGTTCTTGCTGGCTTGTATTGTGCTGGCGCTGTTCTGGGGGCTGTCCGGCCTGCTGAAGGCGGAATCGGGGTCGCAACGGCTGATCCGCTCGCTGACCTTGCGGGTCGGCCTGTCCATCGGCCTGTTCATGCTCTTGCTGCTGGGCGCACTGTTTGGCTGGTGGCGGCCGCAGCAGGCGGGTTGAGTCCGGCTCATAGGCAATACACCAGCACAAACAGCAACAGCCACACCACATCGACAAAATGCCAGTACCAGGCCGCCGCTTCGAAGGCGAAATGGTGCTGGCGGTCAAAATGTCCACGTCGTACCCGCCGCCATACCACCAGCAAGATCAGGCTGCCCAGCAGCACATGCAGGCCATGCAGGCCGGTGAGCAGATAGAAGGTCATGCCGTAGGCCCCGGCCGACAAGGTAAGCCGCCAGGCCGTCCAGGCGTGGTGGTATTCGAAGGCCTGCAACAACAGGAACAAGCCACCCAGGCTGAAAGTACAAAGCAAACCGGCTTGTAACTGCTGCCGCCTCCCTTGCAGCAGGCCCCAGTGCGCCCAGGTCAGCGTGGCACCCGATGTCAGCAGAATCAGGGTATTGAACGCGGGCAGGCCCCAGGCCTCCATCGCCCGGTAAGCTTGCGTGGCCTGCGGTGCGGTCTGCAAGGGCCAGCTGGGGGAAAAATCCGGATACAGCCATTTGTAATCCAGGCCGCCCAGCGTGGGCAGCGCCACCAGCCGCAGCCAGAACAGCACGCCAAAACACGCGGCAAACAGCATGACTTCGGAAAAAATGAACCAGCCCATGCCCCAGCGAAACGACAGGTCCTCCTGCTGCCGGTAACAGCCTTGCTGGTTTTCGCCTATCACGTCACCAAACCAGCCGACCAGCATCCGCAACAGGCATAGCGCGCCGAGCAGCAACAACCCGCCACCCCACGCCATGGCATTGACGGCCAGCGCCGCACCCAGCCCGAGACAAAACAATGCCAGCGCGCCCAGCGCCGGCCAGCGCGACGGGGCCGGCACGAAATACGGCCCGGCCAGCGGTTGTTCGGGATGCTCCATTGCCCTCTCCTCAAGCACCTATCCAGCGCGCCAGCGCCAGCAGCAAGCCAATCAGCATCAGTACCAGCAACAGCGCGGTGATGATCAGCTGCCACGGTCGCAACTGGCTGTCCTGCTGTACCGCCTTGCGCGGGCGGATACCGCAAAAAGCCGACAACACGGCCAGCACGCCGCGCCAGCCGCTCATGGCGCACGCCCCTGCCCCGGTACATCAAACACGCTGTAGGCCAGCGTGATGCTGTCGATAGCGGCGGGCAGTTGCCGGTCGATCAGCAACACCACCGGGAAACGCCTTACCTCGCCCGGCCGGAAGGCTTGCTGGCGAAAACAGAAGCATTCCAGCTTCTTCACATAAGCCGCCGCTTCGGCCGGCAGATAGCGCGGAATGGCCTGCCCCACCACGCTTTGTCCGCTGTTATTGCGCATTTCGTACTGCAACTGGATGAGCTGGCCGGTTTGCACTTGCAGCCGGGATTGCAGCGGCCGCACCTGCCAGGGCAGGCCGGGCTGCACCATGGCGTCCAGCTGCAGAGTCACCGGGCGGACTGGCGGCTGGCTGGTGGTGGCATCCGGCAAGGCATCGGCAGCCACCACGCGGTTCAGGCCGCTCACCTCGCACAGCACCCGGTACAAGGGCACCAGCAACCAGGCAAAGCCGAACATCAGCAGCACCGCCAGCAGCAGCTTGCGCAGCAATACCGCATTGGCCATCCGCACCCTGTCCATGCCCGGCTCCCGCTAGCCCTGCCCGCCTTCCCGCATGCTCAGCACCACGCCGTTTTCAGCGGTTTCCAGCTGTGGCGGCGGGTTGAAGCTGTGGTAAGGCGCGGGCGTGGGTATTTGCCATTCCAGGGTGTTGGCCCCTTCCCATGGCTGTTGCGGCGCGGTTTTGCCATGGCGCAGCGAGTACAGGATGTTCAGCAGGAATATCAGCTGGCCCAGGCCAAACATGAAGGCGCCAATACTGGCAATGCGGTTGAAATCGGTAAATTGCAGCGCGTAATCCGGAATGCGGCGCGGCATGCCGGCCAGACCAAGAAAGTGCATGGGAAAGAAGGTGACGTTGAACCACAGCAAGGACCACCAGAAATGCAGCTGGCCCAGACGCTCCACATACATGCGCCCGGTCATCTTGGGAAACCAGTAATACACGGCGGAAAACAGGCTGAACAGCGCCCCGGCCACCAGCACATAGTGAAAATGTGCCACCACGTAATAGCTGCCATGCAGCTGGACATCCACCGCCGCCACACTCAGCGTCACCCCGGACAGGCCGCCGATGGTGAACAACAGGATGAAGCCGATGGCAAACAGCATCGGCGTTTCAAAACTCATGCTGCCTTGCCACATGGTGGCAATCCAGTTGAACACCTTCACCCCAGTGGGCACGGCAATCAGCATGGTGGCGTACATGAAGAACAGCTGCGCCGTGGCGGGCATGCCGGTGACAAACATGTGGTGTGCCCACACCATGAAAGACAGCACGCCGATGGAGCTGGTGGCATACACCATGGAGCTGTAGCCAAACAAGGGCTTGCGCGCGAAGGTGGGTATCACCTGGCTGACAATGCCAAAGGCCGGCAAGGCCATGATGTACACCTCCGGATGACCGAAAAACCAGAACACGTGCTGGTACAGGATGGGGTCGCCACCACCGGCAGCATTGAAGAAGTGGCTGCCGAAGTGACGATCGGTCAGCACCATGGTGACGGCACCGGCCAGCACCGGCATCACCGCGATGATGAGATAGGCGGTAATCAGGCTGGCCCAGGCAAACATCGGCATGTTCATCATGCGCATGCCCGGCGCACGCAGATTGATGATGGTGACCACGATGTTGATGGCCCCCATGATGGAACTGATGCCCAGGATGTGAATGGCAAAAATGGTGAGATCCATGCCCATGCCCAGCTGTACCGACAGCGGCGCATAGAGCGTCCAGCCCGCTGCTGCCGCGCCGCCGGGCACGATGAAGGACAGCAGCAGCAGGATCATGGCGGGTGGCAGCAGCCAGAAGCTCCAGTTGTTCATGCGGGCAAAGGCCATGTCAGGTGCGCCTATCATCAAGGGCAGCATCCAGTTGGCCAGCCCGGTGAAGGCCGGCATGATGGCGCCGAACACCATGATCAGCCCGTGCAGGGTAGTCAGCTGGTTGAACAGCTCCGGCTGGAAGAATTGCAGGCCGGGACTGAACAGCTCGGCACGGATGCACAGCGCCAGCACACCGCCCACCAGAAACATGCAGAAGGCAAACCACAGGTACATGGAGCCGATGTCCTTGTGATTGGTGGCAAACAGCCAGCGCGCCAGCCCTTGCGGCTTGTGTGCCGGTACCATGCCATGCGCCGTATTGCCTGCCGGATCCATGACCGCCTCCTAACCGCTACTGCCGCGCAGCGCGTGGATTTCCGCAGGCTGTATCACCTGCCCGCTATGATTGCCCCAGGCATTGCGCTCGTAAGTGATGACGGCAGCGATATCGGTATCCGACAACTGCTTGCCCCAGGCCTGCATGGCCGGATTGCGCTGGCTGCCATAAAACACGATGTGCAGATGCGCGGCCTTGTCGCCATTGACCACCGGCGAGCCGTCCAGCGCCGGGAAATTACCGGGAATGCCCTTGCCGCTGGCCTGATGACAAGGCAGGCAGTTCTGGCCGTACACCGTTTCGCCCCGCTGGCGCAACGCCGCCAGCGTCCATACCCTGGCCGGATCATCCGCCGCAGCCGCCGCCTGTTTCAGCCTGGCATCGCGCCAGCGCGCATAGTCCTCCGGGCTGCGCGCATCCACCACGATGGGCATGAAACCGTGGTCCTTGCCGCACAGCTCGGAACACTGCCCGCGATAAATGCCGGGCTTGTCCACCATGAACCAGGCATCACGCAGAAAGCCGGGAATCGCATCCTGCTTCACCCCCAGCTGCGGCACCCACCAGGAATGGATGACATCGTTGGCAGTCAGCAGCAGCCTTACCTTGCGCCCGGTAGGCAGCACCAATGGCTCGTCCACCTCCAGCAGATAATGTTCCGGCCGAGCAGCACCGGCCGCCGTGGCGGTGCGCGGGGTGGACAAATGGCTGACAAAACCGAAGTTGTCATCCAGATAGTCGTAACGCCATTTCCACTGATAGCCGGTGATGCGGATGGTCATGTCCTCGCCATGCGTGCTTTTCTGGCTGAGCACGGCACGGGTGGCCGGCCAGGCAATGGCCAGCAGGATCAGCAATGGAATCACTGTCCAGATGATTTCCACCGTGGTGTTTTCGTGAAAGGTTCTGGCGCGGTAAGCGCGTGATTTGCGGTGTCGCACGATGGCAAACAGCATCACGCCCGACACCAGCAGGAAGATAAGCCCGGTCACCCACAGCAGCATGCTGTGCAGGTCGTATTCCAGTCTGGCCAGAGAAGTGGCGGGGGGCTGCAGATTGAAAGCCACAGTTTCCCCTTGCACGGCGGTGCTGTGGAGGGCAAACCATATGGCGCTGATGCCGCAGAGGCGAAGGCAGGACATGCGTCCCCCTTTTCCGGCCGCAGGATGGCTGGCGGCCTGTTCAAACACTGACAACAAAATTCAACAGCTGTTTGCAATGCTAGGTCAGATGAAAATAAAAACAAGAATCTTTCATGTCGCACTGCGGCAGTGATGTAAATTCAAAATGCATGAACTTGTAATTGGGTTACGATGGCAAATAATGATGATTAGTCCGCATCATTTACTGCTAAAACCTGTCAGCCCACATCGCAGACATCCATCATGCCCAATGCCAGTCGTGATCAGTTCAGCGCCAACCCGCATTTTCTTGCCTCCCTGACCGGCTTGATGGCCCGTCAGCCGATTGTGGTGGAACACACCCTGGCAGCACAGGACGGCAGCATCCTGCTGCGCAGCGGCATGACCTTGCAGGAAAAACACGTTCAAGCCCTGCCGCAGCACCCGTTGCGCACTCCGCTGGAAGCCAGCCTGGCCTTGCCGCAGTTCGCTGCCCATCACGTGTTGCACGAGCGCTTTCGCCAGCTACTGGAACAACACTGGCTGTTACAGACACTGCTGGAAAAGCCGGCACATCGCCATGCCTGCCTTGCCGTACTGGAAGACTTGCCGCTCAATCACGCGCTGCTGGTGCTGTTGGCCATGCTGGAAGAAAAACAGCAACTGGGGCACAGCCTGCTGTGCTGCCTGATCAGCCTGGGACTAGCAATGCGTACAGGTCAATCCAGCGCCCTGCTGGAGCAAATTGCGCTGGCAGCCCTGTTTCATGACATCGGGGAGCTTTATCAGACACCACGCCAGAGCAAAACCACCGACGACAGCCAATGGCGGGTGCGCCTGACGCATCCCTTGATCGGCTATCGCCAGATGTTGCAGCTGGGCCAGCATGCGCAGCTGGAAGCCATCGCCCTGGCCATCTTGCAGCACCACGAGCGGCTGGATGGCAGTGGCTACCCGCGCCGGGAGAAGGAAAAACAATTGGGTGTGACCGGCCAGATCATTGCCGTGGCGGACATGGCCACCCAGATGCTGCTGCATCAAACCCATGCCCACCAGCGGCTGGATATCGCGCTACGCATCATCCCGGGGGAATTTCATCGCCCGTCGGTGTCCTTGCTCAGCCGTCTGCTACGGCAACAGCAGCCCACGCTCGCTGGCGACAAAGCAGGCAATGCCACGGCCATGCTGCATGACTTGCTCAAGCACATCGGCGAAATCACGCATTTGCTGCTGAATTTGCAGGAAGAAAAACTGGGCAGCAGCGGTGCCGCGGTACTGCAGCGCTGCCTGAGTCAGTTTGATGGCATTCAGCGCTCGCTGTTCAGCACCGGCATGCAGGGCGGCCACCCACTGGCGCAGGAAGACGATCTGCAACTGGAAATCATGCTGGTTTGCCAGGAAGTTGCCTGGCGACTTCGCAATCTGGGACGGGATGTCAGCCTGTTACAGGACAAGCTGGGGCCGGATGACAGCATGCTGTTCCAGGATTTGAGCAGCACGCTGCTGACCAGTCCGCTCAGCCAGTGACCGGCGTGCCCTCATAGGGAAGTTCCAGCAGCAGCGGAGCGGTAATGGCTGCCTTGAGAGTAGCCAGATTGTCGGCGTAGGCCAGTTGCTGCGGCACCACCCGGTTGGCCACCCAGCCACCCAGCGTCAAACCGGAAGCCTGAATCGCCCTTACCGTGAGCAAGGCATGGTTGATGCAGCCCAGCCGCATGCCCACCACCAGAATCACCGGCAGTTGCAGCGCCCGTGCCATGTCTTCCATGTACACCCCATCGGCCAATGGGGCCAGCCAGCCACCGGCGGCTTCCACCAGCACGGTATCCGCCTGCCCCGCCAGTTGCCGGTAGTGGCTGACAATACGGTCCAGTGAAATTTCCACCCCGGCTTCGCGCGCGGCGATATGCGGTGATACCGGCGGCAAAAAGCGGTAGGGGTTCATCAGGTCCAGATCCTGCTGTCCGGTTGCCGCCACCAGCCGGGTCACGTCGTCATTCTGCCAGCTGCCGTCGGGCAGAATCTCGCAACCGGAAGCCACCGGCTTCATCGCCACCACCCGCTGGCCCTGCGCCTGCCAATGACGGATCAGCGCGACGGCGGAATGGGTCTTGCCGATTTCGGTATCGGTGCCGGTAATGAAAAATCCCTGGGACATGATGTGGGTGCCTTGCATGAATGAAGCAGGCGCGATGATAACGCGGGACAGCCGGGAGAGTAAGACGGGTGTCAGCCCGCCAGCGCGACAACGCCGACCTCCTGGGTCGGCTGTCTGCCGCACTGGCCTTGTGAGCCGGGGCTGAATGGGAAGCGGCCTTGTGAGCCTGTGGTTTCAATCAAAGGGTGAACTGAAACCTGTTGCCGGATGGCTGCCACCGGGCGGGTCCGGCCTGACGGGAACGGGATGGGGAAAATCCGTCAGACCAGTCCCGGGCTGTGGCAGTTAGCCCGGCTGAAAACAAAATCGGATTCTTAAACGTCGCCTTGTGCCTTCACACGCTCCTGACGGTTGCTCAGCTTGTTCAGTGCGGACAGATAAGCCTTGGCACTGGCCACAATCACGTCGGTATCAGCACCCTGGCCATTCACCACACGGCCGTCCTTGGCCAGACGCACGGTGACTTCGCCCTGCGATTCGGTGCCCTTGGTAATGGCGTTCACTGAGTACAGTTCCAGTTCGGCCGCGCTGTTGACCGTGCTTTCGATGGCCTTGAAGGCGGCATCCACCGGGCCGGAGCCGCTGGATTCACAGCGCTTTTCCACGCCGTGTTCGACAAACACGATGGCAGCTTGCGGGGCTTCACCGGTTTCGGTGTTGATCTTCAGCGACACGAACTTGTAGTCCTCCTGCAAGGTGGACACCATTTCGTCCGACACCAGCGCGTGCAGGTCTTCGTCGAAAATTTCGCGCTTGCGGTCGGCCAGGTCCTTGAAGCGGGCGAAAGCGGCGTTCAGTGCCTCTTCGCTGTCCAGCACGATGCCAAGGTCGGTCAGCTTGGTCTTGAAGGCATTGCGCCCGGACAATTTGCCCAGCGTCAGGCGGTTGGCACTCCAGCCCACGCTTTCGGCGGACATGATTTCGTAGGTTTCGCGATGCTTGAGCACGCCATCCTGATGGATGCCGGATTCATGGGCAAAGGCGTTGGCACCGACAATCGCCTTGTTCGGTTGCACCGGATAGCCGGTAACGGTGGACACCAGCTTGGAAGCCGGCACGATCTGGGTGGCGTCAACACGGGTTTCCACGGCAAAGATATCCTTGCGGGTACGCACAGCCATGACGATTTCTTCCAGCGCGGCATTACCGGCACGTTCGCCCAGACCGTTGATGGTGCATTCCACCTGACGGGCACCGCCCAGAACTGCGGCCAGGCTGTTGGCCACCGCCATGCCCAGATCGTTGTGGCAATGGGCGGACCAGATCACCTTGTCGCCACCCGGCGTCTTGCTGATCAGCTCGCGGAAGAAGGCCTCGGTGGCACGCGGCACGGCGTAGCCCACGGTATCCGGCACGTTCAGCGTGGTGGCACCGGCCTTGATCACTTCGCCAAAGATGCGGGCGAGGAAGTCGATGTCCGAACGCAAGGCGTCTTCGGCGGAAAATTCGACATCGTCGGTATATTCACGGGCTATCTGCACTGCCTTTACCGCTGCAGCCACCACTTCATCCGGGCTCATGCGCAGCTTCTTTTCCATGTGGATGGGGCTGGTGGCAATGAACGTGTGGATGCGACCACGCGCAGCAGGCTTGATGGCTTCACCGGCGGCACGCACATCGCGCTCGTTGGCGCGGGCCAAGCTACAGACGGTGGAATCCTTGATTACCTCGGCAATGGCGCGGATGGCGTCGGCATCACCCGGGCTGGCAGCGGCAAAACCGGCCTCGATCACATCCACACCCAGACGTTCCAGCTGACGGGCGATACGGATCTTTTCTTCCTTGGTCATGGAAGCGCCCGGCGACTGCTCGCCATCACGCAAGGTGGTATCAAAAATGTAAAGACGGTCGCCCATGTCGAATGCTCTCCCTTGTCCCTGTGCTGCTGTCCCGGCGGCGTTCAGGTAATCGTTGAAATCGAATCTCTTGCCCTGGCTGGCGGCTAGTTGTGCCAGTTTGTTCAACTGTGACAGCGGCAGGCTGCCACGTTCTCTCCATTTGTAGATTGCTGCACGGCTGACCGGCTCATCGGGAAACAGCTGACTCAGGCCTTCAGCCACCGCACCGGGGCCGCCCAGGTCTTCGATCAGTCGTTCAATGTCCAATTGCATGTTGTGCTCCTGCAGCAAAGTTTTAACCAATGTATCGATTGGACAATATTTCGTCAAACACGCAGTGCAACATGGCCTGGAAAATCAAAAATCCTGTGTCAAATATGCAAATATTAGACATTAAGTCTAATACTTCATAAAAACTGGCTGCCGCAGACACCAAAAGCCGTCAGTGTCCGGATTGAGCCATCAGAACAATTCAGACAAGAATTGGACAATTCTGTCCAATACCTACATCACGCCGGGCAATAAAAAACCCCGTTGCGCCAGGCGCCAACGGGGTGATCTGTACAGCCAACAGCAGCTTCAAAGCATCACGGGCTTCGGCTTGCACCAGCGCCAGGCCGCCATCACATAGCCGGACAGCGCATAGCAGACAAAGAAGCCGAACAGCACCAGCGGCGGCTCGGACATCAGCAGCAGCAAAGCCACCACCAGCGCCAGCAGCATCACAAACGGTACGCGGCGGCGCAGGTGGATTTCCTTGAAGCTCCAGAACTTCACATTGGTCACCATGGTAATGCCGGAAAAGGCGGTAAAGCCCAGCAGAACCCACTTCAAACCCGGCAGGCCGGTGTAGTCATAGGCATGGCAGATCCACACCAGGCCAGCCACCAGAGCCGCTGCAGCCGGGCTGGGCAGGCCGGTAAACCAGCGTTTGTCAGTGCTGCCCAGCATGGTATTGAAACGCGCCAGCCGCAGTGCTGCGCCGGCACAATGGATGAAAGCCACCATCCAGCCCAGCTTGCCCATGTCCTTGAGCAGCCATTCATAGGCCACCAGTGCCGGTGCCACACCAAAGCTCACCATGTCCGACAGGCTGTCGAACTCGGCACCAAAAGCACTCTGGCTGTGCGTCAGCCGGGCAACGCGGCCGTCCATCCCGTCCAGGATCATGGCGACAAAAATGGCGACGGCGGCAATCTGGAAGTTCTGGTTCATCGCCTGCACGATGGCGTAGAAACCGGCAAACAGCGCGGCCAGGGTAAAGGAGTTGGGCAGCAGGTAAATACCCTGACGGCGCAGGGAAGGCTTGCCCGGAACGGGGTCATGCATCATGAAGTTATCCGTAAGCGAAACAGTCGATACGGCGCTGAACCGGCAGGAATACAAGCCGGTAGTCAATGCGTCGACGATCTGGATAAATCGGGCGCCGTGGCGCAGAACCGTCTAGTTTAATCCAAGCCGCTGTCAGCAGCAAAACCGGGCCAGAACCGATACCCGGCAGGGCTGTGACAATGAAAAAAGCCGGGTTGCCCCGGCTTTGCACACTGACCGACTTCGAAATCAGTTCTTGGACTGGTCGACCAGTTTGTTCTTGGAGATCCAGGGCATCATGGCGCGCAGTTCGGCACCAACCTTCTCGATCGGGTGATCGGCGGTCAGGCGACGACGGGCAGTCATGCTCGGATAGTTGGTCTTGCCTTCCAGGATGAACATCTTGGCGTATTCGCCGGACTGGATGCGATACAGGGCTTTCTTCATCGCTTCCTTGGTGGCGGAGGTCACCACTTCCGGGCCGGTCACGTACTCGCCATACTCCGCGTTATTGGAGATGGAGTAGTTCATGTTGGCGATGCCGCCTTCGTACATCAGGTCGACGATCAGCTTCAGTTCGTGCAGGCATTCGAAGTAAGCCATTTCCGGAGCGTAACCGGCTTCGGTCAGGGTTTCGAAACCGGCTTTCACCAGTTCTACCGCACCGCCACACAATACAGCCTGTTCGCCGAACAGGTCGGTTTCGGTTTCTTCGCGGAAGTTGGTTTCGATCACGCCACCCTTGGTGCCGCCGTTGGCAGCAGCATAGGACAGGGCCACGTCACGGGCCTTGCCGGACTTGTCCTGGTACACGGCGATCAGGGTCGGCACGCCGCCACCCTTCACGTACTCGGAACGCACGGTGTGGCCCGGGCCTTTCGGGGCTACCATGATCACGTCCAGGTCTTCACGCGGAACGATCTGGTTGTAATGCACGTTGAAGCCGTGGGCGAATGCCAGGGCAGCGCCCTTCTTGATGTTCGGGGCGATTTCGTTGCGGTATACGTCCGGCTGCGATTCGTCCGGCAGCAGAATCATCACGACATCAGCCTTTTTCACTGCTTCGGCCACTTCCTTGACCTTGTGACCAGCGGCTTCGGCCTTTTTCCAGGACGCACCGTCCTTGCGCAGACCAACAATCACATCAACGCCAGACTCTTTCAGGTTCTGGGCGTGGGCATGGCCTTGCGAGCCGTAACCGATGATGGCTACTTTTTTACCCTTGATGATGGAAAGATCCGCGTCCTTGTCGTAATACACTTTCATTTGCTTCGTCCCTTGTTATCCGGGCGGCCACCTGCTGTGGCCCGCCGCCAGATGTATAGATATATCAGATTTTCAGAACCCGTTCACCACGGCCAATGCCGGATGCGCCAGTACGGACCGTTTCCAGGATCACTGCGCGGTCAATGGCCTCGATAAAGGCCCCCAGCTTGTCGCTCGTACCAGTCAGCTCGATGGTGTATGTCTTTTCCGTAACATCGATGATGCGACCGCGGAAAATATCCGCCATGCGCTTCATTTCTTCCCGGTCCTTGCCGGTAGCGCGCACCTTGATCAGCATCATCTCGCGTTCGATGTGCTCGGATTCATTGAGGTCTATCACCTTGACCACCTCGATCAGCTTGTTGAGCTGCTTGGTGATCTGCTCGATGACTTCGTCAGAACCATGCGTGACGATCGTCATCCGTGACAGTGTCGCGTCCTCGGTTGTCGACACCGTCAGAGAGTCAATGTTGTAAGCCCGGGCCGAAAACAGGCCCACCACGCGGGACAGTGCGCCCGCTTCGTTTTCCAGCAAGATCGAAAGAATATGTCTCATACCGTCCGCCTCAGCACATATTGCCGTAGTCACGGTTGTTCTCGAAAGGAAGCTGCTGGACATCGCGCATGTGCGGCGGCAAGTCCATCTGGTCCAGGCCCTTGCCGTTCTGGATCATCGGGAACACGTTCTCGGACTGATCAGTACGGAAGTCGAGGAATACCAGGCGCTCCTTCAACGCAGGGCCAAACGCCTCGCGCAACACCGGTTCCACATCGGACGGGTTTTCAATCTTGAAGCCAACGTGGCCATAGGCCTCGGCTACCTTCACGAAGTCCGGCAACGCGTCCATGTAGGACTCGGAGTACCGGGTTCCGTAGAAGAATTCCTGCCACTGGCGCACCATGCCCAGGTAGCGGTTGTTCAGCGCCACCACCTTGACCGGGGTATGGTATTGCTTGCAGGTGGACAGCTCCTGGATGTTCATCTGGATGGAGCCCTCGCCGGTGATACAGGCGACGGTTGCATCCGGATTGGCCAGTTGCGCGCCCATGGCTGCCGGCAAACCGAAGCCCATGGTACCCAAGCCGCCGGAATTGAGCCACTGCTTTGGATTGTCGAACTTGTAATACTGCGCTGCCCACATCTGATGCTGTCCCACATCAGAGGCGATGATGGCCTTGCCGCCGGTGATCTCGTACAGTTTTTCCACCACGTATTGCGGCTTGATCAGCTCGGTGGACGGGGTGTACAGCAGACAGTTGTGGCCACGCCATTCTTCGATCTGCTTCCACCAGCCAGCCAGATGGCCTGCATCCGGCTTCTGACCGGACTGACGCAGGATGTCCAGCATTTCACGCAGCACGTGCTTGACGTCGCCCACGATGGGTACATCCACCTTTACGCGCTTGGAAATGGAAGACGGGTCCACATCGATGTGGATGATCTTCTTCGGCTGCGACAGGAAGTGCGAGGGCACACTGATCACGCGGTCGTCAAAGCGCGCACCGATGGCAATCAGCACGTCACAGTACTGCATCGCCATATTGGCTTCGTAAGTACCGTGCATGCCCAGCATGCCGAGGAATTGCGGATCGGAACCCGGATAGGCACCCAGGCCCATCAGGGTGTTGGTACACGGCAGGCCCAGCGATTTCACCAGCTCGGTGACTTCGGCCGCGGCATTGCCCTGTACGGCACCGCCGCCGACATAAATGTACGGACGCTTGGCTTCCAGCAGAAGGTTGATGGCCTTCTTGATCTGTCCCGGATGGCCGCGGGTGGCAGGCACATAGGAACGGATGTGCACGTTTTCCGGGTAGTGGAATTCGGCACTTTGCTGGGTGACATCCTTGGGAATATCCACTACCACGGGGCCGGGACGGCCGCTCTTGGCAATGTAAAAGGCTTTCTTGATGGTGGCTGCCAGGTCGTTGATGTCCTTGACCAGGAAGTTGTGCTTCACGCACGGACGGGTAATGCCCACCATGTCCACTTCCTGGAAGGCGTCCAGACCAATGGCCGGAGTGGCCACCTGACCGGAAATCACCACCATCGGAATGGAGTCCATATAGGCCGTGGCAATGCCGGTAACGGCATTGGTGGCACCCGGACCGGAGGTCACCAGTGCAACGCCCACCTTGTCGCTGGAACGCGAGTAGGCATCAGCCGCGTGCACGGCAGCCTGCTCATGACGTACCAGAACGTGCTTGAATTTGTCCTGCCGGAAGATGGCATCATAAATTTCCAGAACTGCGCCGCCGGGGTAGCCGAACAGAAATTCGACCCCTTCTTCCTGCAGGCAACGGACCAGGATTTCCGCGCCCGATATCTGCATCTTGTGCCTCTTTGTCTTGTCTTGCAGTCAATCTTGGCAATTGACTTGTGTTTCATCCCGTTGTGATGAAAGACCTTAGCGTATCCCTCAAATAATGGTCAAGGCTTTTGTGCAGGTGCAAAAACGCGCTAAGCCACGGTAAAAACAGGGAAATCCCCGGGGTGGTCTTGCCTGCCCGGCTCTGCTACTATCTTCGGCTGGCATCAACCTGAATCCCCTCCTCACATGGCAAGCCGCAAGGAAATGGCCGACTTTCTGCTGTCGGTGGAACGCCGCGCCTTCAAGCAAGCCTTTTACGCCGTTCGCAACGACGAAAATGCGCTGGATATCGTGCAGGACGCCATGATGAAACTGGCAGACCGCTACGCCCACGCACCGGCGGCCGAATTGCCGCTGATCTTCCAGCGCATCCTGCAAAACACCATTCGCGACCATTTCCGCCGGGCCAAGGTCAGGAATTTCTTTGGCACCTTGCTGTCGTCCCTGCTGCCGGTACGTGAGGAAGACGAAACGGCCGACCCGCTGGAAACGCTCAACATCGCCGCGGATGAGGCCAGCAGCAACCCGGAAAAATGGTATGCCCGCAAGGAAGTGGCCCAACTGATTGACGGCGCGGTGCAACTGCTGCCCACCCGTCAACGCGAGGCCTTTCTGCTGCGTTACTGGGAAGGACTGGATGTTGCCGAGACGGCCAGGGTAATGGGCTGTTCGGAAGGCAGCGTCAAAACCCATTGTTCGCGCGCCACGCATACCCTGGCCGCCATCCTGCAGCAAAAAGGAGTGGTGTTATGAAACCTTCGAACCACCCACTTGGCGGGGAAGAAAAGCTGACCCGCTCCGTCAAGCGCATCCTGAATCATCCCGCACAGGACGTGGACCCCAAGATCAGACAGGGCCTGCAACAGGCCCGTGAACAGGCAATGGCGCGCTTTGACCAGCGCATTGCCCAGCCACCGTCGCCGGGTGAACAACTTGGCCTATGGGTGCTGCGCCATACCCAGGCACTTCGCCGCAGTGCGCTGGCCCTGGGCTTTGCCATGGTAGCCAGCACCGGCGTATGGCTGGCTGAAGGCTTGCTGATGGAAGAAGAAGCCGTTGATGCCGCCATCCTGTCGCACGAACTGCCGCTGGAAGCATTCATGGACCCGCACTTCACAGGCAATCTCCATGACTAAGCCACGCCATGTCTTGCCAATTGTCTTGCTGGGCAGCCTGCTGGCCATGCCGGTGAGCGCCAGTCCACTGAATAACCCGCGCTGGGACCAGCTGGATAGCGAACAACAAACCGTGATGGCACCGCTGGCCAACGAATGGGACCGTTACGCACCGGAAAAAAAGAAAAACCTGCTGGCCATCGTGCCGGAGTACCGCAGTCTGGATGCTGCCGGTAAACTGCGGCTGCAAAGCAAGCTGAAGATCTGGTCGGACCTGACGCTGGAACAACGCCAGCAAATCCGCAACAACTGGAAAACCCTGCAAGGCCTGTCACCGGCCGAGCGGGAAAAAGCCATCCAGCGGCTGAAACAGGCCGCATCCAGACCACAAGCTTCCGGTTA
The DNA here is from genome assembly GCF_041914625.1 of Aquitalea pelogenes. Lineage (NCBI taxonomy): Bacteria > Pseudomonadati > Pseudomonadota > Betaproteobacteria > Neisseriales > Chromobacteriaceae > Aquitalea > Aquitalea pelogenes. Next base: position 93,267 of record NZ_JAYSDA010000005.1, on the reverse strand, counting down.
ACCCCCTACTCGCTTCCATTTCATGCCTTCATTGTTTCCCGATGCCAGTTTTGGCCGCCGACTGTGCAGCCAGTTTTACGAGCTGCTGCTGATTGCCGCCCTGTTGCTTACCGTTTCTGCCGTGATGACCGGCCTGCAGGCCTGGCTGGGCCGCTCGCTGCTGCTGGACCTGCTGACCCAGTTGGCCCTGGCTGGCAGTCTGTTTGGTTATTTCGGCAGCAGCTGGGTCAAGTCCGGCCAGACCGTTGCCATGAAGGCGTGGCGTCTCAAGCTGGTACGCCAGGACGACAATCAACTGATTGACTGGCGTCAGGCCGGTTTCCGTTATGTCATCGCCCTGTTGCTGTTTGTCGGCATGCCGGCCATCTCCTACCTGGCCTGGTCGCGCAATCTGGGCCATGGCCGCGAGGCCCTGCTGATTTCACTGGCCTGGTGTGCCCTGCCCTACCTGGCAGCCTTTTACGACAAGGAACGCCTGTTCCTGCACGACAGGCTGGCCCGCACCCGCCAGATCACCTTGCCCAAGGCGCCGCACCCGGGCAAAGGCAAGCAAGCGGCCTGAGTCCCCGGCCTGTGGCAAGTTTGCCCACAGGCTGTTGATGGACACCCGATCTGGCTGAACGGGCGAATGGCCCGCCTGGCCTGATATGGCAGCCGGATAACCTTGCCGGATGGCTCAAATCCGCGCGTGAATATCTTCAAGAAAAGATACTTCACCGACAACTCATGATACGCTTTGCGCCCGGAACGGAAAGCCACGCCCCTCCCTTACCTGGAATATCGCAGAATGCATCAACAGCCTGATCAGATCGACCGCATCGTCGCCCTCTGGAATGAAGTACGCCCCGAACTGGACGCTTCGTCCACCCACGTGATTGGCCGCATCGTGCGGATGGAGTATTTCATTACCCGCCGTGTCCTGCAGGATCTGGCCCGCTACAACCTGAATGTCGGTGAATTTGACGTGCTGGCAGCCTTGCGCCGCCGTGGCGAGCCTTACCAGCTGTCGCCCAATCAGCTGCAAGGCATGGTGCTGATTTCCTCCGGCGCGCTGACCAACCGTATCAACCGCCTGGAAGAAGCGGGCCTGGTGACCCGCTCGCCCGACCCGGAAGACCGCCGCGGCGTGATTGTCACCCTGAGCGCCAAGGGCTTTGCCGTGATCGAAGAAGCCGTCGTCAACCATCTGGCTGCCGAGGCCGAACTGATGGAAAACCTGGATGAGGCCGAAAAAGTACAGCTGGCTGGCCTGTTGAAGAAACTGCTGCAAACGCAGGAAGACTGAACACCACGCCCACTCAATAAAAAAGCCGCCTTATGGCGGCTTTTTTATTGCTTACAGGCCGATGATCAGCAGCAGATTGGCCCCGCAGATCAGCGTGAACAAGAACCAGCCCACCACCTGCATCAGCGGAGACAAGGCAAACGCGCCCATGTGCTGCCGGCTGGACGTCAGGCGCAGCAAGGGCCACATCGCCAGTGGCAATTGCAGGCTGAGTACCACCTGGCTCCACACCAGCATGCGTCCCACCGCACCCTCGCCCAGCAGCAATACGCCTAGCAAGGCAGGCAGCAAGGCCAGACCACGGGTAATCAGCCGACGTTGATAACATGGAATACGGATGTGCAGGAAACCGTCCATGATCACCTGCCCGGCCACCGTGCCGGTCAGCGTGGAGCTTTGCCCGGACGCCAGCAAGGCCAGGCCAAACAGCAAGGCCGCCGCACCGCCAGCCAGCGGGGTAATCAAGCGGTAAGCCTGTTCGATATCGTCCACCACCGGCTGGCCCACCGCATGGAAGGCACTGCCTGCCAGCACCAGAATGGCCCCATTCACCAGCATGGCCAGCAGCAGCGATACCACCGTGTCCACCCGGCACAGCGCCAGCGTATCGCGCAGGCTGTGGTTGCCGCTTTCCACCTTGCGGGTTTGTACCACCGAGGAGTGCAGGTACAGGTTGTGCGGCATGATGGTGGCACCGACAATGCCCAGGCCCAATACCACGGCCTGGTGCAAATCACCTCCCGGATTCGAAGGCAACAAGCCGCGCGCTACTGCCGGCCAATCCGGCCCCACCATGAACACCTGGATGGCAAAACACAGTGCGATGGTGGCAATCAGCCCCAGCACCACGGCCTCGATCTGCCGGAAACCCTTGCCCTTCATGCCCAGCACGATGACGGTATCAAATGCCGTCAGTACCACCCCCCAGGCCAGCGGGATACCAAACAACAATTTGAATGCCAGGGCGCAGCCCAGTACCTCGGCCACATCGCAGGCAATAATCGACACTTCTGCGCTCAGCCACTGCACCACCCTGCCGGTGGGCCCGTAATAGGCGCTGCTGGCCTGGGCCAGATCCTGCCCGGTGACCAGGCCAAGCCGGGCGGCCATCAGTTGCAATACCATGGCCACCAGGCTGGACAGCACCACAATCCACAACAGGCCATAGCCAAAGCGAGAACCGGCTTCGATATCGGTCGCCCAGTTGCCCGGGTCCATATACCCCACCGCCACCAGCAGACCGGGGCCGGCAAAACGGCGCAGCCGCTGCCACCAGGGCGCGCGGGCATCAATACGGATGCTGCCTTGTACTTCAGCGGGACAAAACGGAGCGGTTGCCGTGCGGGGAAGGGAAAACATGCAACATCCTCAAGCGAAGAGGAAAGAAAAATGCACGCTATTTGCGTGCAAAGTCTACTGACCTAAAGGCAGGTTACTACCAGCCACTTTGACTGGTACTGGCGCAGTCCAGGACCATTGTTTTTTCCAGGCGCCAATCACCAGATTGGGATATTCCGGCCGACCCAGGCTGCCGTTGTAACGGCCCAGTGCGCGATAAAGATTGCCACGCTCCATGTCCAGATAATGGCGCAGGATGGTGCAGCCATAGCGCAAGTTGAGCGTGAGTTCGAACAGATTGTGCTGCGGGTTGCCGATTTGCCTTACCCAGAAGGGCATCACCTGCATCAGGCCACGGGCACCGGCAGGGGAAATGGCGTATTTGTTGAAACCGCTTTCCACCTGGATCAGGCCCAGCACCATTTGCGGGTCCAGCCCGGCGCGGGTGGCCTCGTATTGAATGGCAGTGAGCAGGTGTTCGCGCATCCAGCTGTCCGGAATACGCTTTTGCAGGCGGCGCGACATCTCGGCCAGCCAGGCCTGGCCTTCCTGCGGGGTGTCAAACACCAGCCGCGGCGCATTGACATCGGCAATGGTACGGCTCATTGCCGATGCCACATTGGCAGCCAGTGCCTCCTCGCGCTGCGCACCCGCCCATGCTGGCGAACAGGCCAGCATGGTGGACAGGGCAAGCAGCGGCAGGAGGATTTTCATCAGGACAGTTTGGCGAGCAGATGTTCCAGAATAGCATCTGCAGCGACGGGCGTTGCCGCAGCATCACGACGCTGCTGGTACTCGACCTTGCCTTCCTTCAGGCCACGATCGCCGATGGTGACGCGATGCGGCGCGCCAATCAGCTCCCAGTCGGCAAACATGGCACCCGGGCGTTCGCCACGATCATCCAGAATCACGTCCACACCCTTGGCCAGCAGGCTGGCATACAGGCTGTCGGCAGCGGCCTTCACTTCGGCGGAACGATCGTAGCCAACCGGGCAGATGACCACGGCAAACGGGGCGATATTGTCCGGCCAGATCATGCCCTTGTCGTCGTGGTTCTGTTCGATGGCGGCACCCAGGATACGGGTAACACCGATGCCGTAGCAGCCCATCTCGAACGGTTTCGGTTTGCCGTCTTCGTCCAGGAAGGTGGCGTTCATGGCGGCGGAGTACTTGGTGCCCAGGTAGAACACATGACCTACTTCGATGCCGCGCTGGATGGCCAGCACACCCTTGCCGTCCGGGCTTGGGTCGCCAGCCACCACATTGCGGATGTCGGCCACTTCAGGCTCGGCACAGTCACGACCGAAGTTGGCTCCGGTGTAGTGCTGGTCGTCTTCGTTGGCACCGATGACAAAGTCGGCCATCTTGGCCACGGTACGGTCGGCAATGATGCGACCCTTGAAGCCGACCGGGCCCAGCGAGCCCGGATTGGCACCAAACGCCTCACGGATGATGGCCGGCGAGGCCATGGTCAGCGGCTTCTTGATACCCGCCACTTTTTCGGCCTTCACTTCGTTCAGTTCGTGATCGCCACGTACCAGCATCAGCACGGCTTCGCCTTCGCTGCCTTCCACCACCAGCGCCTTGACGGTGCTCTTGATGTCGATGGACAGGAAATCCACCAGCTCGGCAATGGTTTTTACCTTGGGGGTATGTACCTTGGTCAGCGCAGCGCTGGCGGCCGGGCGCTCACCGGCCGGTGCCACGGCCTCGGCCAGTTCGATATTGGCGGCGTAGTCGGAATCCGGGCAGTAGATGATTGCATCTTCGCCGGTATCGGCAATCACCTGGAATTCGTGCGAGCGGTCACCACCGATGGCGCCGGTATCGGCAGCCACTGCACGGTAAGTCAGGCCCAGACGGTCAAAAATGCGGCAGTAGGCGGCATACATATTGTCGTAGCTCACACCGGCGGCTTCGGCGCTGCGGTCGAAGGAGTAGGCGTCCTTCATGGTGAACTCGCGGCCACGCATCACGCCAAAGCGCGGGCGGCGCTCGTCGCGGAACTTGGTCTGGATCTGGTAGAAGTTTTTCGGCAAGGCGCGATAGCTGCGCAGTTCGCTGCGGGCAATGTCGGTAATCACTTCTTCGGCAGTCGGCTGCAGGGCAAAGTCACGTTCGTGACGGTCCTTGAAGCGTAGCATTTCCTCGCCCATGGTGTCCCAGCGGCCCGACTCCTGCCACAGGCCGGCCGGCTGCACTACCGGCAGCGAGACTTCGATGGCACCGGCACGGTTCATTTCTTCGCGCACGATGTTTTCCACCTTGCGCACCACGCGCAGGCCCATCGGCATCCAGGAATAGATACCGGCAGCAACCTTGCGGATGAAACCGGCACGAATCATCAGCTTCTGGCTGGTGATGTCGGCGTCGGCGGGGGCTTCTTTCAGGGTGGAAATGAAAAACTGCGATGCGCGCATGATGCGTCCTTGGTATTCGGCTAAATAGGGTTGATTGTAGCGTTTTGCACGGCTGACGGGAAAGCATCCTGACAGTGCAAGCCCACAGCGTAGCTGTCCGGATCAATCGTGACGACATTGTGGCTTTCCGCCGACAAGCCCAGAGGGAAAGCAGCGGGCATTGCAGCATTAGCTTGGCGCTGTCCTGACTCAGTAGTAACCTTCGCGCTCACAGGCCATACCGAATTCCGCAGCGCAACAAGACGGAAAGGAATGGCAGTTGCATGCTCAACCCACAATAGAAGTCACACACAAATCATGCAGGCTCACAATAAACAGGCCATGACCGGCCTGACGCTGGCTGCGCTGGGCGTGGTGTACGGGGATATTGGTACCAGCCCGCTGTATACCTTGCGCGAATGTTTTACCGGGCATGGCATTGCCACTACGCCTGACAATATTTTCGGCATCCTGTCGCTGATCTTCTGGTCCCTGATCTTCGTGGTTTCCATCAAGTACGTGGTGTTCGTGCTGCGCGCCGACAACCACGGCGAAGGCGGCATCATGGCGCTGATGGCGCTGGCCCGGCATTACGTCACCCATGCGGCACGCTGGAAGGTGGTATTGCTGGGGCTATTCGGTGCCTCACTGTTTTATGGCGATGCCATCATTACCCCGGCCATGTCGGTACTGTCGGCGGCAGAAGGGCTGGAGGTACTCAGCCCCAGCATGCAACCTTACGTCATGCCCATCGCCATTACCGTGCTGGTTGGCCTGTTTGCCCTGCAACGCTTTGGCACGGCCAGCGTGGGCATGCTGTTTGGTCCGGTAATGCTGGCCTGGTTCTCCATCCTCGGCTTGCTGGGCATCCTGCAGATCCTCCAGGCACCCGGCATTCTGGCCGCCATCAATCCCTGGTATGCCTACAACTTTGTCGCCCACCATGGCGTTGGGGCCTACCTGACATTGGGTTCGGTCGTGCTGGCGCTGACCGGGGCCGAAGCCCTGTATGCAGACATGGGGCACTTCGGCAAAACGCCGATCCGTCGTGCCTGGTACGGCCTGGTATTGCCCGCACTGGTACTCAATTACTTTGGCCAGGGCGCATTGCTGATGCTCAAGCCCGAAACCATCAAGAATCCCTTCTTCCTGCTGGCACCGCAATGGGCACTGCTGCCCTTGATCATCCTGGCCACCCTGGCCACGGTGATTGCCTCGCAGGCCGTGATTTCCGGTGCCTATTCGCTTACCCGCCAGGCCATCCAGCTGGGCTACAGCCCGCGCATGGAGATTTCCCATACCTCGGAAAAGGAAATCGGCCAGATCTACCTGCCCTTCGTCAACTGGGCCTTGCTGGTAGCGGTGCTGGTGGTAGTGGTGATTTTCAAGAGTTCGGATAATCTGGCCTCGGCCTACGGCATTGCCGTCACCGGCACCATGCTGATCACCACCTTGCTGTTCTTCGTGGTGGCACGTGTCAACTGGCGCTGGCCGCTACCGCTGGCACTGGGCATTACCATTTTCTTCGGCATCATTGATACCGCCTTCTTCAGTGCCAACCTGCTCAAGCTGTTCTCCGGCGGCTGGCTGCCGCTGGTATTGGGCATGATCATCTTCATGCTGATGACCACCTGGAAGCAGGGTCGCAAGCTGCTGTTCGACCGTCTGCGCGAACAGGCACTGCCGCTGGACAGCTTCATCGAAAACCTGGAAGCCTTCCCGCCCACTCGCGTACAGGGCACGGCGGTGTTCCTCACCAGCACCCTGCATGGCGTGCCGCATGCCCTGTTGCATAACCTCAAGCACAACAAGGTGCTGCACGAGCGCATCGTGCTGATGACGATCCGCACCGAGGACGTGCCTTACATCAATGAGGATTCGCGTCTGGAAGTGGTGCAGCTGTCGCCCTCGTTCTGGCGTGTGGTGGCACGTTACGGCTTCAAGGAAGACCCGAGCGTGCTGAACGTACTGTCGCTGTGCGAGCGCGATGGCCTGGCCTTCGAACTGATGGATACGTCCTTCTTCCTGTCGCGCGAAACCATCATTTCCACCGAGCGGCCGGGTATGGCACGCTGGCGCGAACGCCTGTTCGTGTGGATGAGCAAGAACGCACTGCGTGCAACCGACTTCTTCCAGATTCCCACCAACCGTGTGGTGGAACTGGGTGCCCAGGTTGAGCTGTAGTCAAGTCACTACATCAAAAGGCAGGCTTTTTAGCCTGCCTTTTTTATTTGCCCAAGCAAAATCACCCGATGTAATCGTTTACAAATCCAATCCAGCACTCAATATTTTCTTTATTTATCATGTAGTTATATAAAAAATCAGGTTGCAATCAGGTTTTGATACAGCCACTTGCAACAAAAATGGCCGCTGCGAAGCAGGCGGCCAAATGATGCAAAACGGATGAAATTTTACTATGTAGTGGCAACACTACGCCGGCAGGTCAATCCGGGCACGGACACGGGCCCAGTCAAAGAAGGGGCCAGGATCCGTCTTGCGCCCCGGAGCAATGTCCTCATGCCCGGTCATTGCCCGTAACGGCAGGTGCTGACGCAAGGTCTCGATCAGCGCCAGCAACATCTGGTACTGGGCATCGGCAAAGGGTTCGAAATCGCAGCCTTCCATCTCGACACCGATGGAAAAATCATTGCAGCGCTCGCGGCCCTGCCAGCTGGAGACCCCGGCGTGCCAGGCCCGGGACTGCACCGGGACAAACTGCACCAGCTGGCCACTGCGCCGGATAAAGAAATGGGCCGATACCCGCAGCTGGTGAATGCTGGCGAAAAACGGGTCTTCGTCCGGATTCAGGCTGTTGGTGAACAACTGCTCCACGGCCTGACTGCCATAACGGTATGGCGGCAGGCTGATGTTATGAATGACCAGCAGCTCCGGCTGGCCATGCTCGCGGGCATCACAATTGGGCGAGGGAATCTGCCTGGCTTCACGCACCCAGCCGCTGGGTTCAAGATGCAGCACCGGTTGCAAGCGGTTGGCGCAGTACAACATGCGCCACAGCACCAGGCCATCCGGCACTGTCCAGCGTTGTTGCAGGACGAAACCGGCCTTGTGGTACAGGGCAATGGCAGCCTGATTGACTTCAGCCGTATCCACACTGACTTCGTCAGTACCGGCCAGCAGATGATTGAGCAGGCGATAACCCCAGCCGCAGGCAAAGCAGGCCGGGTCCACCACGGCGCGCTCGATATGCCAGCCGCCTTGCTGACGCCTGCTTGCCACCAGCACGCCGCGCAAGGTTTCGCCCTCGAATGCACCGATCACCCGGTCGGTGCAGGCCATGACCTGGTCGATATCCCGCCACAGCACGGGCAAGGCCGGATAATCCAGCCACTGCGCCTCCACCTGATGCGCCTGCAGCTGGATGCGCAATACCTCCGCGGCCAAGGCCGGGTCACTCAGCGTTACATCCTTGACGACAAAGGGAATATCCATTTCCACCTTTCGAATTGCCAATGGCGGCGTGGCCTGCATGAATGTTTCCGTCAGCGGCAGGCCAGGCGCACAATAAGGCATTGTGCCAGCCTGAACGCCGGTAGCCCATTCTGTGTGATGCATTTGAGCAGAATCATGGTTTTTTGCATTGCAGCACGGCACACTCGAACCATTCTCCCAGCTTGAGGCCACCCACCATGCTTACCCTGAATGATATTGGCAACACCAGCAGCGCCAGTTTCGAACAACCGCTGGACATGCTACTGGCCTGTCATGACAAGATCCGCCGCTTTTGCGATCAACTGGACCAACTGCCCGGCTATATCACCGAACATGGCGTCAATGAGGCGGTGAAGAACACCATCGACGGTGTGATCCGTTACTTTGACGTCGCCGGCCCGGCCCACCACATCGACGAGGAAGAGGAGCTGTTCCCCATCCTGCTGGAACGCGTCCCCACGGCCGCCCCGCGCATCGAGCAACTGGAAGCCGAGCACGGCTATCTGCACTCGTGCTGGAATGCCATCCGCGACGACTTGCGCGCCCTGCGCAATGGCGAACTGGACAGCATCAGCGAAAACGCGGTGGCCGAATTCGTTCGGCAATACCGGGAACATGCAGCTTCCGAAGAGGCCTGGCTGATTCCCACTGCCGCCGCCACGCTGAACGCAGACGAGCTGCGCAATGCAGGCTTGCGCATGGCCCAGCGCCGCCAGCAAGCCTGCTGAACAACAGCCGGTGTCGTAAAACAGAAAAGGATGCCACTAGGCATCCTTTTTTATCCTGCGTTCAGGCCCCTGCCTCAGGCAGTCAGCTTCAGCAAGGCAGCAAAGGCATCTTCAAACAGCTTGAGCCCGTCCTGTTGCAGCTTGTCACCCACGGCCACCAGGTCGATATCGGCCTCAGCCACGTCCAGCAGGGTGATCTGGGCCTGCTGTGCATCCTGCGGCAGGGTCAGCGCGGCAACGCCGTGGTCGCGGAAGGCGGCCAGGGTGGCATCCGGCACGGTGTTGACCGTTTCGTCGCCAATCAGGCTTTCCACGTACAACACGTCGGAATAAGCCGCATTCTTGGTACCGGTGGAAGCCCACAGCAGGAATTGCGGCCAGGCACCCGCGGCCTTCAGCGCGGCAAACTCGCTGCCATGGAAACGCTGCTGATAGCGGGCATAAGCCACCTTGGACAGCGCAATGGCCGCCTTGCCTTGCAAGGCGGCAGGCAGTTGCGGGTCCAGCAGACTGTCCACCCGCGACAGGAAGAAGCTGGCCACCGCCTTGATGCCGCTCACCGGCTTGCCCGCAGCCAGGCGTGCACTCAGGCCGTCGATATAGGCATCCCACACGGCTTCCACTTGCGGCAGGCTGAACAGCAGGGTGATGTTGACGTTGATGCCCTCGGCGGTCAGCGTCTGGAAAGCGCGAATGCCCGCTGCGGTGGCCGGAATCTTGATCATGGCATTGGGCCGGTCGATGGCAGCCCACAGGCGTCGTGCCGCGTCCAGCGTGCCCGCTTCGTCATGCGACAGGGCCGGAGACACTTCCAGGCTGACATAGCCGTCGTTGCCGGCACTGCTGCGGTATTGGTCCTGCAGCAGATCGCAAGCGGCCTGGATGTCAGGCACTACCAGTGCTTCATAGCGTTGTTCGGCATCCAGTCCCGGCTCGGCTTTCAAGCGGGTCAGGTCGGCCTGGTAGCTGGCATCGGTACTGATGGCCTTGTAGAAAATGGCCGGATTGGAAGTCACACCGGCAATGCCGTCTTCTTGCAACAGACGGGCCAGTTCTCCCGAAGCCAGCAGCTCGCGGGACAGATTGTCCAGCCAGATGCGCTGGCCGAACGGGCGGATGGATTGCAGACGATTCATGATGTGGTCCGGGGTCGGGAAAGTTGGCGCATAAAGAAGAACATCCTAGCGCGACTGTGCAGGCAGGCCAAGCCCATATTGCAGCGATATGCTGTCAATTTGCCGGGAAATCAGAAACTAAAACGTCATCAACAAACGGTTTAAGCATGGAGACGAAAGCCTGGTGGGCCGGATGGACCAGGTAGGCATCACGGGCGGCGGCATCGACAAACTGCACCAGCCAGCCATGGGTGAAGCCGTGTTGCAAACCTTCCGGGCTGACATCCGGGCCACCTCCCAGTGTCAGGATGCCGGGAATCTGCCGGGCCAGACCGGCAAACTGCTGGCTGATGCGGGCAATGTCCTCCGCCGTGGCGGCAGGCAGAAAGCGGATCAACACGACATGGTGCAGCATGGTCACTCCCGGATTCCATTCAACCGCTGATTATGCTGCCTTCCCCAGGCACTGACCATGCGTGCAAGTACGCAGCCTGTCGTTCAGGCCTGGTTTTCCGGCTGTGCCTCCGGCTCGGCCGAGCGCTCGCGCTGGAAAATTACGCTGAAGGTACTGCCCTTGTCCGGCTCGCTGCGGATATCCAGCCGGGCGTTATGCCGTGCCACCACATGCTTGACGATGGCCAGCCCCAGCCCGGTGCCGCCATTGCCGCGCGAGCGGCCACGGTCGACCCGGTAAAAGCGTTCGGTCAGACGCGGAATGTGCTCACGCGGGATGCCGATACCGCTGTCCTTGACCGAGAAACACAGGCGCTCACCTTCTGCCTTCCACGACAGCACGATATCGCCGCCTTCCGGCGTGTAACGCACGGCATTGGATACCAGATTGCCAAAAGCGGAATGCAGCTCCTGCGCACTGCCCCACAGCCATTGATTGCAGCCTTTTTCCAGCCGGACATGATGACGGCCCTGCGACAGGCCTTCGGCCTCCACCATCAGGGTATCCAGCATGTCCTGCATATTCACTTTTTCCGCCATCACCGCCTTGGGGCTGTTTTCCAGCCGGGACAGGGTCAGCAGGTCTTCCACCAGGCTCTGCATGCGCCTTGACTGCTCCATCATCATGGGCAGGAAGTGGCTGAGGGTGGCCTGGTCCACTTCTTCCATATCGGACAGGGTTTCCAGAAAGCCACCGACCACAGTCAGCGGAGTGCGCAATTCGTGCGACACATTGGCGACAAAATCGCGATGCACGGTCTGTACCCGCTCCAGCGAGGTGATGTCGCGGCTGAGCAGCAGTTTGCGGGTGGAGTCAAACGGCACCAGTTGCACCGAAATCACCAGTTCACGCGGCTGGGTCAGCTGCAAGACCAGAGGCTGGCTGAAACTGGCATTTTTCATGTAGGCATGAAAACTGGGCTGGCGGATGAGATTGAGAATCTGGTTGCCCACATCGTGCTTGCGATCCAGGTTCAGGTGTTCCATCGCCATCGGGTTGATCCACTCGATGCGATCATTCTCGTCCAGCACCACCACGCCATCCGGCATGGCTTCACCGGCATTGATGAAGCGTTCCAGCACATTGGTGAGCTTGCGCTTGCTTTGCATCTGGCTGCGCATGGTGCGATACAGCGTCATGAACACGGTATGCCAGGCACCAAAGCCATCGGGTACCCGCTCGGCGGTAGGTTGCTCCAGCCAGCGCAGCAACAAGGCGATGTGGTACAGATGAAAACCCAGCCAGGCCAGCAGGGCGACACCGGCAGCGATCAGGCCTTCGATCGGGCCGGAGAATGCCCAGAAGGCAAGGCCGATGAAGAGGATGACAATCAGCCAGACCAGGGTACGCTGCAAGAATTCGCGCAAGTCAGCCTCACTGCTGGGTGGAGAAACGGTAGCCGGTGCCGCGCACGGTCTGGATCAGGGCATCATGGCCCGTGCTTTCCAGCGAACTGCGCAAGCGGCGAATGTGCACGTCTACCGTGCGTTCCTCAACAAATACATGATCGCCCCACACCTGGTCCAGCAGTTGCGAACGGGAATGCACGCGTTCCGGGTGGGTCATGAAAAAGTGCAGCAGGCGGAATTCGGTCGGACCCAGGTCGATGGTGTCACCATTACCGCTGACGCGATGGGTGATCGGGTCCAGGCGCAGGCCTTGCACCTCGACCGCATCGTCGGTCATCTGCGGAGCGCGGCGGCGCAGCACGGCCTTGATGCGGGCCAGCAATTCGCGCGGCGAGAACGGCTTGGTGATGTAGTCGTCAGCGCCGGATTCCAGCCCGGTAATCTTGTCCTGCTCATCGGAACGGGCGGTGAGCATGATGATGGGGATATGCTTGGTGCGCTCATCCGAACGCAGGCGTTTGGCAATATCCACCCCGGACGCACCCGGCAACATCCAGTCCAGCAGCACCAGATCCGGCAGTGCATTGCGCACCAGGGTCAACGCAGCCTCGGCCGTGCTGGCACGCAAGACGTGATGCCCAGCCTGGTTGAGGTTAAACGCAATCAGTTCCTGAATTGCAGGCTCGTCTTCGACAAGCAGAATATTGGCAGCCATGTATCGGTCCAGTCCCGGTTTGATGATGGCAAGGATAAAAAGCAGCGATTACAGAAATATGACATTTCTTAAATAGTTGCCAAAACTTCTGCAAATCCTGTCATCCGGTGCGCCACCACCCTATCTTGCCACGTAGACCATGCCATACCGACAAAAAAAACGGGCCTGCCGCATGGCAGACCCGGAATGGCCTTCGTCAAAAATTTGTTTGTCTGACTTGAGACCAGGGACAAAGAGATCACCAGGACAGTTTCAAACAGGTACAGGGACATGTACCCATCAGCAACGAATCCAGACAAGAACCATCACGGCGGGACAGTGCCGCAACAGCTCCGATAAGGCAGGCATTGTACGGAGCAAGAAGCCATTTCTTAATGTGGAAATATTGGAAATTTCCTGATTTAACCTTGTAAAATGGCTTTTTTGCAGCAAAAAACCTTGGAATCCAAACTTGGATAAATTCGACAAAAAAATACTGAGCAGCCTGCACGAAAATGCCCGCATCAGCTTTGCCGAACTGGCCCGACGGGTGAATCTGTCCTCCCCCGCCATTGCCGACCGGGTGGACAAACTGGAGCGGCAGGGCGTGATTACCGGCTACCGGGCGCAGATCGACCCGGCCAAGGTCGGCTTACCCATCCTGTGCATGATTGAACTGACAGTGAAGCATCTGGAGTATTACGTGGTGATTGATCGCATCCGCAGCATGCCCCAGGTACTGGAGTGCGCATCCATCACCGGCACCAGCGGCCTGATGATGAAAGTGGCGGTCGACACCATGCCCAGCCTGCAAACCCTGATTGCCCAGTTGATGCAGTTTGGCGACACCAAAACCTCCATCATCATCGACATGCCGGTTCCGCCACGCATGCCCCAGTTGCTGGCAGACGACTGAGCAAGGCAGGTAGCGGACGCAGCCATGACGCTGTGGGGGCAAGCCTGCCATCAGGATGGCGGATATCACTCTCGCGGGCGCAGATGCCCGGCCATGGGCAAAAAAATGGCCGAAGAATCATTGATTCTTCGGCCAAGCTCTTGGGAGAGACCATATAGAAGCACATCTACGAACGAAACACCCAGGCTGCCACCTTCTGACCAATGACAACCGGGTTTACTGCACCGGCTTCTCCCCGGCAGTTCTGACGCTGCCCGGGAGAACGGATTGGCTAAATCGCTTTTGCCAGATTACTTGGCAGCAGCCCAGGCCAGCGAGGTATCCAGCATGCGGTTGGCAAAGCCCCACTCGTTGTCGTACCAGGACAGTACCTTGACTTCACGACCGGCAATCACGCGGGTCAGCGTGGAGTCAAACACGCTGGAAGCCGGGTGGTGCAGGAAGTCACGCGATACCAGCGGCAGGGTGTTGACGGCCAGTACACCGGCCAGCTTGCCCTTGGCAGCAGTGGTGATCAGTTCATTCACTTCGGCCACCGTAGTGTCACGGCTGGAAGTGAAGGTGAGGTCCACCAGCGATACATTGCTGACCGGTACACGAACGGCAAAGCCGTCCAGCTTGCCTTGCAGCTTGGGCAGAACCAGGCCCACCGCTGCAGCGGCACCGGTCTTGGTGGGGATCATGGAGACAGCTGCGGAGCGGGCGCGACGCAGGTCGGAGTGGTCGGTATCCAGCAGCACCTGGTCGTTGGTGTAGGCATGGATGGTGGTCATCAGGCCACGTTCGATACCGATGGTATCGATCAGCGGCTCAACCAGCGGGGCCAGGCAGTTGGTGGTGCAAGAGGCATTGGACACCACGGTCATGGCGCTGGTCAGCACATCATCGTTCACGCCGAATACCACGGTGGCGTCGGCATCGTTGGCCGGAGCGGAAATCAGCACACGCTTGGCACCGGCTTCCAGGTGCAGCGCAGCTTTTTCACGCTTGGTGAAGATGCCGGTACATTCCAGTACCACATCCACGCCCAGTTCTTTCCACGGCAGTTCTGCCGGGTTGCGGATGGAGAGCAGCTTGATCGGCTTGCCGTTCACCACCAGGGCATCGCCTTCCAGCGCGATGGTGCCACCAAAGGGGCCATGCACGCTGTCAAAACGGGTGAGGTGTTCGTGCAGTTCCGGCTTGCCCAGGTCATTGATGGCCACGATTTCGATATCGCGGTCAGCAAAACGCTCCTGCCAGGCGCGGACCACCATGCGGCCGATACGACCGTAACCATTAATGGCAACTTTCAACGTCATGATGCATCCTCCTAATTTGATAATGGTGCAGGGTCATCTCGTGCCCTGCGCCATTCAATTTCTGCTCCTTTTGCGCTGTAAGCAAGTGACTACAAAAGTAGTGTGCGGGTTACCAACAAAGCGGTGAAATCCTTGCCAGTCAAGGCTCACCGCCATGTAGTGCAATGCAGGTTTTACACCTGAAGGAAACTGGCAAAGTGAGCAGGGTCTTCCGCCAGCAGCACATGCAACAAGCTGGAGGAGAAGGTGGTAACACCCCGCGCACCCAGGGCTTGCAACGCGGCGATATCCACCAGCGCGCTGTCAGTCACCTCGATACGCAGGCGGCCACCGGCCACCGCTTGTACACGCTTCACATTAGCCTGCCCGCCCAGTGCTTGCAGCCAGTCTTCACGCTGCATGCTGGTGCTCGCTGCCTGATGTGCGCCTGAAACACGACCAGCCACTACAGGGGCTGCCGGACTGCTGTCAGCCTGTTGCAGGGCAGTGCGGATTTCATCAGAAATCAGATCTGCTTCCGGTCCCAGTACCACTTGCACACTGCCGGCCGCCGGTTTGATCAGGCCGCGCGACCCCAATGCCTTGAGTGCGGCTTCGTCCACCTTGTCATTGTCGGCCACTTGCAAGCGCAAGCGCGTGGTGCAGGCATCCACCGACTTCAGATTGGCCGCCCCGCCCAGGGCCAGGATGAAACCATGGGCGCGGGAAGAGCCCTCCACGGCCACCACGGCAAGCTGTGCAACCGCTTCGCGACCCATGGTTTGCAAGTTGAACTTGCGGATGAAGAAACTGAACAGGCCGTAATAGATGACGAAGTACAGCAGGCCCACCGGCAGCAACAGCAGGGGCTTTTGGGCAATGCCGAAGTTAAGCAGGTAATCGAACAGGCCGGCGGAGAAGCCAAAGCCCAGGTGCACGCCCAGTGCATACATCAGGGCCATGGCAATGCCGGTGAGTACTGCATGGATGGCATACAGCATGGGCGCCAGGAACATGAAGGCAAACTCGACCGGCTCGGTCACGCCGGTCAGGAAGGCAGTCAGTGCCATGGAAAACAGCACCCCACCGACGGCGGCCTTGTTCTCCGGCCTGGCCGCCCGGTACATCGCCAGGCAAGCCGCGGGCAGGCCGAACATCATCACCGGGAAAAAGCCGCTCATGAACATGCCGGCGGTTTTGTCCCCGGCAAAGAAACGGGTCAGGTCGCCATGCACCAGCTTGCCTGCTGCATCGGTGTAATCGCCCACCTGGAACCACACCATGGTATTGAGAATGTGGTGCAGCCCGGTGACGATGAGCAGACGGTTGAGCACGCCATAAATGAACAGCCCGATTTCGCCAACGCCGATCAGCCATTTGCCGACTGCATCAATACCGTTTTGCACCGGCGGCCAAGCGAGGCCCAGCACCACACCCAGCAGCAGCATGGCAAAACCGGTGGCAATCGGCACAAAGCGACGCCCGCCAAAGAAGGCCAGATAGGTGGGGAGCTTGATGTCCTTGTAACGGTTGTACAGCACTCCGGCAATCAGGCCAGACAATATCCCGGCCAGCACACCCATATTGATGGCAAACGGTTTGCCCTCTGCATCCAGATGCACCAGCGGCTTGAACACCGCATAGGCCAGCAGGGTATCCGGCATCACCTTCAATACCGCCGTCAGCACCATATAGCCGATGGCACCGGCCAGGCCCGCCGCGCCATTGTTGTCGCGGGCAAAGCCCACCGCCACGCCGATGGCGAAAATCAGCGCCAGATTACCGAAAATGGCATCTCCGGCCTGCGCCATCACCTTGATATTGAGCAGGTCCGGCTGCCCCAGCCGCAACAGCAAGCCGGCGACCGGCAATACCGCAATCGGCAGCATCAGGGCCCGGCCCAGCTGCTGAATGCCTGCAAATCTGTTTTGTGTACTCACCTCAATGCCTCCTTTGGATGTGGAATGGTCAGTTGCCATTCCGTCTTGTCTGCGCGGCGGTCACCAGCAAGGCTAGCTGCGCAGGATAGGGTGTAGTCGTGACCATGCCTGGCTTTTGGGGCGCATGGGGCCCATCGGACAAGCGGAAAACCAGGCTAGTGGCCGTTATCGGCCAATGACGATGTGCAGACATGGGGGGCGGCACCATGGATGCCGGGCCTGCACGGGGATGACGGGACAACATCGGACACCTCCTGTCGGGTCAGGAGTGGCCGATGGGGTGGCGGGACTCCTGCGGCTCAGTCCATGCCGGTGCCGCCGGGCCGCCTGACGGCCCGGATGGCACCTTGCACGGCGACAAGCCGTAACGGTTTGGCAATGGGCCACCTGGTGGTGGCCGGGTTCAGGGCAGCGCTCAATGCGTACGGGTAACCTTGGACAAATGACGCGGGGTGTCAGGATTGAGCCCACGTGCTTCGGACAGCTGCGCCGCCATCAGGTAGAAACTCTGGATAGCCAGCAAGGGGTCCAGCGCCTCATCGTCGGCCACGCTCAGCGTCAGGTCGCGACTGGCTACCGTGTCTGGTGCGGCAAGCAATACCCGTGCGCCACGACCGCGCATTTCCGCTGCCAGATCGATCAGGCCTTGCTGTTCCGGGCCACGTGGCGCAAACACCAGCAGCGGATAACCTTCGTCGATCAGGGCCATCGGGCCATGCTTGATTTCTGCACCGGAGAAAGCCTCAGCCTGGATGGCACAGGTTTCCTTGAACTTGAGCGCCGCTTCCAGCGCCACGGCAAAACCCAGCCCGCGCCCCACCACCATGATGCGTTCGGCACCGGCCAGAACAGGAAGGGCTGCGCGCCAGTCCTGACGGCATGCTTGTTGTAACTGTGCGGGTAGCTGGTCCAGTGCCTGCAGCAACGTGGCATCGCCCTGCCAGTGCGCTACCAGACGGGCTACAGCGGAAAGCGAAGCGATATAGCTCTTGGTGGCGGCCACGCTCTTTTCTTCACCGGCACACAGCGGCAACGACCATTCGCAAGCTGCCGCCAGCGGCGATTCATGCTTGTTGACCAGGGCGACGGTGCGCGCACCGGCAGCGGCCAGGCGGCTCATGGTGTCGATCAGGTCCGGGCTCTGGCCGGACTGGGACAGAGCAACTGCCAGCTGGCCCTTTACCGCCAGCGGGGCGTGGTGCAGGGTGACCAGCGACATGGGCAAGGACACCACCGGCACGCCCAGGCGCTGCATGGCCAGGTAAGCAAAATAACTGGCAGCATGGTCCGAGCTGCCACGCGCTACCGTCAGTGCCAGCGTGGGCGGGGTGGTGGCCAGTTCACGGCCCAGCACGGCCAGGCCTTCATCCGCATACATGTGTTGGGCGGCCACGGCATCCGCAGCGGACAGTGCTTCTTCATACATCAGAGACGACAAGGTGTTCCCCTTCCAGATAGACATCCAGCAAATTCAGCTCGGCATCCAGCACCAGCACATCGGTCCATGCCCCGGTTTGCAAACGGCCACGGTCGGCATGGCCCAGATAATCGGCCGGGTACAGCGACAACCGGTGCGAGGCCTCGGCCAGTGGCAGGCCGATGGACACCAGATTGCGCAAAGCCTGATCCATGGTCAGCGTGCTGCCGGCCAGCGTGCCGTCGGCCAGCCGCACCCCGCCCAGGCATTTGTGCACGGTATGTGAGCCCAGCTTGTATTCACCATCCGGCATGCCGGCTGCGGCAGTGGAGTCGGTCACGCAGTACAGCCGCGGAATGGCGCGCAAGGCGGTGCGGATGGCACCGGGATGCACATGCAGCAAATCGGGAATCAGCTCGGCGTATTCCGCATGGGCCAGCGCCGCCCCCACCATGCCCGGCTCGCGGTGATGCAGGCCGGTCATGGCATTGAACAAATGGGTAAAACCGGTGGCACCTTGCTGCAAGGCCTGCACGCCATCCTCATAACTGCCCAGGGTGTGGCCGATTTGCACCCGGATGCCGGCATCGCTCGAAGCACGGATGATGTCCATGTGGCCGGGAATTTCCGGTGCCAGTGTCAGCAGCGCAATCGGGGCCAATTGAGCCAGTTTTTCGATTTGCGACAGCACGGCCTGACAGGCATCGTCCGGTTGTGCGCCCAGCTTGCCGGGGTTGATATACGGGCCTTCCAGATGCACGCCCAGCAAGCGGGCACTGCCGCTGGCGCGCTGGCGGCAAGACGGCCCCAGTGCTGCCAGTACGTTTTCTATCTCGTCCATGGGGGCGGTCATGGTGGTGGCCAGCATGGCGGTGGTGCCATGGCGGGCATGCAGCCGTGCCACCGATTCGGCCGCCTGCCCCCCCTCCATGATGTCCACTCCACCTCCGCCATGTACATGCAGGTCGATAAAGCCGGGCAGGATGTAGCGTGCCGCCGTGCCACTACCCGGCAGGCTGCCGTCCAGGGCGGCAATGCGGCCATCCGGCCCGGTTTCCAGCCTGCCATCCCGCCAGCCATCGGCAGTCAGGATGCGGCCCTGCAGTACATGTCGTGTCGTCATCGTCTCAGTTCAGCTACAAAGTCGTAATAATCATTACGGCAATAGGTATCAGTCAGTTCTATCGCCTGGTTATCGGTGTTGAAGCCGATGCGGGTGATCAGCAACATCGCCTCGCCCTGCCGGATGCCGGCCAGCGCTGCAATCTCGGCCGAGGCATTCACTGCGCGGATATGCTGCAAGGCGCGCACCACGGCATGACCGGCACTGTCCAGGTAGGCATACAGCGAGTTGCCCACTTTATGTGGCTCGGGCAAAACGGCTACTGGCAATGTGGTCATCTCTATTGCCATCACTACCCCGTCTGCCAGGCGCTGGCGCTTGAGCCGCGCCACCTGCGAGGTGGGGGACAAGCCCAGCTTGATCACCTCGTCATTGCTGGGCGGATGAATGCCGCGCTCCAGCCATACCGAGGAAGGTTCGAAGCCGCGCTGGCGCAATTGCTCGGTAAAACCCACCAGCCGTGACAAGGGCTGTTCCAGTCTTGGTGTGATGAAAGTGCCGGAACCATGCCGGCGCCGGATCAGCCCCTGCTCCAGCAACACATCCATCGCCTTGCGTGCCGTCACCCGCGAGATGCCCAGCTCCTCGGAAAAGGTGCGTTCGGATGGCAGGGCTTCGTCTGCCTGCCACCAGCCGGCATTGATGGCTTCGGCCAGTTTGCGGGCAAGCTGCAAATACAGCGGCGTGGTGGACTCGCCTTCCGGCTTGAGTGCACTCCATCGGTTTTCCATAAGCGGTCTGCAACTGGTCTGATTGGTAACACGGCGAATATCGCATTCCTTGCCCTGCAAGACCACACCCGTCATGGCTGCAAAATTAATACCACTTAAATACCACGTCAATACCAATTGCACGATAACCCTGCCAAATGTCAGGAAGTGACGCGACCGGAATACAGGAAATACAGAAAGCCAGGCAGTACAGAGGGTCAGGACAAGACTGGTGAGGAAATCAAGAGACCGACAAAGTGGTATTGAAGTGGATGTTTTTTGCGACTAAAACGTGGATAGCATCGTGAATGTGTCATGACTGGCCAGACAGACAGTCTCAAGCAGCCAGGTGCAGCACTGTGGCGTAGCACGGGCTGCAGGCCAATTGCCGTAACGTCGCCAGAAAACCACAGTGAAACTGGCGCAATGCAACAGGGGCCGCGAAGGGCCCCTGTCTGGATGAGGACAAAGTCGCGGCGACGACTTTATTTGCGCCAGCTGATCAGGACCACGCCGGAGAGGATGATCACCATGGCCAGCACTTCCTGCTGACCGACATGCTCACCCAGCAACAACATGCCCAGCAGGACGGCGATGATGGGATTGACATAGGCATAGCTGGTGGCAGCGGCCGGTGACACGGTTTTCAGCAGGTGCAGATAGGCACTGTAGGCCACCATGGAACCGAATACCGACAGGTAGGCAATGGCGGCCCAACCTTGCCATGACGGCATCGCTGTCAGCTGTTCGCCGGTGGCGGCACTGCCCAGCAACAAGGCCAGGCCACCGAAAATCATCATCCAGGCACTGCCCATCGGCCCCTTGGGCTGAACAATCACCCGGCTCCAGGCCGAACCCAGCGCCCAACCGGCAGAAGCGAACAGCAGCCAGAACGCCCCCATCGGGCTGGCACGCAGATTGGAACCCAGGTTCAGCACCAGCATGCCCAGCATGCCCAGCGCGATACCTGCCCACTCGCGACCACGTGCACGCAAGCCAAAACAGAAACGGCCAAACAGCACGGTGAACAGGGGTACGGTGGCCACCACCAGCGCCGCCACTCCGGATGACACCTGTTTTTCCGCCAGCGTGACAAAACCATTGCCGATGGCTGGCATCAACACGCCCAGAATGGCTGCGCCACGCAACTCCTGCCGGCTGGGCAAACGATGGCCGCGCAGCAGCAGGAAGGCCAGCATCACGCTGCCGGCAAACAGAAAGCGCAGACCGGCCATCATGAAAGGCGGCCAGGATTCGATACCGATGCGTATGAAGAAATAGGTCGAGCCCCAGATCACGTACAGGGCAAAGAAGGCTGACAAGGTCAGCAAGGACAGCGCGGCGGGACGGGCAGACATGGCGGACTCGGGGTGGGTGGTCGTCCACCATGCCTTCGGCCTGCAAAAAACTCAAGCACCGGCAGGGAAAGCTCTGTTCTTCAGCCAGAACAATCCCCTGCCTCCGGTGGGGATCAGCGGGTGGCCAGCCGTTGCAGGATGTTGGAAAACTCTTCCATATAGGTGTCGAAGCGGGTAGCCAGACGGTCCACATCGGTGGCAAAGCGGTTATAGGCCACCACCGCCGGAATGGCAGCAAACAGGCCAATGGCGGTAGCCACCAGCGCTTCGGCAATACCCGGTGCCACGGTGGACAAGGTGGCCTGCCCCACATTACCCAGCCCGATAAAGGCATGCATGATGCCCCACACCGTGCCAAACAGGCCGATATAGGGACTGACCGAGCCTACTGTTGCCAGGAAAGAAGTATGGCTGTCAAGCGCATCCAGTTCGCGCTGGGCGGCAGCGCGCATGGCACGGCGCGAACCATCCATGATGTCCGACAGCTCGGCCCCCGTACGGCCACGCAGCTTGAGGAATTCGGCAAAACCGGACTGGAAGATGCGCTCCATGCCCACGCTGTCGTTGCGGCGGTTGGCGTCTTCATACAAACGGTTCAGGTCGGCCCCGCTCCAGAAATTGCGTTCGAACTCGTCGCTGTGGCGACGCGCGGCACGCAATACGGAAATCTTGTTGAAAATCAGCGCCCACGACAGCACCGACACCAAGGCCAGGCCTGCCATGACCAGCTGCACCACCAGGCTGGCATTCATCACCAGGCTGAATATGGAAATCTGCTGCACGATGTTTCCTTGTCTGAATTAAAACGGCCTAGCGCAATACACGGCCGCTGGTGAAATCAATGATGGTGGATGGCTTCCTGCGTTTGCCTATCCGCCCCGGCAGGGTCAGTACCGCGCTGCCAAATGCCATGCGACAAGCCCGTGCTGTCTTTAACGCACGTTGCCCGGCGCGGTTGGCAGAAGTCGACACCAGCGCACTGCCCACAGCCCGGCACAGGGCGGCTGCCTCGCCATGGGCAGTAATGCGCACGGCGATCTTGTCATGCCGGCCACGCAGGGCCGGTGCCACCTTGCGCGAGGCCGGCAGCAAAAAGGTATAGGGACCGGGCCAGTAACGGCCAAGTTCCGCCCATTGTGCGGCAGAAAGCGGCTTTACCAGATGACGGATCTGGGCGACGTCAGCGGCTATCACGATCAGGCCCTTGTGATTCGGCCTTGCCTTGATGGCCAGCACCCGCCGGATTGCCCTGACATCCTGCGGCAGGCATCCCAGCCCGAAACAGGATTCGGTGGAGTAGGCAATCACCCCTCCCGCGCGCAAACGCGCGCGCGCCTGCATCAGCAGGCCTGCCTTGGGCAGACGGTATGGCGAGGACAAGCAGGAAGACGGCATGCAGGTTGACAAGGTGTTGAAGCGAAGCTGCCATTGTAGCGGCAGCGCGGCACCGGATGAAACCGCGATCTGCAGTCCGCTCACTCTTTCTGGTTAATATATTTGGCGTAGAGGTGTGCCAGCGTGCCGTCGCGCTGCATGCTGCGTAGCTGATCATTCAATTGCTGTATCAGGGCGTCCGGCATGCCAGGATTGCACGCCAGATAAAGCATGGGGGTGTTGAATGTGAGGATGGGATGAAGCTGGGTGACTTTCTCTCTGGCCAGCAAGGCTGCACCAGGATATTTCCCGGTGGCCCAGAAGTCGATGCGCCCCGCCAGCAGCTTCTTGATATTGAGCTGGTCGGTGCTGGCCAGATCAACATCGAATCCGCGATCAATCAGGAACTGGGCAGTGGCGTCACCGCTATACCCGCCTATCTTGAAACGTCTGGCTTCTTCCAGTGACTTGATGGCATGACGGCTATCATTTCTGCCATAGAGTACCCAGGGATTATCAACCAATGGTCCAACCCATTTGAACTGCTGCTCGCGTGCTGCGGTACGCGCGGTGGAATAAAGGCAGGTATTGCTTTCCAGTATGGTCAGGTTGAGTGCACGAACCCATGGCAGCATTTCGATGCCATAGTTGATACCGGCACGGCGAAACGCTTCTTGCAAGACATCGGTGGACATACCGCTGATGCGGCCCCCACTGCCCATCATGTTGAAGGGGGGGTAATCCTCGGTGAGGATGCGCAGCGGCGGGGCTGCCGTGGCAGCAAGGCTGCCGGTCAAGAATATGCTGGCAAGGAGCAGACGGATGGACATGGCAGCGACTCCCGGATGTCAGCGACATTTGCAGTCTAGTCAAGCCTGCGGGGGCCTGCCATAAAGGTCGGTTTTTTGCTGTGTTACCGCGGCCTGCGGCAAGGCACGCCAGGCACAACAGCGCGAGACCTGGACCGGGCTGCGGAACTGGCGCAGCCAGTAGCTCACCCGGCAGCAGCAACGGCGGGCATGGCGCAACAGCGCCTGAGCACTGGACAGCAGCGATGAGGGCTTGGGAAGCGATGCAGACATGGTGGACACCTGCTATACGATGACTGACAAGCAGAATGTAGTGCTCGGTCAGTCAAAATCGCATAGAAATGGCCATGCAGGACATCAAAAACAGATAAAGAAAAACGGCACCCACTGGGTGCCGTTGTCTGCCATGCTGCCAATCCGGCTTACTTGGGACGATTGATTGCCTTGCTGCCGATATCGCGGCGCAGCTGGCTGCCATCAAAATGGATGGCATCCGCCACCGCATAGGCTTTTTGCTGCGCCATCTTCACGCTGTCGCCCAGTCCTACCGCGCACAGCACGCGGCCGCCATTGCTGACTACCTGCTTGCTGTCGTTGAACGCCGTACCGGCATGGAACACCATGCTGTCTTCGGTTTCCGCCGGCAGGCCGGTAATGACGTCGCCCTTGCGCGGGGCATCCGGGTAGCCGGCGGCAGCCAGCACCACGCCCAGCGCCACGCGGCGGTCCCATTCGGCTTCCACCTGATCCAGCTTGCCGTTGACACCGGCTTCCAGCAGCACGGTGAAGTCCGACTTCAGACGCGCCATGATGGGCTGGGTTTCCGGGTCGCCAAAGCGGCAGTTGAATTCGATGGTGAACGGGTTGCCGTCATGGTCGATCATCAAACCGGCATACAGGAAGCCGGTGTAGCTGTGGCCGTCCTTTTTCATGCCTTGCACGGTGGGCAGGATGATTTCGCGCATCACGCGGTTATGCACCTGCGGGGTAACCACCGGTGCCGGGCTGTAGGCACCCATGCCGCCGGTATTGGGGCCCAGGTCGTTGTCCAGCAGGCGCTTGTGGTCCTGGCTGGTGGCCATCGGCAACACGTGGTCGCCATCCACCATCACGATGAAGCTGGCCTCTTCGCCTTGCAGGAAGTCTTCGATCACCACGCGCGCACCGGCGCTGCCCATCTTGTTGCCCACCAGCATGTCGTCGATGGCGGCATGGGCTTCGTCCAGCGTCAGTGCCACCACCACGCCCTTGCCCGCAGCCAGGCCATCGGCCTTGATCACGATAGGCGCACCCTTGCCGGCCACATAGGCATGGGCTTCAGCCGCATCGGTAAAGGTCTGGTAACCGGCGGTGGGAATGCCATGGCGCTGCATGAAGGCCTTGGCAAAATCCTTGGAGCTTTCCAGCTGGGCACAGTACTGGGTGGGGCCGAAGATCTTCAGCCCGGCAGCACGGAAGGCATCCACCACACCGGCAGCCAGCGGGGCTTCCGGGCCGACCACGGTCAGCTGGATGTCTTCACGACGGGCAAAGTCAACCAGCGCCTCGTTGCCGCTCAGCTCGACATTGGTGAGATTGGGGTCCAGCGCGGTACCGGCATTGCCCGGTGCCACAAATACCTTGGAGACGCGATTGGACTTGGCAATACGCCACGCCAGTGCGTGTTCGCGGCCACCGGAACCGATTACCAACACTTTCATCTTGCGAGATCCTTCATCGTTAGCGGCAGCATGCGGCTGCCGTCATGGAGCGACAGGCCCTGTCGGGCTGCGCTCAGAATTGTACATTCAGATTGGCAGGGAACGGATAAATCCCGCTGCCTGCATCGGGAAGCAACTGCGCGTGCTGGCTGATTTTCTTGCCGTCGATCAGCCCTTGCCATTGCACATCCAGCGGATAAAAGCGCGCATCAGGGCCTGTCACGGGCTGCCACTGCCAGCGGGCTTGCACGTCGGTCACCGCCGGGCAACCATCACAGCCGGCATCACCGCACACGCCCTTGTTGTCGGCCTGTTCGGTCAGATGCCCCATGCTGCGGATATCCGTGGCGGTGGCGTGGAAAAACTCCACCGTGCTGGCGGTATAGCCTTGCTGCAGGTAGCTGCTGTGCAAGGTCCAGCCCCATTCATGCGGGCCCAGCTGGACCACGCGTGCGCTGGCTGCCATGCCGTTGGTGCCCATTTCCAGCTGCTTTTCCGTTTGCAGCACGTATTGGCCGTTCTGCAATACAAACAGCAGCAGGCGGCTGATGCCGGAGGCAGCAAAGCTGTCCATGCCCTCGCCAGCCGAATCCGCCGTATCCGCCACAAAGGTGGTCAGCAACAACTGACGGCCCTGGCCGTCCCGGGCCAGTTGCAGGGGCCCGAAGGTACCGACAAACGGGCCTGCGCTGTTGCTGGCCTTGGCGTCCAGCTTCCACTGGCCGGGTTTGGCAGCGGTCTGCATGTTCTGCGTGCTGCGATACACCGCCAGCGCCTGCTCGGCCAGCCGCTTGAGGTCGGGAGTCTGGGCAAGCGGGGCCGGAGCCGGCGTCGGGGCCGGCTGTTCCAGCCAGTACACCGTGGCAGCCACGCCGAATAGCAGCACAATCAGCAGCATGATCCTGGTGGTCTTGTTCACGGTTTCTCCGGCGGGCAGCAAGGCAAGGTACTGCGCACCTCCCCGATGCAGCCTGCACGGGGAGGCAGTCCGCGCTTAGTGACGGAAGTGACGCACGCCGGTCAGTACCATGGCAATGCCGTGCTCGTCGGCGGCGGCAAACACTTCTTCGTCACGCATGGAGCCACCCGGCTGGATGATGGCCTTGATGCCCTGCTCGGCAATCACGTCGATACCGTCGCGGAAGGGGAAGAAGGCATCACTGGAAGCCACGGCACCTTGCAGGCTCAGGCCGGCATCCTGCGCCTTGCGGGCGGCGATGCGGGTGGAGTCCACACGGCTCATCTGGCCGGCACCGATACCAGCGGTCTGACCGTTGCTGCAGAACACGATGGCATTGGATTTGACGAACTTGGCCACGCGCCAGGCGAACAGCAGGTCGGACATTTCCTGCGGGGTGGGTTGACGCTTGGTCACCACGCGCAGTTCGTCCAGTGCCACATTGCGGATGTCCGGGGTCTGTACCAGCACGCCGCCGCCCACGCGCTTCAGTTCGAAGCGGTTGGCACCGGTTTCCAGCGGGATTTCCAGTACGCGCACATTCTTCTTGGCGGCGATGATGGCCTTGGCTTCTTCGGTGAAGGACGGGGCAATCAGCACTTCCAGGAATTGGCCGGTCACGGCTTCCACGGTTTCGGCATCTACCGGGCGGTTGAAGGCGATGATGCCGCCAAAGGCGCTGGTGGTGTCGGTGGCAAAGGCCAGCTTGTAGGCGCTCAGGGTGTCACCGGCCACGGCCACGCCACAGGGGTTGGCATGCTTGACGATGACGCAGGCGGTCTGGTCGAAGGTCTTGACCGCTTCCCAGGCGGCGTCGGCGTCAGCGATGTTGTTGTAGGACAGTTCCTTGCCCTGCAGCTGACGGTAGGCGGCGATGGTGCCGGCTGCCGGGTCCAGGTCGCGGTAGAAAGCGGCGGACTGATGCGGGTTTTCGCCGTAGCGCATGTCCTGCACCTTGACGAACTGGGCGTTCAGGCGGTTCGGGAAAGCCACGCGTTCCGGCTTGCCGCTCACCACGCCATCGGCCAGGCTGGTCAGGTAGTTGGAGATGGCACCGTCGTAAGCGGCGGTGTGGGTGAAGGCCTTCTTCGCCAGTTCGAAGCGGGTGGTCTTGGCCAGCTTGCCGTCATTGGCCTTCAGTTCGGCAGTCAGCGCAGCGTAGTCGGCAGCGTCGGTGACGATGGCGACGTGGGCCCAGTTCTTGGCAGCAGAGCGCACCATGGTGGGGCCGCCGATGTCGATGTTTTCGATGGCGTCTTCCAGCACACAGTCCGGGTTAGCGATGGTGGCTTCAAACGGGTAGAGGTTCACACACACCAGGTCGATGTTGCCGATATCGTATTCGGCCATCTTGGCTACGTGTTCCGGCAGGTCGCGACGGCCCAGAATGCCACCGTGCACCTTGGGATGCAGGGTCTTCACGCGGCCATCCAGCATTTCCGGGAAGCCGGTGTAATCGGACACTTCGGTCACCGGCACGCCGTTGTCAGCCAGCAATTTGGCGGTACCGCCGGTCGACAGGATATGCACGCCCAGTGCGGCCAGTTCCTGTGCAAATTCCAGAACACCGGTCTTGTCGGATACGCTGATCAGCGCGCGTTCGATTTTGGTCATGTTTCTCTACCACCTTGGCTAATGAATGAAAAAGCTGTTTTTACTGTGGCCTGATGCCCGCACCAGGCCGTATGCGGCTTGCCCTGCCTTGCCGGCAGGCACAAAAAAACCGGCCATCCTGTGTGGGGCATGGCCGGTTTATCTTCATATCAAATCATACGACTTCATTTTTTTACGCAGGGTGTTGCGATTGAGCCCAAGCAGCTCTGCCGCCCGGGTCTGGTTGCCCTGCGTGTGGGTGAGCACCACCTCGATCAGGGGTTTTTCCACACAGGCCAGCACCATATCGTAGATCGAGGCAGGTATTTCGCCGTCCAGATCACGGAAGTATTGTTCCATCGCCAGCCGCACCGACTGGGAAATATGTTCGTTGTTTTGCATGTTTATTGTTCTGTCTTCAACATATGGTGTGAACGCTGTGTACTGCACTGTAGCCCGCCCCCGGGCCTCCTGCTGCTGGCTGCCGGTCAAGCCGACACCGTCTCTTCGGCCAGCTCGTCCAGGTATTCCAGGTGTTCCGACAAGCTTGCCAGCTGATCGAAATAGCCTGCCACCGCCTGGCGCTGGCTGCCGGTTTCTTCCAGCTGGTACATGGTCTGGCGAAACTCATTGGAGCCCCTCAGCCCCCTGGTGTACCAGGCAATGTGCTTGCGGGCGATGCGACAACCCGAATACTCGCCGTAAAACCCGTACAAATCATCCAGATGCTCCAGCAACAGCTGGCGGATTTCCGTCACCGTGGGTGGCGGCAGGCATTCACCCGTTTCCAGGTAATGCTGTATTTCGCGGAAAATCCACGGCCGCCCCTGCGCCGCCCGGCCTATCATCACCGCATCGGCACCGGTGTACTGCAATACCTGCTGCGCCTTTTGCGGCGTGTCGATGTCGCCGTTGGCAATCAGCGGAATACCGATGCTGGCCTTGACCGCGCGGATGGTGTCGTATTCGGCAGCACCGCGATACATGTCTTCACGGGTGCGGCCATGCAGCGCCAGCGCCGCGATGCCGCAGTCCTCGGCCAGCCGTGCAATGCGCAAGGCATTGCGATGCTCGGGACTCCAGCCGGTACGGGTTTTCAGCGTCACCGGCACATCCACTGCCTTGACCACCGCGTCCAGAATGCGGCCCACCAGTGCTTCGTCACGCAACAGGGCCGAACCGGCCGCCACATTGCATACCTTCTTGGCCGGACAACCCATGTTGATGTCGATGATCTGCGCGCCCTGCTCCACATTGATGCGTGCGGCTTCCGCCATCTGGGCCGGGTCCGAACCGGCAATCTGCACCGAAATCGGCTCCACTTCGCCAGTGTGGTCGGCCCGGCGCAAGGTCTTGGCCGTCGCCCACAATGACTTGTTGGACGTGATCATTTCCGACACCGCCATGGCTGCGCCCATTTTCTTGCACAGCATGCGAAACGGACGATCGGTCACACCCGCCATGGGAGCGACGATCAGCCGGTTTTTCAGGGTGTAAGGACCAATGCGCATCAGGTGTTCTGCGGTCAAACAAGCAAAAGGGCGGCCATTGTAATGCTTTTTTTTTAAGCAGTAAAAACCTTTTTGCTTATTTTTTGAGCAAGATCGATAGCGAGAAGAAATGGTACTGACGGGTACTGCGAGAAGGGGTGGGGATTGGAAGTCAGCCGATAAGCCGGGTTCTGTCGTTGGACAGTCATTCCTCTAGTACTGCCGTTACCGACAGTCTCAAGCAACCTACCCGGGGACAACGCGAGCCACGTTAACGCCCCCCTATTTGGTCTTGCTCCTGATGGGGTTTAGCCTGCCGTCCGTGTTGCCACGTCCGCGGTGCGCTCTTACCGCACCTTTTCACCCTTACCTGTGCTGACAAGTCAGCCATCGGCGGTTCAGCTCTCTGTTCCACTTTCCGTCGCCTCACGGCGCCCGGCCGTTAGCCGGCATCATGCTCTGCGGAGCCCGGACTTTCCTCCCCGCCCCTGCTTGCGCAGCAGCGCGGCGACTGTCTGTCTGACTTCCAACCGGCGATTTTACCTGAAGCAGATCAAAGTTGTGGCACTTTCTTTCCGGCACCCCCATGACATTCATTTATACTGGCCGGCCATTTTTGTGGAATCCGTTTATCAATGCTGCGCAACCAGGCCAGACTGTGGCGTTTGCAGTTATTAGGCACCCTGCTGATCATCTTCTTGCTGGCCATGACCCTGGCCACCTACTTCCTGCTTGCCAGCCGGACGGATTACCATGCGCGCCAACAACAGGTGGAACGCGATGCCTACCAGCATGCACGTGCCTACCTGCAATCGTCGTCAGAGCAGACCAGCCACATCCTGCTGGCCATGCGCAGCCGTGCCCGCGAGGACATGCGCCAGCAATTGCGCGTCCAGGTGGACCAGGCCTACCTGCTGGCCCAGCGCATCTGGGAGCATGAACACCAGCGCCTGCCGGCGGCCGAGGTAAAGGCGCTGATCGTGACGGCGCTGCGCCCGCTGCGTTTTTTTGACGGCCGGGGCTATTTTTTCATCGACACCATGGATGGCCGCTGCGTGCTGCTGCCCACGGTGCCGGACCGCGAAGGTAGCTCCTTGCTGGATAACCGCGACGATCAGGGGCATTACATCATGCAAACCCTGATTGCCTCGGTGCGTGGCCCGCAAGCGGCGGGTTTCTCCACTTATCGCTGGTATCTGCCCGGCACCCGGCAGATGGCGGACAAGATTGCCTACGCACGGCACTTTGCCCCTTATGACTGGTTGATCGGCAGTGGCGAATACCTGGCCAATGTGGAAGCCGAACTGCAGCAACAGGCCTTGACCCTGCTGGCGAGCAGCCAGCCAAACGGGGACAAGGACGACCTGATGGTGATTGACGAGCGCGGCGTGCTGCGACTGTATCTGGCGCAGCCGGACTTGCAGGGCAAGCACTACCAGTCGCTGCCCGAGCCTTTGCGCAGCCGGGCACGCGAAGCCATGCAGCTGGGCAGCAAGGGCGGCTACCTCAGCTACAGCGTGCCGCAACCGGACAAGCAGCAGGCGGTCAGTCATCTGGCTTATGTACACCGCCTGCCGGGCTGGAACTGGACGCTGATCAATGCCATGCATGTGCAGTCGATCCAGGTGGAGAACCAGCAGGCCAGCACCTTGCTGGAAGCCCAGTTGCTGCAGCGGATCAAGGCCACCGTGCTGATGACGTTACTGGCCATGGGCTGTGCCAGCCTGCTGTACTGGTTTTTCAACCGCTGGATCAACGCACTGCTGGCGCGTTACCAGGATGATTTGCGCCGCAGCCATGCCGAGCTGCAAGCCAATAGCCGCGAGCTGAAGCTCAGCCACTTCATGATCGACCACGCCACCGACATGGTGCTGCTGCAAGACAGCCACGGGACACTGGTGTATGCCAACCGGGCGGCGCGGGATTATCTGGAGCAAGACGAGGCCCATCACCGGCAACTGATGTCCATCCTGTCCACGGCCGGAGATCACGCCCTGCCGCACAGTTTTGAAACCCGGCTGGAAAATGCCGATGGGCACCAGCACCTGGAAGTGACGCTGACCGGCCTTGCCTATCAGGATGAGCATTATCTGTGCGCCACCGCACGCGATATCAGCCAGCGCCACCATGCGGCACGTCAGCAACGCCTGGCGGCGCGGGTGTTCGAATCCAGCAATGAAGCTATCCTGATCACCAGCGCCGACAACCGCATTCTGGCCGTCAACCATGCGTTTACCCAGATTACCGGCTATAGCGAACAGGACGTGCTGGGCCGTACCCCTGCCCTGCTGGCATCCGGCCAGCACAATGCCGATTTTTACAAGCAGATGTGGCATAACCTGAGCCAGCGCGGGCAATGGTCCGGAGAAATCTGGAACCGGCGCAAAAACGGGGAAACCTACCCGGAATGGCTGAATATCAGCGTGCTGACCGACGAACAGGGCAACATCACCCACCATGTCGCCCTGTTCAACGATATTTCCGAACGCAAGGCGCATGAGGCACGCATCCAGCATCTGGCGGAATTCGACGCGCTGACCGACCTGCCCAACCGCATTCTCATCCACGACCGCCTGCAACAAGCCATTCGCCAGGCCGAGCGACTGGCCGGCAAGCTGGCGGTGCTGTTTGTCGACCTGGACCACTTCAAGAACATCAATGACACCCTGGGCCACAACAAGGGTGACGAGTTGCTCAAGCAGGTGGCCAGCCGCCTGTGCGGTGCAGTGCGCGAGCTGGATACGGTGGGCCGCACCGGCGGCGACGAGTTTGTGCTGATTCTGTCGGCCATCAGCCAGCCAGACGAAGCGGCACAGGTGGCAGAACGCATCCTGCGTGCGATGCAAACCCCGTTTGATGTGGGCGGTGCCTCGCTGGTGGTCGGCTGCAGCATCGGCATCAGCCTGCTGCCCGACGACGGGCAGGATATCCAGACCCTGCTGATGAATGCCGACCTGGCCATGTACCATGCCAAATCCCAGGGCCGGAATACCTTCCGCTTCTACACGCGGGAAATGAACAGCCAGGTGGCCGAGCGCCTGCAACTGGAAAACCGTCTGCGCCATGCACTGGAGCAAAATGAGCTGTTCCTGCTGTTCCAGCCGCAATACGACATCAACAGCCATGCCCTGATCGGCTGCGAAGCACTGGTGCGCTGGCAGCACCCGACCGATGGCCTGATCATGCCTTCCCGTTTCATTCCGATTGCCGAAGACAGTGGCCTGATCGTCCAGCTGGGACGCTGGGTATTGCGTGAGGCCTGCCAGCAAATGGCCAGGTGGCAGGCACAAGGCCTGCCCCTGCCCAAGATGGCGGTGAATGTGTCGGCACGACAACTGGCCCGTACCGACTTTATTGACGACGTCCGTGCAGCCTTGCAGGCCAGCGGGCTGCCCGGCCATTACCTGGAAATCGAGGTGACCGAAAGTACGCTGATGGAAGATGCCAACCTGGCCGCCCGCCAGCTGTCCATCCTCAAGGCCATGGGCGTGCGGCTGTCGGTGGATGATTTCGGTACCGGTTATTCCAGCCTGGCCTACCTGAAACGGTTTGCACCGGACACCATCAAGATTGACCGTTCCTTTGTCTGCGAATTACCCGGCGACAGCGAAGACGCCGCAATCGTATCGGCCATCATTCACCTGGCACGGGCACTAGGCATGAACACGCTGGCCGAAGGCGTGGAAACCGACGCCCAGCACCAGTATTTGCGCAAGCTGGGCTGCGGTGGTGTACAAGGCTATCTGCTGGGACGGCCACAAACAGCCAGCAAGCTGGAAAGTCAGTTCGACGCGACCGTGTGATGAGCAGCAGGCTCGACTGCAGCCAGTTCTGCCGCGCCGGGACGTGGAATCAGCAAGGACACCAGCCATGCCAGCATCAGAACCGCCAACCCCAGCAGCATGCCGCCAGCCGGGCTGGTTTGATAGGCCATGGCCGGCAGCAAGGCAAAGCTCAGCCCGGCCCCCAGATTGAACGCACCGGCATTCAGGCCGGGCAGCAGGCCCGGTGCATCGGCCGGTGACAGTACCACCCCCAGCCCATTGAGAATGATGTTGGCGGTGCCGGCATAAGCCACCCCCGCCAGCACGGTGGCAGCCACCATCCACCACAGGCTGGACAAGCCGTAGAGCAGCATCAACACGATGGCCAGCATGCTGCCCGCCAGCCCCAGGCGCAGTACCCGGCCATAACCCAGAAGTGGTGCCAGCTGACCGGCCCAGGGCCCTACCAGCCAGCCAATCAGCGCATAGGGGGTCAACAGCAGCCAGGCCGCCTGTTCTGCCGTCAGTCCATGGCCAGCCGTCCCTTGAGCGTGAGACATGACCAGGCCATTGATGATGGCAAAGACCCCGGTCATGGTGAGCACCGTGGTGAGCAGCAAGGCCCACACCCGGCGCTGGCACAGCAAGCTCAGGGCCAGCAATGGCTGCGGGCTGCGCTTTTCCTGATACAGAAACAGCAGCAAACCCAGCACCCCGGCCAGCGCCATGCCAAGCACAGCAGGCCAGCCGCTATCGGCAGCCACCAGCTGCAATGCCCACAGCCAGCAGCCCAGTGTCAGGACCAGGGCAGCTACCCCCGGCCAGTCCATGCGCGACCGTGGCGATGGCCGCGATTCCGGAGCCAGCCAGGCCACCAGCAGACAGGCCAG
Organism: Aquitalea pelogenes; assembly: GCF_041914625.1. NCBI lineage: Bacteria > Pseudomonadati > Pseudomonadota > Betaproteobacteria > Neisseriales > Chromobacteriaceae > Aquitalea > Aquitalea pelogenes. The sequence continues at coordinate 59,133 of NZ_JAYSDA010000005.1, read as the reverse complement.
CGCCGCCACCACGGCGATGCACCAGAACACCGCACGGAAGCCGTACTGGGTGGCCAGCCAGCCGCCAGCAATGGCATCGATGCCGGCAATGCCACCGTTCACGGCCGTTATCACCCCCATCAGCAGCCCGTAGCGCCTTGGTTCATTCACCTCGTGGTACAGCATCAACAGACACACCGGCACCACCGGACCGGACACACCCTGCACCAGCCGCGCCAGCTGCAACACGGTGATGGAGGGTGCCAAAGCGGCCAGCACACTGCCGGCCAGCATCACCAGCAGCATGCCCAGCAACACGCGCCGTCGCCCCAGCATGTCGCCCAACCGTGGCAGGAACAGGGAAAACAGCGCGGCAGCGGTAAAGAATGCAGTTTGCGACAAGCCCACTGCGGCCTCACTGGCCCTCAGCTCCTTGGCCATGGTGACCAATACCGGGCTGAGCATGCTGGCATTGAGCTGGAAGGCCACACAGGCTGCCAGCAATGCGGTCATCAGGCTGACAACCGGCACTTGAGATTTGCCGGCATTCATTGGCCACCCTCCCCGATCTGCCGCAAGGCCGTTTCCACCATGCGCCAGAACGCCGTGTGGTCCAGCTTTACCGCAACCTGGGTGTGGCAGTCGGGCGGAGGCGGGGCGCGGAAATCCGCCACCGTCATGCCCAGCGTCAGCGCGCCCTGCAGCTCCACATCCAGCGGCACCTTGCGTACCGTCATCACCTGCGGGTCGATCACATAAGCCACCGCGCAGGGGTCGTGTACCGGGGGCCAGGCAAAACCCTGTTCACGGCGGTAAGTCTCGCCAAAGAACAACAACAGTTCCTGCACGAAGCGGGCCGGACGGGTTGCCAGTGCGGCAATGCGTGCCTGCACTTCAGACGTAGCCAATGCCTGGTGGGTGAGGTCCAGCCCCACCATGGTTAGCGGCCAGGGGGTGTTGAATACGATGTGCGCGGCTTCAGGGTCGATCTTGATATTGAATTCAGCCACTGCGCTCCAGTTGCCGGTGTGATAGCCGCCACCCATCAGCACCACTTCCCGCACCCGCCCGGCAATGCGTGGCTCCTTGCGCACGGCCAGTGCGATATTGGTCAGCGCACCGGTTGGTACCAGGGTAATTTCGCCCGGCGGGTGCGTCATGATCAGTTCAATGATCAGGTCCACCGCATGCCGGGAATCTGTCTGGCGAGTGGGTGGCGGCAGCACCGGACCGTCCATGCCGCTGTCGCCATGAATGGATGGTGCGATTTCGCGTGGCCGTACCAGCGGACGGTCACATCCGGCTGCGATGGGAACATGGATACCGGCGATTTCGGCCACCGCCAGTGCATTGCGCGTCACCTTTTCCAGCGTCTGGTTACCGGCCACCGTGGTGACGGCCAGCAGCTCAATGGCCGGGCTGCCATGCGCCAGCAGCATGGCAATGGCGTCGTCGTGACCCGGATCACAATCGAGAATGATTTTTTGGGGCATGGGAGGTCCTTGCTTGCGCGGACAATGGAATTCAACGGGAGGTATGGGCCGCGACGTCGTCCTTGGCCAGCCAGTACTCCACCAGATGAACCCAGAAGCTGGCAGCCAGCGGCAGGGCTTCGTCATTGAAGTCATAGCCGGGGTTATGCACCATGCAGCTGCCTTCACCATCACCGTTACCGACAATGAAGTAGCAGCCTGGCACCTGTTCCAGCCAGTAGGCGAAATCCTCGCTGCCGGTGAGCGGCGGCAGGTCTTCCAGCACATTGCCCGCTCCCAGGCACTCGCGTGCCAGCAGACTGGCCTGGTGGGTGATGATGTCGTCGTTGATCAGTACCGGATAACCATGCTCAAAAATCACTTCTGCGTGCGCGCCGTAAGCGGCCGCATGCTGCTCGGCCAGCTGGCGGATGCGCAGATGCAGCAGCTCGCGGATGTCTGGCTTCAAGGCGCGTACTGTCAGACGCAACTCGGCACTGGCGGGAATGACATTGGCCGCGTCGCCGGCCAGCAAGGCACCGACTGTCACCACCGCGGTATCCAGCGGTGACACATTGCGCGACACGATGGTTTGCAGTGCCATCACCAGTGCTGCGGCCACCACCACGGGGTCGATGGCGCGCTGTGGCATGGCGCCGTGCCCGCCGGTGCCATGCAAGCGGATGGTGATGGTGTCGGTGGAGGCCATGAAGGCCCCGGCCCGAAAACCCAGCTTGCCCAACGGGATGCCCGGCATGTTGTGCAGGGCAAAAATGGCATCGCAGGGAAAGCGCTGGAACAGGCCTTCATCCAGCATGCGCTTGGCACCCGAGCCGCCATGCCCTTCTTCGGCAGGCTGGAAAAACAGGTGCAAGGTACCGGTAAAACGACGGCTGCGGGCCAGTTCGCAGGCGGCCGCCAGCAGGATGGCGGTATGGCCGTCATGACCACAGGCATGCATCTTGCCGTCTATCCGGCTGGCCCAGGGCTGCGTACCGGTTTCCTGGATGGGCAGGGCATCCATGTCGGCGCGCAAACCGATACTCGGGCCCTTGCCGCACCGCAAGGTAGCCACCACACCGGTGCCACCGATACCGTGATGCACCTCATATCCCCAGGCCTGCAGCTTTTCGCTGACCAGCCGGCTGGTATTGAACTCTTCGAAACCCAATTCGGGGTGGGCATGCAGCTGCCGCCGCAAGCTGATCATTTCATCGGCAATGTGCTGGATACCCGGCAGGATGGGGCTGTACATGGTGGGAAGTCTCCGCGAGTGCAGGGAAGGAAGTGCAGAGACTGAAAGAAAAGCGGGGTATTGCGATACCGGAAGAAAGGGCAGTTTGAATCAAGCCGGCCAGGACAGCCCTGGCCGGACGGGGTGCAGACGGAAAATACCCGTTACGTATCAGTCAAATCGCAGGGTGTAGCGCGACTCCACCGAGGCATTGGTACCGGCACGCAACACCATGGACCAGCCCTTGCTGAGCTGATATGCCAGTTTGACGGCCTGGTCGGCACTGGTCACGCCATATTCGTAACCCAGATACAGCTCACGGGTGAGCTGACGTCCAACGGTGACCACCTGCTCGGCCGGGCTGACCGTACCATTGGCCAGGGTCCGTTCCTTGCGGCTGGCCATGCCCAGTTCATCGAACAGACCAACATGATCGTTGATGGACCCGGCCAGCATCAGGCCAGCCGATGCTGCCAGCGCGGAATCATCCCGATCACCACTGGCGGCATGCCCCAGCACCAGCCAGGCCAGCTTGTCCTTTTCCGACATGGATTCATCCGCCACCAGCCGGATACGCGGCGCGGCGACGCTGCCGGACACCTCCACCCCTGCGCCCACCGGGGACAAATGGCGCTTAGCCACCACATTGAGCACCGGATTATCCAGCGGGCCCACAAAACTGATGATGCCTTGTTCGATATCCAGATCCTGGCCATAGGCCTTGTAGCGCCCCTTCACCACCCGGACCTGACCGCGCGCACCAGGCGGCAAGCCGGGACTGGCGGTGACCTTGACCACCCCGGTCAGTTCGACATCCAGCCCCTGGCCAACAAAGCGGAAGCGGTCTCCCAGATCCAGATCCAGCGCCACGGTCAGCGGCAGGCTGGCAAATGCCGAGGGTTCGGCAGGGGTGCGGCCCTTGACGATCACATCGTCGCTGAGTGTCGGCGCACCGCCCTTGGGCAGGTCGATCCGGCCCTGATCCGCCCGGATACGGCCGGTCAGGGCGATCTTGTGTTCCACCATGCTCAGTTCGGCGTTGCCGGACACCACCAGTTTGCGGCTGGGTTTGTCGAACACGCTGAATTTGTTGAGTGCCACGCGTACCACGGCATCCGGCCCGGCATCGCGCAAGTCCAGGCTGCCGCTGGCCACCACATCGCCCTGACCACTGGCAAAGCGCAATTTGTCCAGCACCAGGCTGCGGCCATTCAGATGGGCCTGCAACACGCCATCGCCCAGATGAATACCGGTACGGTGGTCCGCCAGCATCAGCTTGCTGCCCTGGATATTGCCCTGCCCTTGCAACTGGCCCAGGGGACCGGTCAGGGCCAGGTTGGCAGACAACTGGCCACCCAGTTCCAGCGCGGGTGAAGACAGCTGTGCCAGTGCGGCCAGCGATGGCAGTGACACGCTGACATTGGCTGCCAGCGGCGTGCGCATATCAATATTGCCGCCATTCCACGGCAGGCTGCCCTTGCCGGACAGCTGGGCATACTGGCTGTCGATATTGGTGTCAAAGCGCAGGCTGCCGCCATCCAGCCGCACGTTGAGCTGCGCAGCCTTCAAGCCCAGTGGCGCGGGCCGCCCGGCTTCAGCAGGCAGGCGGATATCACCGGACACCCGTTTGAGCCACAGCTCGCCTTGCGGCTGTTTACCATTGAGATTCAGGGACCAGGCACTGTCCAGCACCAGGTTCTGTTCCACCGGCAGGGACAAGAGCGGTGCCAGCTCGGTCAGATGCAGGCCTTCGGCATGGCCGCGGGTGGTGAGAATGCCGTTACTGCGCTCCAGTCCGGCCAGCGACAGGCTGCCACCCAGCAAGCGGAAGCGTGCCGCACCCAGCCGCACCCGCGCAGCCCCGGCCTCAACCGCCAGCGGCGCTTGCAGGCTGAGGCCCGGTTTGCCGGCAAGCTCCAACCGCTCCAGCATGCCCTGCCATTGCCCGCTGTTGGCCGGCAAGCCGCCACTGGCCGCCAGTTGCAGCTGGTAGGCTTGCCCGGCCAGTCGCAGTCGGCCATCCAGTTGCAACTGGTGACGGGTACGGGTGCCATTGCCCTGCGCGCGCAGTTGTTCGGCACTGAAGCTGCCCGCCTGCAGCTTGTCCGCCGCCAGTTGCAGGCGGAAGGGGCTGCCCGCATCGGCCTTGATATCGCCATCCAGACTGAGGCTTTGTACTGACAGATCCCCAGGCAGGTGCAAGCGCTCGGCGCGCAGGCTGGTACTGAGCAGCGGTGCCCTGGGTGTTCCGCTCAATTCCGCCTGCCCCTTGATGGTGCCGGAAAAACCACGGCCCAGCAGGGAGAGATTGGGAGCGTCAATCAGCAGCTTGAGCTTGTCCCCGGCCACGCCATAAGCGCCACTGGCTTGCAGCCGGTTGCTGGCCAGGGTGAGGTCGGCCAGCAACTGATGCAGGCGCTGGCCTTGCCAGTCAGCACTGAGCTGGCCGGACAAGGGCGCGCCGGACAGGCGGCTGGGAGAAAACTTCAAGGCGATCTTGCCAGAGAGCGGCTGGGCCAGCTGGCCACTGGCCTTGATGGCGGCATTGAGCTCGCCCACCGGCAAGCCAGCTTGCAAGCGGGACGGGTCAGCCTTTTGCAACTGTCCTTCCAGTTGGTAAAGCTGCTTGCCCTCCAGACCCAGCTTGCCGGATGCCTGCAGTTTGCCGGCACCTGCCGTCAGCGCCAGTTGGCGCAGCAACAGGGTTCTGCCTGTGGCGTCCTGTTCGAAACCCAGCGCGGTTTCCAGCTGCAGGCTCTTGCCATACAGGCTGGCCCGGATGTCCGGCCCGGCCAGAGGCCCGACAACACGCGCGGTGCCCTTGATGATGTCATCCGGCGCGGTCGCATACAGGGTTTTCAGGCTGATATTGTGCAGCAGCGCCACCATGTCGAGCGAGCCAGGCTCCACCTTGCCGGTCAGGTTCAGCTGCCCCTCACCCAGCTGGGCCATCAGCTTGTCCAGGTACAGTACCTTGTCATCGGCCCGGAACTCGCCCACCAGTAGCGACATGGGTACCTGGTTGGCAGAAACCGGGCCGGGCTGGCTGTTCAGCAGCGACAGGCCGCCCTTGATGCGCGAGCCGCCATCCGGCTCGGCATGTACGGCAAAACCCAGCCGCGCCTTGGGCCAGGCCGGGAACAGCGACTGGGGATTGATGCCGCCTACCCGCACATCCAGTCGGCCAAAGCGGTTGTAGGGATTGAGGGCAAACGGGCGCAGCACACCATGCGCTTCTACCAGCATGCCTTTGCCACTGCCGGTGCCATCCACTTGCAAGGCAAGCAGCTGGCCGCTCAGTTGCAACCGGGCCTGCACCGGAATCTGCTCCAGCTCGCCCTGGGCGCTGAGTTGACCCTGAGTGGCAAATGGCGTGCTGTCGGCGATGGACAGACGGGCGCTGGTGCTGCCCCAAGGTGTTTGCAATTGCGCCAGCTGTAGTTGGTGCTGCTGGTTCTGGTAGGCATAACCGGCCTGCAAGCCATACAGCCGGACATCGGCCGGCAGCAGGGTGAGGCTGGCCAGTTGCAGGCGTTCCACCCGGATATCCAGTGGCAAGGACAGGGAGGTGGGCGCACCGGCAGGTGGCGTTGCCGGGGCCGGACGGCTGTTCACCCGGACATGGCCGATATCAAGCAGCTGTACTTGCAGGCGGCGCTGCCACAAGTCCGACGCTTGCCATTGCAGTTGCAGACGGTCGATGTCGACATCCTGGTAGCGTGCGCGCCAGCGGATATCGTGCAGGGTAAAACCGGACCACAGGCTGCCTTCGCTACGGGCAATGCTCAATTGCTGCTGGCTCAGTGCCGGCAGTTGCTGGCAAAGCCAGCTCAGGCCCTGTGCGCTGCCACCCAGCCAGCCCAGTGCAGTACACAGCGCAAGCAGCACCAGCAGGCAGAGCAAACGGCCCCAGCGGCGGCGTGGCGGTTTTGGCTGAGGTGGCGGGCTGGCCTGGTCTGGCAATGGAGCGTCCTGCATCAGAATGCCAATCCCAGGCTCATGTTCCAGCGCAACTTACCGTCCTTTTCTGCCTTGGCAATATCCAGAGAGAGTGGTGCCACCGGGCTCATCCAGCGCAAACCGACACCATTGGCGTGTTCCAGTTTGAAGCTTTGCCAGCTTTGCGCGGCATTACCGGCATCATGGAACAGCGCCAGCGCCCAGTCCTTTGCCACCGGAATCTGGTATTCCAGCGTGGCTGTCGCCACGACACGCCCCCCGACCACCGCGCCATCCGGCCCTGGCAGACCCAGGCTCTGGTAATCATAACCGCGCACGCTATTGGAACCACCGGCACGGAACAGCTGGGAGGACGGCACCTCATCGCTGTCCTTGGCCCACACCTGCCCCACTTCCAGCCGGGTCAGCAAGGTACCGTACTTGGGCCAGGGGCTCCAGTAACTGGCACCGCGGGCATAGCCACGCACAAAGCTGGTGGTGGACAGCAAGCCGCCCAGCGTACTGGACAAGGAAGCATCCAGCAGGGTGCCGGAGCGGGGACGCAAGGTGTCGTCCACATCGCGCCGCGTCCAGCCGAACACACCAAGCAAGGCCCGGGTATTGTTGCTGGGCGTGTTGCCGATGGTTTCCTTTTCCTGGATGAACTCCACGCCGAAGCGGGCGTTGATTTTTTCGTGGCTGCGAATGCGCCAGGCACCGGCATCGATCGAGGTGGTTTTCACCCCCTGGATATCGGTTTCCTTGAATGTGGATGTAATGGAGTGCGAGTAATTGTCCGCCTGACGCGGGAAACCCAGGCCGAGGCTGAGATTGCGGTCGCTGTTTTTCCAGTCCAGCAAGGCCGAGCCGGTCCAGCCTTTGCCAAACAGATTGTAGTAGTCGTAACCGATACGGACACCCGGCCCGTCTTCCGAATCATAAGTGAGGCCCAATTCCAGCTTTTGCTTGGGGAATTCGGTCAGGCTTACCTCGACCGGCACTTCGTTATCGCTGATGCGGCCCATATCGGCACTGACCACCACGCCGGAATATTGCGGGGCCTGCTCCAGCGCCGACTGGTAATCCAGCAATTTCTTTTGCTGGTAAGGGTCGCCCTGGCGGAAGTCGGCCAGGCCGGTGGCCACATTCAGCGGGTAGCGCTTGTTACCGCTGATATGGGTGGGGCCAAAACGGATCAGCGGGCCGCTGTCCAGCTCCACCAGCAACTGGGCGCGATGCGTCTGCGGGTCGATATCGGCCTGACTCCTGGCGATTTTTGCCAGCGGGAAGCGATCGACAGTAAGCAGGCGCAGGATGGCGCGTTTGCTGCTGCTCCAGTCGTCCTGCCGGTAGGGTGCCGCAATGGGCAGCGACCAGGCTTCCAGCACGGCAGCCAGACGCTGGCGGTAATCGGCTTGCTGGCGGATGTCGCCATTCAGTTGCAGGGTGACATCATCGATGATGACCGGTTCGCCCGGTTCCACCTTGATGACATAGTGATGCTCGCCCTGCTCCTCCACCCGGACAACGGCGCTGAAATAGCCTTCGGTCTCCAGCAGTGCCTGGGCCGCACCCGGTGTTTCCTTGATGATGGCCTGCAACTGGAAATCGTCCAGGTCCGGGTCGTTGCGGGCGGAAACCAGTTCCAGATGATCATTCAACAGGCTGCCAAGGCTCGACGGGGCATCCACGCTGACGGTGTAATCCACCTTGGCCCAGGCTGGTGCGGCACACAGCGTCAGGGCAAGGGCGGATGACAAGGCAAGGGGATAGGTTCGTGGCAGCATGTCGGCATTCATCTGGAATCCGACTGATGGTAGCGAAACTGGTTCAGTCTGGCGAGGGCTGTTGGCAGAACGGGTGGAGGGTACTGCCAAAAAAAAGGGCGGAATGATCCGCCACAAGACTGAGAGAGATAAGACACGACCCGCCAGGGGCGGGCCGGGACTGCAGGCAGCCTGCCCGGCCTTGCGGCCGGACGGGCAGCTTACTTCTTGCGCTGCGGCGGCAGGTCCGTGCAGCTACCCTCGAATACTTCGGCAGCCATGCCGATGGATTCGCCCATGGTGGGGTGCGGGTGAATGGTCTTGGCGATGTCTTCGGCATCGCAGCCCATTTCGATGGCCAGGCAGATTTCACCGATCATGTCGCCGGCGTGCGGGCCGACAATGCCGCCACCAATCACCTGATGGGTAGCCGGATCGAAAATCAGCTTGGTGAAGCCTTCATCACGACCATTGGCAATGGCGCGACCGGACGCAGCCCACGGGAAGACGGATTTCTCCACCTTGATGCCCTGTTTCTTGGCTTCGTCTTCGGTCATGCCCACCCAGGCCACTTCCGGATCGGTATAGGCCACACCCGGAATCACGCGGGCATCGAAGAAGGCCTTGTGGTCGGCGCAGTTTTCTGCGGCAACGTGGCCTTCATGCACGCCCTTGTGCGCCAGCATCGGCTGACCGACGATGTCGCCAATGGCGTAGATGTGCGGCACATTGGTGCGCTGCTGCTTGTCCACCGGGATGAAGCCGCGGTCGGTCACGGCCACGCCGGCGTTTTCCGCACCCAGCAGCTTGCCGTTGGGCGCGCGGCCGGTGGCGTACAGCACCAGGTCGTAACGTTGCGGTTCTTTCGGTGCCTGCTCGCCCTCGAAGGTAACGTACACGCCGTCTTCCTTCGGCTCGACAGCCACGGTCTTGGTGTTCAGCATGATGTTGTCGAAGCGGTGGGCATTCCACTTCTGCCATACCTTGACCAGGTCACGGTCGGCACCCTGCATCAGGCCGTCCAGCATTTCCACCACGTCCAGGCGTGCGCCCAGCGTGGAGTAAACGGTACCCATTTCCAGACCGATGATGCCGCCACCGATGATCAGCATCTTTTCCGGCACGGCTTTCAGTTCCAGCGCGCCGGTGGAATCCACCACACGCGGATCATCCGGAATGAACGGCAGTTTCACCACGCGCGAACCGGCGGCGATGATGGCGTTCTTGAACTTGACGATGGTCTTCTCGCCGCTCTCTTCACGACCGTTGCCGGTGGTGACCGATACTTCGATGTGATGCGGGTCGATGAAGCGGCCATTGCCACGTACGATCTGCACCTTGCGCGCCTTGGCCATGCCGGCCAGGCCACCGGTCAGCTTGCCGATGACCTTTTCCTTGTAGCCGCGCAACAGGTCGATATCCACTTCCGGCTTGCCGAACTTGATGCCGTTGGCAGCCAGATGGCTTACTTCGTCAATCACGGCGGCATTGTGCAGCAGGGCCTTGGACGGGATGCAGCCCACGTTCAGGCACACGCCACCCAGGGTGGAGTAACGCTCGACGATGACCACTTTCTGGCCCAGGTCGGCCGCGCGGAAGGCGGCGGAATAACCGCCAGGGCCACCGCCCAGTACCATCACGTCGCATTCGATATCGGCACCACCTGCGTGGCTGGCGGCCACCGGGGCAGCTTGCGGCGCGAAACCGGCATCGGTGTGCGCCGAGGCCACACCGGTGGTTTCCAGCGGCTTGGCTTCTGCCGGGGCGGCGCTGGCTGCGGCAGCGGCTTCGACGATGACGATCACGTCACCTTCGCTTACCTTGCTGCCCACGGCCACTTTGACTTCCTTCACCACACCGGCGGTTTCCGCCGGCACTTCCATGGTGGCCTTGTCGGTTTCCAGGGTGATGAGGCTGTCGTCCTTGCTCACCACATCGCCCGGCTTCACAAAGACTTCGATCACGTCCACATTGCTGTGACCGCCGATATCCGGGACTTTCAGTTCAATCAGATTGCTCATGGTTTTCCATCCGTTGGGCGGAAGCTGACGGCTTTGCCGGGAGCATTCCGCCGTATTTCATGCGGCAAGGAGAAGGCGGAATGCCCCTGCGGGGTTCCGCCCTACCATCACAGGATCAGGCGACGCACGTCGGACAGCAGCTTGCCCAGATGCACGGTGAAGCGCGCGGCAGCAGCGCCGTCGATCACGCGGTGATCGAAGGACAGCGACAGCGGGCACATCAGGCGCGGTGCGAATTCCTTGCCGTTCCATACCGGCTTGATCTGGCTCTTGCACACACCCAGGATGGCCACTTCCGGCGCATTCACGATCGGGGTGAAGCTGCTGCCACCGATACCACCCAGGCTGGAGATGGTGAAGGTGGCGCCTTGCATGTCGGTCGGCTTGAGCTTGCCTTCGCGGGCTTGCAGCGACAGCTCGGTCAGTTCCTTGGCGATCTGCTTGATGCCCTTCTGGTCGACATTCTTGATGACCGGTACCACCAGGCCATTCGGCGTGTCAGCTGCAAAGCCGATGTGGTAGTACTGCTTGAGCACCAGGTTGTCACCGTCCAGCGAGCTGTTGAAGGTGGGGAATGCCTTCAGGGCTTCGGCAGCGGCCTTGATGATGAAGGCCAGCGGCGAAATCTTCAGGCCGGACTTTTCCCATTCCTTGCCGATGGTCTTGCGGAAGTCTTCCAGCTCGGTGATGTCGCACTCGTCGTTGAACGTGACGTGCGGGATCATCACCCAGTTGCGGCTGAGGTTGGCACCGGAAATCTTCTGGATGCGCGACAGCGGCTTGGTTTCGATCGGGCCGAACTTGGCGAAGTCCACCTTCGGCCACGGCAGCAGGTCCAGACCCACGCCGGAACCACCAGCAGCGGCCGGAGCGGCAGCCACCGGGTTCTGCATCACGCTCTTGACGAAGGCCTTCACGTCGGCGTCGATGATGCGGCCCTTGCGGCCCGTACCCTTGACGCGGCCCAGGTCCACACCCAGTTCGCGGGCCAGACGGCGTACCGACGGACCGGCATGGGCCTTGGAGAAGCTGGCTTCGTTGATGGCGGGCAGGCTGGCGCTGGCAGCAGCCGGGGCGGCGGCAGCAGGCGCAGCTGCGACAGGAGCCGGGGCAGGTGCAGCAACAGCCGGGGCCGGTGCGGCAGCAGGAGCGGCTACCGGTGCAGCAGCGGCAACAGCGCCTTCCACGACCACGATCAGGTCGCCCTGGCTTACCTTGCTGCCAACGGCAACCTTGACTTCAACTACCTTGCCAGCGGCAGTGGCCGGCACTTCCATGGTGGCCTTGTCGGTTTCCAGCGTGATCAGGGAATCGTCCACGCTGATCACGTCGCCCACCTTGACCGATACTTCGATCACGTCCACACCGTTGTGGCCGCCGATGTCCGGCACCACGATGTCGATGCGACCGCTGGCAGCCGGAGCGGCAGGTGCGGCAACCGGTGCAGCTGCCGGAGCGGCGGCAACCGGGGCCGGTGCAACAGCAGCAGGTGCCGCGGCGGCCGGAGCAGGCGCGGCTGCGCTGGCGCCGACTTCCAGGATGGCGATGACGTCGCCTTCGGAAATCTTGCCGCCAACAGCGACTTTCACTTCCTTGATGACACCGGCAGCTTCGGCCGGCACTTCCATGGTGGCCTTGTCGGTTTCCAGGGTGATCAGCGAATCGTCCACTGCCACGGTCTGACCGGCGGTGATGAATACTTCGATGATGTCTACATTGCTGTGCCCACCGATGTCGGGCACTTTCAGTTCGATCAGATTGCTCATGAGCTTTCCATCCGTAGAGCGGCGGCACCTGTACGGTACCGCCACCGATATTCGGCTACGTTGCAAGCCAGCCCCGGCGGGGCGGGCTCGCTACCTCAAGCTTGGCCGTATCCGGCCCGGCCTCATGCCTTCCAGGAAGGCAGCTTGTCAGCCTTGATGCCGTACTTGGCAATCGCTTCAGCCACCTTGGCTGCTTCGATCTTGCCTTCGCGGGCCAGGGCGGACAGGGCAGCCACGGCGACGTAGTGACGATCCACTTCGAAGAACTCGCGCAGCTTGGCGCGGCTGTCGGAGCGACCGAAACCGTCGGTACCCAGTACCACGTAGCGACCCGGTACGTATTCGCGGATCTGGTCGGCGTAGTTGCGGATGTAGTCGGTAGCGGCAATCACCGGACCGCTGCGGCCTTCCAGCTGCTGCTCGACAAAGGACTTGCGGGCAGCTTCGGTCGGGTGCAGCAGGTTGAAACGGGAAGCTTCCATGCCGTCACGACGCAGCTCGTTGAAGGAGGTCACGCTCCAGATGTCGGATGCGATGCCGAAGTCGTTGCGCAGCAGGTCTGCCGCGGCAATCACTTCACGCAGGATGGTGCCGGAGCCCATCAGCTGTACCTTCACCTTGGCGTCGCCGCCGTCCTTCAGCAGGTACATGCCCTTGATGATGCCCTGCTCGGCGCCTTGCGGCATGGCCGGGTGGGTGTAGTTCTCGTTCATCAGGGTGATGTAATAGAACACGTCTTCCTGCTCGCCATACATGCGGCGCAGACCGTCCTGCAGGATGACTGCCAGCTCGTAAGCGAAGGTCGGGTCGTAGGACACGCAGTTCGGAATCAGGCCAGCCTGGATGTGGCTGTGACCGTCTTCGTGCTGCAGGCCTTCACCGTTCAGGGTGGTACGACCGGCAGTGCCGCCCAGCATGAAGCCACGGGCGCGCATGTCGCCGGCAGCCCAGGCCAGGTCGCCGATACGCTGGAAACCGAACATCGAGTAGTAGATGTAGAACGGAATCATCGGGATGCCGTGGTTGGCGTAGCTGGTAGCTGCGGCAATCCACGAGGACATCGCGCCCGGCTCGTTGATGCCTTCCTGCAGCATCTGGCCGTCTTTGGATTCCTTGTAGAACATCAGCTGGTCGGCGTCCTGCGGTACGTAGTTCTGACCCTGGGTGGACCAGATGCCGTACTGGCGGAACATGCCTTCCATACCGAAGGTACGGGATTCATCCGGTACGATCGGGACGATCTGCTTGCTGATGTTCTTGTCTTTCAACAGGGTGCCCAGCATGCGCACGAAGGCCATGGTGGTGGAGAACTCGCGCTCGCCCGAATCACCCAGCTGGCTGTCGAAAATGTGCAGACCCGGGATGGCCAGCGGGGCCTTCACCGGTTTGCGGGCCGGCAGGTAACCACCCAGCGCGGCACGGCGTTCACGCATGTACTTCATTTCCGGGCTGTCTTCAGCCGGCTTGTAGTACGGCACCTTCGGCAGGTCTTCGTCGGATACCGGAATACCGAAGCGGTCGCGGAATTTGCGCAGGCTTTCGATATCCATCTTCTTGGCCTGGTGAGCAATGTTCTGCGCTTCACCGGACGAACCCATGCCATAACCCTTGATGGTCTTGGCCAGGATCACGGTCGGACGGCCGTTGGCATTGTGGGTGGCTTCGTAGTAAGCAGCGTATACCTTGTGCGGATCGTGGCCGCCACGGTTCAGGGCCCAGATCTCGTCGTCGGACATATTGGCCACCATTTCGCGCAGCTCCGGGTACTTGCCGAAGAAGTGTTCGCGAACGTAGGCACCGTTCTTGGACTTGAAGGTCTGGTAGTCGCCGTCCACGCATTCGTCCATGCGCTTCTTCAGCAGGCCCTTGGTGTCCATGGCCAGCAGCGGATCCCAGCGGCTGCCCCAGATCACTTTCAGTACATTCCAGCCGGAACCGCGGAAGTCGCCTTCCAGTTCCTGGATGATCTTGCCGTTGCCGCGCACCGGGCCGTCCAGACGCTGCAGGTTGCAGTTGATCACGAAGATCAGGTTGTCCAGGCCTTCACGTGCGGCCAGGGCGATGGCACCCAGGGATTCCGGTTCGTCCATCTCGCCGTCGCCGCAGAAGCACCATACCTTGCGACCCGGCGTACGGGCCAGGCCACGGCTTTCCAGATATTTGAGGAAACGGGCCTGATAGATGGCCATCAGCGGGCCAAGACCCATGGATACGGTGGGGAACTGCCAGAAGTCGTCCATCAGCCACGGGTGCGGATAGGAGGACAGGCCGTTACCGTCCACTTCCTGACGGAAGCTGTCCAGTTGCTCTTCGGACAGGCGGCCTTCTAGGAAGGCGCGGGAATACACGCCCGGGGCAATGTGGCCCTGGAAGTAGATCAGATCACCGTCCTGCTCGTCGTTCGGAGCACGCCAGAAGTGGTTGAAACCAACATCGTACAGGGTAGCGGAGGACTGGAAGGATGCGATGTGGCCGCCCAGTTCCAGGTCTTTCTTGCCGGCGCGCAGAACCAGCGCAGCGGCGTTCCAGCGGTTGATGGAGCGGATGCGGTGCTCCATCTCGTGATTGCCGGGGGATTTCTGTTCTTTACCCACCGGGATGGTGTTCTGGTACGCGGTGGTCGCGTCGAAGGGCAGGTAGGCGCCACGGCGGCGGGTACGCTCAACCATGGTTTCCAGCAGGAAGTGCGCGCGCTCGGAACCTTCGGTATCCAGAACCGACTCCAGCGCTTCAGTCCACTCCTGGGTTTCCAGGGGATCGATATCGTCAGGGAAGGTTGCAGCCATATCTCATCCTCACATCGGGGTGACCGGGGTCGGGATCAGGTCCAGACCCACTTTATTGTGTTACCGGATCGAAAACGAAAAAACGAACCGGACTCGCTAGGGACAGATTATAAACGATCACTTTCGCAATAAAAATGTTCATTTATGAAAAGGCCCTCTGGTGTTGCGGAGTGTATAGTTTCATGAGGCAACAACGGAATAGGCAATTAGGGTTATCACTGAATATTTGCTCCATTTATCAGGATATTGCGCTGCATCATGTTGTTTTTTTGCGATACAGCCATCAGCAGCACCGCCTCCGCTTTACTTCCCCGAATCCTTCTTTTCCTCTTTCAGCAATTTTTCAACTTCGCGCATGCGCGCTTCGATGGAAGAACGCAGGTAGAAGTCGTCGCCCTTGGCCTGGGAAGCAAACTGATATTGCTCCAGCGCCGCCTCGTAACGCCGTTCGAAGTAGAAGGCATTGCCCAGTGCCGCGTGATAACGCTGGGCGTCGCGGTCGGCATACAGGCGTGCTTCACTGCGATACAGCGCCGCATCACGCGGATAGCGGCTTTGCAGCTGCCGCAGCAGGGCCAGCGCACCAGGGCGATTGCCGCTGTCTATAAGGACATCCAGCTCGGCCATTTGCAAGGGCTGGCTGTCTTTGAACGCCTGCTGGCCCCGCCGCAGACTGGCCAGTGCACCAGCCCAGTCGCCCGCCTCGCGAGCAATGGCGGCCTCCTGCCCAAACAGCATGGGGTCGGCCGGCAAACGTGCTTCTGCCTTGCCCAGTGCCGTGCGGGCAGCAGGCAGGTGATGGGCGGCCAGCTGGGCGCGCGACAGCCCATACCACATTGCACCTTCGTTCAGATACTGACCTTTATCCAGCATCATTTGATAAAAACGCACGGCCTCGTCCGGAGCCAGGGTCATCACCCGCAGCTTTTCCCGTACCAGCAGGTAGGCGGTGCTGTCCGCCCTCATCTTGACCGGATACTCCAGCGCCCGGTTCTGTGCCTCGCTGATGCGCTGCGAAGTGACCGGGTGGGTGCGCAGGAAGGCATAGGCATTGTTGTCGCTGTAACGGTTGGCCGACTCCAGACGCTGGAAGAAGGCTGGCATGGTGCGCACGTCGAAACCGGCTTGCGCTAGGTATTGCATGCCCACGCGGTCTGCTTCACGTTCGAAATCGCGCGAAAAGGCCAGTTGGTTGGAAATCTGCAAGCCAAGTCCGGCTGACAGGGTGCCGATGGAAGCCTGACTGCCACCGGCACGCGAGGCCAGAACCGCTGCCAATACCGTACCCAGCAGCAAGAGCGGGCTGGTGGCCGACGTGGCTGCCTGCATGCGGGCAATGTGGCGCTGGGTGACATGGGCGGTTTCATGGCCGATCACCGAGGCCAGCTCGCCCTCGCTCTGGGTGGCCACCACCAGGCCGCTGTTCACGCCAACATAGCCGCCGGGCATGGCGAAAGCGTTGATCTGCTTGTCGTTGACCACAAAGTAGCTCAGCTGCAAGCCGGGCACCCGCACGCTGGCCGACAGGCGATGACCCAGCGTGTTGATGTAATCATTCACTTCGGCATCGTCCAGCACGTCGCCGGCATCGCGCATGGCACGCATGAAGTCGCGCCCCAGGCGCGCTTCGTCCGCCATGGAGAGGGTGCTATCGGAAACATCGCCCAGATCGGGCAAGGCAGGCAGGTCGGCATAGGCCAGCAGTGGCTGGGCCAGCATCATGGCCAGCAAGCTGGCAAGCAAGGTTTTTTTCATCTTGGTTGTGAACAGGCAGCAGCGATTTGGTTGCAAGCTGACCTGACAAACGGTCAGCGCCCGGAATCGCCACAGCATAGCCCTGCACGCCGTGGCCGACCAGCATCAGCTGGTCGGGAAAACGGTGAAGCATTGTTCAGATTTGATAATCCGCCGGCCGGCTCAGTGCCTGCCAGGCCGCCTGGGTGGACAGATGCACCCGTCCGGCAAATTGCTGTGACAGGCCGGTGCGCTGCAGGATGTCCGCCACCGGGCCCTTGATTTCGGCCAGATGCAGGCTCACGCTGGCCTGTTGCAAGGTCTGGTCCAGATTGGCCAGCATGGACAAGGCCGTAGTATCCACCCGGTTGACCGCGCTCATCACCAGCACCAGTTGTTGCGTGCCGGTAGCCAGCGCATGGCGGGCCAGCACGGCCTGCCGTACCTGACGGGCATTGCCGAAATACAGGCTTTCATCCACCCGCAGCAGCAGCACGCCGGGCAGGCTTTCCACCGCATGGCGTTCGCGGTTGCGAAAATGATGGGTGCCGGGCACCCGGCCCAGTACCGCGATATGCGGTCGGCTGCTGCGCCACAGCAAGGTGGTGAGCGACACCATCACCCCGGCAATGATGCCGCTATCCACCCCCAGCAGCAGTACCAGCCCGAAGGTAAGCAGCCAGGCCACCGCATCGGCCCGCTCGGCCAGCCAGGCTCGCCGCAGGCTGGCGACATTCAGCATGGAAAGCAAGGAAGCAATGATGATGGCCGCCAGCACCGGCAAAGGCAGCCGGGCCAGCAGCGCGCCACCCCAGCAACTGAGCAGCAACATGCCTGCCGCCGTCACCAGCGAAGCCAGCTGGGTATTGGCCCCGGCATCGGCATTGACCACGGAACGGCTCAGCCCGCCGGTGACCGGAAAGCCCCCCGCCAGCCCCGCAGCCACATTGCACAGCCCCAGGGCCAGCAGTTCGCGGTCAGGGTCCACCGTTTCCTGTCGTCGTGCGGCCAGTAGCTGGGCCACGGACAGGCTTTGCACATAGTTGATCAGGGCGATGAAAAATGCCGGAATGGCCAGATCCGCCAGGCGGGACAGGCTGATGGCCGGCATGGCCAAGGCAGGCCACTGTGCATCGACCGGCCCCACCACCGGGACCTGCCATTGCGCGGACAAGGGCAGACTGGCCAGCATCAGCAACACCGGAGCGGCACGCACCAGCAGGCGGGCAGTGGGCGCGGACAGGCGCAGACATTGCAATAGCGCCTCACCCCATTGACGCAGGGCCAGCAACAATAACAGCGCCAGCATGCCCAGCCCCAGCGCGGCAGGCTGCCAGGCGGAAAACTGCTGGCTGATGCCCAGCAACCATTGCGGGAGGGAACTGCCGGGCAGATGCAAACCGGCCAGCGGGCCAAGCTGGGAGAGCACAATCAGCACAGCAGAGGCAGTGGTAAAGGCGGAGAGTACCGGTTCGGACAGAAAGTCCGCCACAAAGCCCAGTCTGGCCACGCCCATCAACAGCAGCATGACCCCGGAGAGCACAGCCAGCCACAGCGCCAGTGCCAGATAGTCGCTACTGCCGGCCTCGGCAAAACGCGACAGCGTGGCGGCAGTCAGCAAGGAAGTCAGTGCCATCGGCCCCACCGACTGGGCATGACCACGCCCGACCAGCGCATATACCAGCAAGGGAACAATGCTGGCATACAAACCCGCCTGTGCCGGCAGGCCGGCCAGCAAGGCGTAGGCCAGGCTTTGCGGAATCAACAGCAGGGTCACCACCACACCAGCGCTCAGGTCACCGGCCAGCCACTGCCGCCGGTAAGCGGTCAGCCAGACCGGCCAGACCCGGTTCAGGACAGCCATTTGATCAGCGGGCGGGCGCACCACATGCCCAGCAACATGGCGACGACAAAATACACGCCTCCGGCCTGCCCCATGCCCACCAGCACCAGCCCCGGCCCCGGGCAGATACCAGCCAGACCCCAGCCAATGCCAAACAGGGCAGTGCCCACCACCAGCCTTGGCGTGAGCCTGCTTTTGTCCGGTAATTGCATGGGTTCACCCAGCAGGCTGTGCGTTTGCCGCTCGGCCCGGCGAAAAGCGAAAAAACCAATGGCAATGGCCCCGCCCATCACCAGCATCAGGCTGGGGTCCCACTGGCCGGTGACATCGAGAAAACCCAGTACCTTGGCCGGATTGCTCATGCCGGACAGCAGCAGGCCCAGGCCAAACAACAGGCCGGCCAGCGCAGCAGAGAGTAATTTGCTCATGTTCAGCCCCCGTTCAGCCAGTGACGCACCACCAGCACCGTCAACATGGCACTGGCCATGAAAGTCAGCGTGGCCAGCAGGGAACGCGGCGACAAGCGGGACAGGCCGCACACACCATGTCCGCTGGTGCAGCCGGATGCCAGGCGCGTACCGACACCCACCAGTACGCCGGCCAGTAGCAAGCGCGGCAATGGCGCGTCCAGTTGCATGGCAGGCAGCGGTCCAATCAGGCCCGACCACAACAAGGGTGCCAGCAGCAGGCCCAATACAAAAGCCAGTCGCCACGACCAGTCACTCGCCCGGTCCAGCAGGCCGCCCAGCATGCCGCTGATACCGGCAATCCGTCCGTTGAACAACACCAGCCAGCTGGCAGCTACGCCAATCAGCAGGCCACCGGCCAGTGCGGCAGCCGGCGTAAAGCTAGCCCAGGCAATATTCACATTCACTCCTCGGTATGGGCGGCAGGCAGCGTGGCCGCCTCGTCCGCGCAAAACAGGCCATGCAAGGCAGACAGCATGGTCATCGCTTCGATACTGGCGATGCTGTAGTAAATCCACTTGCCTTCGCGCCGGGTATTCACCAGACCTTCGTTGCGCAACACGCCCAGTTGCTGTGACAAGGTGGGTTGCCGGATACCGGTAAGCGACTCCAGCTCGGAAACCGTCTTTTCGCCATCCACCAACTGGCACAACAACAGCAAACGGTCCTGATTGGCCAGGCTCTTGAGCAAGGCCGCAGCCCGGCCGGCATTTGCCCGCAGCACATTCAAATCCATGTTATCCACCCCTCTGGCACTACGCACGCCACTGTCTCTTGAACGTGGCAAGGATGCGTAGCAAATTATAATATATATTATAGTATATTGTATTGCTGACCGCTGTGGTCAGCCCTGCCCTAACGAACACCGCCAAGGGAAGCGCCGAATCCATCATGCCGAAACCTGAAATCGCCACTTTTTTCGATCCGGCCACCGCCACGGCAAGCCATGTGGTGTACGACCATCCCGGCGGGCATGCCGCCATTATCGATCCGGTGCTGGACTACGACGCCAAATCCGGCCGTACCGCCCGGTACAGCGCACAACAATTGCTGGACTTCCTGCACGCTCAGCGCCTGACGCTGCAATGGATACTGGAAACCCATGCCCATGCCGACCACCTGTCCGCCGCCGCCTGGCTACAGCAACAGGCAGGCGGGCTGATTGGCATCGGGCAGGACATTGTGCAGGTACAAGGCATTTTCAAGGCGGTGTTCAACCTGGGGCATGATTTTGCCACCGACGGCAGCCAGTTCGACCACTTGTTTGCCGATCAGGAAGATTTTTACATCGGCACCCTCCCGGCACGGGCGCTGTCGGTTCCCGGCCACACCCCGGCGGACATGGCCTATCAGGTTGGCGATGCGGTTTTTGTCGGCGATACGCTGTTCATGCCCGATGTAGGCAGCGCACGCTGTGATTTTCCCGGCGGCAATGCGGCCACGCTGTATCAATCAGTACAGCGACTGCTGGCGCTGCCGGACGATACCCGCCTGTTGCTGTGCCACGACTACCCGAACAATGGCCGCGCCATTACCTGGCAAAGTACGGTGGCGGAGCAGAAAAAACACAATATCCACCTGCATCAAGGCATCAGTCAGGCTGACTTCATTGCCCTGCGCGAAGCACGCGATGCCACACTGGAGATGCCGCTGCTGATCCTGCCGGCCATCCAGCTGAATATCCGCGCCGGGCGCTTTCCGGCAGCAGAAAGCAATGGCGTGGCTTACCTGAAAATACCGCTGGATATGTTGTAGACTCAAACGTGTGTTTCAAACCGGACCTCCCTGTCATGCCAGCAGCCGTTTTACCCGTCGCACCGGACTGTATGCAGGATGCACACGGCCACATCAGGTTCGGCCGCTACCAGGGCTGTATTGCCCGACTGGACTGGCCCCGGCCCGAAGGCCGCTGGCAGCGCATGCTGCAGCGTCTGCGCCACAAACGCTGGCAGTATCTGGCCTTGACCCATCCGGACTATGTCATTGCACTGGCGGTGGTGGATGTCGGCTGGACCGGTGCCGCCTTTGCCTATCTGTTTGATCGGCGCACTGGACGGCTGCTGGCGGATGTCACCACCGACAGCTTTCCCCGCCATGGTGCAGAAGTCGCCGATCAGCCCTTTGCCGATGCCGCATTTTCCAGCCACGCCCTTGCCATTCGCTTCAGTGCCTGCGGCAGCTATCTGGCGGTAGACCTGCAATCACCCACCCTGAAACTGGCTGCCCATGTGGACATCGGCACCATGCCGCCGGTACTGGCCGCCATTGCACCTTTAGGTGCACACAGCCACAGCACGCACAAATCCGGCGCTCTGGCGGTAAGCGGATTTGCCGACTGCCATGGCCAGCGCTACTCGCTGGACGGGGCGGTAGCCAGCCTGGATTACAGCAACGGCTTGCTGCCCCGCGAGACGGCCTGGCGCTGGGCCAGCGCGCACCGGGCGGGGCTTGGCTTCAATCTGCAACAGGGTTACATGGCCCAGCACGAAAACGCCGTCTGGCTGGAACAGCAGCTGTTTGCGCTGGAAGGTGTACAGTTTCACTTCGAGCCGCAGCAGCCCTTGCGTCCCTGGCATATCAGCGATGACGATGGTTTGCTGGACTTGCAGTTCACCCCGGAAGGCTTGTGCCGGAAAAATCAGAACCTTCTGATCGCCGCTAGCCGTTATATTCAGGTTATTGGTCGTTTCGACGGCCATCTTGTCCATCCCGTCAGCGGTGCACGTCATGTGGTGCAGGGGCTGAGCGGGGTAACCGAAGACCACTATGCCCGTTGGTAACGCTATGACTGTCATCATCCGCCCCGCCAGTTATCAGGATGTCCCCGCACTGACCGCGCTGACCGAGGAAATGGGCTACCCCGCGGACAGCCAGGCCCTGAGCGACCGGCTGACCATGCTGCTGGGCAGTCCGGACCTGCACCAGCTGTGGGTGGCAGAAATCCAGGGCGAAGTGGCCGGCTGGCTGCATGCGTTCTGGCGGCCGCTACTGGATGCCCCGGCGGCAGTAGAAATAGGCGGGCTGGCCATCAGCCTGCGCTGGCGACGGCATGGTGCCGGGCGGGCGCTGGTGCATGTGGCGGAGCGCTGGGCCCGCACCAAAGGGGCCACCACCGTCACCCTGCGTGCGGCCATCCATCGCGACGAAGCGGCAGACTTCTACCAGCGCCAGGGCTATGCACTGAGCCAGCGCACCTTCCGCAAGCAGCTGGACACCAAGGACTGAGCGACACGCCGGTCCGTCACATACGCAGTCTCCACCGCATCATCTGCTGTCGGCAAAGTTGGCCCTCACCCCGGAAACTGGCTACCATAGCCCCCGCTGCCGAGCCGGCTGCCATGGCGAAATACCCCTTCTTCGCTGCTGACTCCGTGTTAGCATGGCGCCGCGATTAGAGCATACAATCTAACCTCAGCCAGGAGATCACGCGCATGGGTGTGCTGAATACCATTCTCGAGCACAATCGGAGCTTCGTCGAAAATCACGAATACGAACAATTCAAGACCGACAAGTTTCCCGACAAGGGCCTGGCCGTGCTCGCCTGCATGGATGCCCGTCTGGTTGAGCTGTTGCCCAAGGCCATGGGCCTGAAAAACGGCGATGCCAAGCTGATCAAGAACGCAGGAGCGCTGATTACCCACCCCTGGGGTTCGGTGATGCGTTCCCTCATCGTGGCGGTGTATGAATTGCGGGCCGAGGAAATCTGCGTGGTGGCCCACCGCGACTGCGGCATGCGCGCCATCGACCCCAACAAGATCCTGGCACATGCCACCGAGCGCGGCATCAGCGAAGAAACCATCGATACCCTGCGCAATGCCGGCATCGACCTGGACAACTGGCTGAAGGGTTTTGACAATGTGTCGGACAGCGTGCGCCACAGCGTGCAGACCATCCGCAACCATCCGCTGATGCCCAAGGACATTCCGGTGCACGGCATGGTGATTCATCCCTCTACCGGCCGGCTGGAACTGATCATCGACGGCTACACCGGCAAGGCCCCCGTGCACGCATGAACACCCGGGCGGCACTGGGCCTGTTCGGCGGGACATTCGACCCCATCCACAGTGCCCACCTGCGCATGGCGCAGGCCTTCCGCAGCGAATTGCAGCTGGACGAGGTACGGCTGATTCCCGCCGGTCAACCTTATCACCGCGAGCAAGGCCCGCATGCCAGCCCGGTGCAACGGCTGGAGATGGTGCAACTGGCTATTGCCGGCCTGCCCGGCCTTGCCGTGGACGCGCGCGAAGTACAACGCAACAAACCGGCCTATACCGTCGACACCCTGGAAGAAATCCGCGCCGAAATCGGCCCGGAACGTCCCTTGTGGTGGCTGATCGGTGGCGACTCACTCGCCAGCCTGCACACCTGGCGGCGCTGGGAGGATTTGTTCGCGCTGGCCAATATCGCCGTTGCCCTGCGTCCGGGCTTCGACGAAACCCGGCTCCCGGCTGCCGTGCGCACACAATGGCAACAACGCCAAGTCACTGATTTTTCAAATGGCGCGCCTTCCGGTACAATGCGCCCCCTGACCCTGCCACCGCTGGATGTATCGGCAACCGCCATACGCCAGCGCCTGCAAAGCGGTGCCGATACCGGCACCCTGCTGAGTGCGCCGGTGCTGGCTTATATCCGTCAGCACGGGCTATATCTCTAGCAAGGCCCGCCCGGCAGGGCAAATTCAGACACTGCCGCAAGGCCTGTCCCGCATGCGGGGCAGCGCTTGCCCGTTTTTGCCACAGGTCGTGGCAAACGCTCTTTACCGGATACCTCTGGCCGCCCGGCTGCCGCCATGTATCAAGACTGACATCAAAAGGACATCATGGAAGTTCAAGACATTGCCAAACTGGCAGTCACAGCCCTGGAAGACATCAAGGGCAAAGACATCATCGAAATGGATACCACCACGCTGACTTCGCTGTTCCAGCGCATGATCGTGGCCACCGGCGACTCCAACCGTCAGGTAAAAGCCCTGGCCAACAATGTGGCCGTTACCCTGAAAGAAGCCGGTGTGGAACTGGTGGGTACGGAAGGCCAGGAAAGTGGCGAATGGGTACTGGTGGATGCAGGCGACGTGGTGATTCACGTCATGCTGCCGGCCGTACGCGACTACTACGATCTGGAACAGCTGTGGGGTGGCCAGAAACCCAGCTTCACCCCGGCTGGCGGCCGTCCCTGGCAAGCCAACTCCTGATCTTGCAGGTCTGATCCGCCCGTGACGGTACGCCTGCCGTCACGGTGCCCTCCTGCCACCGCTGTTCTTTGCCCTGCCCTGCCAGACTCCTGCCATGAAAATCACCATTCTCGCCGTCGGTACCAAAATGCCGCGCTGGGTTGACGAAGCCTATAACGACTACGCCAAACGCTTTGGCCGCGACATCAGCCTGGAGCTAAAAGAAATCAAGCCGGAAAAGCGTGGTGGTGGCGTCACGGCGGAAAAAGGCATTGCCGCCGAGCACGAACGGCTGATGGCGGCCATTCCGGCGCGCTGCAAGCTGGTGGTGATGGATGAACGCGGCAAGAACTGGACTTCGGTGCGGCTGGCCGAAGAGCTGAAAAGCTGGATGTCCGGTGGTGATGACGTGTGCTTCATCATCGGCGGTGCCGACGGGCTGTCGGCCGAGCTGAAACAGCGTGCCGACGTGCTGCTGCAATTATCGGCCATGACCCTGCCGCACGGCATGGTGCGGGTGATGCTGGGCGAGCAGATTTACCGCGCCTACTCCATCCTCAACAATCACCCCTACCACCGCGAATAAAACCCACTAACAAAACCCGGCACAAAACCACCGCGCCAGCGCCTGGCCGCCTTGGCCGCGGTTATCGACATGGGTACTCAACACCGGCGCTGAACAAGGTTTGTTAGCGGTTCCACGCCCCTTGCCTGCTGCACTCAGTTGGGCGGTAGCACCACGAACTCGCCATCCAGCCGACCGACGCTCACCCCGCCGCACTCCAGTTCCACCGCCAGTTGCAGCCGCGCCATGCGGCCCTTGGCCAAGGCGCCAGCCATGCGCTGCCAGACCGTGTCTGCCACCGTCAGGGTGCTGGCAGTGAACGCGCCGTGCATGGCTTTCTGATAATCCATCTGGCTGCGTCGCACCATCACCTGACCACGCACCCCCAGGGCCTGCAACTTGCGATACACCAGCAGCCAGCCTGCCAGCGTGGCCACGGCGGCCGCACTGCCACCAAAGATGGTGGCGCAATGGTTGATGTTCGGCTCCAGCGGTGCCCACAGGGTGACGGCATCCTCTGCCGCATGACGTACTTTCACCCCCATGGCCTGTGCCAGCGGGATGGCCTGATACAGATAATCCTCGATGTCCTGGTAATGCTGCACGACAACTCCTTTGCTGCAATAAGCCTTCAGCATGCCACAGCCAGCACATCGAGGCAGCCATGACTGCGACAAGATGTCGCAGGGTAAGGCCATGGACTTCCCTTACAATCCATGGCTGATAACCGTTCTCATCCAGGAATCAAGCATGCAAAAGCTCGCCATCCTTGCCCTGCTGCTAGCCGCCAGCGCACAGGCACACGTCACGCTGGAAACCCCGACTGCCGCCAGCGGCAGCTATTACAAGGCCGTGCTGAAAGTGGGCCATGGCTGCGATGGCAGCCCCACCACCGGCATCAGCGTGGAACTACCGGCAGGCGCACAGCTGGCCCGCCCCATGCCCAAGGCCGGCTGGCAGGTGCAAGTGGAAAAATCCGCAGTCAAGCCGTTCGACAATCATGGCACGCTGGTGAAGGAAGATGTCAGCCGCATCAGCTGGAGCGGTGGCAATCTGCCGGCTGATTTTTACGATGAATTCGTGTTCCAGACCCGCATTGCTGCCCAGCCGGGCAAGCTGTTCTTCAAGGTGAAGCAGCAATGCGCGCAGGGCAGCACCAACTGGGTGGAGATTCCGGCCGAAGGCCAGGATGCCCACAGCCTGAAGTCCCCCGCCGCCGTGTTGCAGGTGAGCGAGCCGGGCGAGGCACACCACCACTAAGCGCCGCTGACAAAAACCCTGTTGCTGCATTGCGCCGCCTTGCCCCAGCGACGCTACGCTCTTGCTAGCCGCGCCAAAGCACATTCCGGACACGGCGTGACAGATGACAAAATCCCCTTGCGTCCATCGCGGACCCAAGGGGATTTTTGCTTGATTACAGCAGGGCTTAGCTGCGGATCAGGTAGTCAAAGGCGGACAGGCTGGCCTTGGCGCCTTCGCCCATGGCGATGATGATCTGCTTGTACGGTGCCGTGGTGGCATCGCCGGCAGCAAACACGCCTTCGGCCGAAGTCTGGCCCTTGGCATCCACTTCGATTTCACCGCGCGGCGACAGGGCAACGCTGCCTTTCAGCCAGTCGGTATTGGGCAGCAGGCCGATCTGCACAAAAATGCCTTCCAGCGCCACATGGTGGGTCTCGCCGGTAATGCGCTCCTGATAGCTCAGGCCATTCACCTTCTGTCCATCGCCGGTTACCTCGGTGGTCTGGGCATTGGTGATGACGCGCACATTGGGCAGGCTGTGCAGTTTCTTCTGCAACACCGCATCGGCACGCAAGCTGTCGCCGAACTCCAGCAGGGTGACATGGGTAACGATGCCGGCCAGGTCGATGGCGGCTTCCACACCAGAGTTACCGCCGCCAATCACCGCGACACGCTTGCCCTTGAACAGCGGGCCATCGCAGTGCGGGCAGTAAGCCACGCCCTTGGCGCGGTACTCGGCTTCGCCCGGCACATTCATTTCGCGCCAGCGCGCACCGGTGGCTACAATCACCGCCTTGCTCTTGAGCACGGCACCGCTTTCCAGCGTCACCTCGGCCAGCTGGCCGTTTTGCGCCGGTTTGAGCGCAGCAGCGCGTTGCAGGTTCATCACGTCCACATCGTAGGATTTGACGTGTTGTTCCAGCGCCATCGCCAGCTTCGGTCCTTCGGTTTCCTGCACCGAGATGAAGTTTTCAATCGCCAGCGTATCCAGCACCTGGCCGCCGAAACGCTCGGCCACCACACCGGTACGGATGCCCTTGCGCGCCGCATAGATGGCAGCAGCCGCGCCGGCCGGGCCACCGCCGACGATCAGCACGTCGAATGCTTCCTTGGCGGCAATCTTCTCTGCTTCACGTGCCACGGCACCGGTATCCAGCTTGGCGATGATTTCTTCCAGGCCCATGCGGCCACTGCCAAACTGTTCGCCATTCAGGTAGATGGCCGGCACGCCCATGATCTGGCGGTCGGTGACTTCCTGCTGGAATACACCACCATCAATCATCACGCTACGTACATTGGGGTTGAGCACCGCCATCAGGTTGACGGCCTGCACCACGTCCGGGCAGTTGTGGCAGCTGAGCGAGACAAACACTTCAAACTGGTAGCTGCCTTGCAGGCCGCGAATCTGGGCAATGGTGTCCTCGTCCACCTTGGGCGGATGACCACCGGTCTGCAGCAGAGCAAGTACCAGCGAAGTGAATTCGTGGCCCATCGGGATGCCGGCAAACTCGATACGGCCAGCTTCGCCCGGACGGGCAATGGCAAAAGACGGGCGGCGCGCGGCCTGGCCATTGCTGTTCAGCGTTACCTTGGGCGACAGGCTGGCGATGTCTTGCAACAGGCTGAACATTTCCTGCGCCTTGGCGCTGTCATCCAGGCTGGCAATCAGTTCGATCGGCTGCTGCAGTTTTTCCAGGTAGGCGGTCAGTTGGGTCTTGATGGTGGTGTCGAGCATGGGAATATCCTCAGGCAATTGCACTGGCAAGCTCATGCGCTGCCAACAGCTTGCCGCTGCAATCGGGTGGTAGGGGGACGGGCCGCTGGCTGCGGCCCGGAGGCCGTACCGCAGTACGCGGCACGGCAGGCTGCATTGGCTTAGATCTTGCCAACCAGATCCAGCGACGGAGCCAGGGTAGCTTCGCCTTCTTTCCACTTGGCCGGGCATACTTCACCCGGGTGGCTGGCTACGTACTGGGCGGCCTTTACCTTGCGCAGCAGTTCGCTGGCGTCACGGCCGATGCCACCGGCGTTGATTTCGATGATCTGGATTTTGCCTTGCGGGTCGATCACGAAAGTACCGCGTTCGGCCAGGCCGGCTTCTTCAATCATCACGCCGAAGTTGCGGCTGATGATGCCGGTCGGGTCGCCAATCATCGGGTAGTTGATCTTGCCGATGGTTTCCGAGCTGTCGTGCCAGGCTTTGTGGGTAAAGTGGGTGTCGGTGGAAACGGAGTAGATTTCCACGCCCAGCTTGGAGAATTCAGCGTAGTTGTCAGCCAGGTCGCCCAGTTCGGTCGGGCAGACGAAGGTGAAGTCAGCCGGGTAGAAGAACACTACCGACCATTTGCCTTTCAGGTCGGCATCGCTTACGTCGATGAATTTGCCATTGTGAAAAGCGGTAGCCTTGAACGGTTTGACTTCGGTGTTGATCAGCGATACGGACAT
This sequence comes from Aquitalea pelogenes, assembly GCF_041914625.1. Classification (NCBI taxonomy): domain Bacteria; kingdom Pseudomonadati; phylum Pseudomonadota; class Betaproteobacteria; order Neisseriales; family Chromobacteriaceae; genus Aquitalea; species Aquitalea pelogenes. The sequence continues at coordinate 30,704 of NZ_JAYSDA010000005.1, read as the reverse complement.
GTTGTTCTCCAGTCGGTGAAATAAGAAAGTGCAGTGGTTGGCTGCGTTTGCATTCGATGGGTGCATCTTAAGCATGCCGCACCAATTGATCTACTTGATTGTTTAAATGTTAAAAATAGAAATTTCCTATTGCCATAAATCCAGCAAGCGCTGTCATTGCGCCAGAAACCGGAATCTTTCATTCAGAAATGGCTGAATTGTTGTCGTCATACCACGGCCAGCACAGCAAAAAGCCGCCCTGAAAGGCGGCTTGCGGGAGATGACGCGGCAGTTTGTTCAGGATTTGTTGAAAAAGCCCTGCAACATGCCCAGCCCCTGGGACAGCAGATCACCACCTTGCGGCAACTGGCCATCCGGCGTCAGCTTGTCCACTGCCTGCGGCAGGTAATCAGCCAGTCCCTGGCTGAGCTGTTGCGGGTCCAGGCCAAACTTCTGCGCCAGCGCGCTCACCTGTTCGCTGCCCAGTACCTGCTGGATCTGCTCGACCGATACCGGCAGGTTGCTGCCGTTACCCACCCAGGAAGACACCAGCTCGCCCATGCCGCCACTATTGAACTTCTCCAGCAAGCCGGAGAGCCCGCCGTGTTGCTCCAGCAAGCCGGCAACGGCACCGGTCATCTCATTGCCCGAACCGCCCAGCAAACCACCCAACTGATCAAACAGGCTCATCTTTCATCCTCTCGTCGAAAACTGCTTTAAAATGTCTTCAGCAATTCTTGCTTGCCAAATAGCATAGAAAAATCAGTACAATAGCGCTCACTTTACCAATTCTTACTGGCTGATCTTGAAAAAATTGCGCTTTTTGAACGGGCTTCTGGCCTTGCTGGCCTGTCTTGCTGCCAGCAGCGTACATGCCGATCTTTACGGTTTTGTCGACGAACAAGGCCAGGTTCACCTTGCCAACCGGCAGGTGGACGAGCGCTATCAGCTCTATCAGAAAAGCCAGCTATCCGGCAGCAGCGCCAATGCTGCGCTGGACGATGCCACCACACCGGGCCTGGGCGCAACGCTGAGCGGCGACAACCGCCCGCCTGCCCCGCGGGTGGACGGCCTCAAAACCGTAGCGGCCCCGGTGGTCAACCCGCACCTGGCAGCCCAGTACAAGACGCTGATCGACCAGACCGCGCGCGAATTCAAGCTGGATGCCAATCTGCTGCACTCCATTGTGACGGTGGAATCCGGCTACAACCCGCAGGCGGTGTCGCCCAAGGGTGCCATTGGCCTGATGCAGGTGATTCCGGCCACCGGTGAGCGCTTTGGCGTCAGCCGGCTGGATGACCCGCGGCAAAACCTGCGTGCCGGTGCGCGCTACCTGCGTTTTCTGCTGAGCCAGTTCAACAATGACCTGCCGCTGGTGATTGCCGCCTACAATGCCGGCGAAGGGGCGGTGCAGAAATACCGCAATACCATTCCGCCTTATGAAGAGACACGCGATTACGTTGCCAAGGTGCTGGCGTCCTACCGTACGCGCAGTGGCACCGGCCTCCGTGACAGCCTGCCTGGCGGCATCCTGCGCAGCAAGAAACTGCCGCTGCCTGCGGCACTGAGCAATGCTCAGGCGTCGGCACTATAAAACAAAACCTGGGCAGGACAAGCCGTTCCGGTCATCCCTCTCGCAAGACCTGCAATCGCAGGTCTTTTTTATCGCCATGCGCGCTGCAGGCGCTGTGGTCTCACAGCTGCACGCCCACAATCTCGCTCAGTGGCTCGGCCAGGTCCCGATAGCGGGCACGGTGATCAAACACCCCCAGGAACCCGGGATAGGCATCCGGCGCATGCAGAATCTGATTGGCCTTGCGCGATGTCAGTTTGTGAACCCGCAGGATGCGGCCATCCCAATGCACCAGCCGCGCATCCTCTGCCGTCAACAGGACATCCAGGGTCTGGTGGATGATTTCAACCAAAACAATTTTGCTGCGGGTACGGTGTTCACCTGCAACAGCCACGCTGAGAACTCCCTCGTCTTGCATCATGCCCTGTTCTTTATGTTATTTTGTTTAAAATGTATTAACTTATCCTTATCATAGGGCAGGGCTTGTCCAATCTCAATACTTACTTAAAAGAAATTTAAACAAAAACCATCAAAGACAATGTCAGTTGAAAAAAAAACGGCCAGCTTGCGCTGACCGTTTCAAATGACTGTATTTTTTTGCATCAGGCGGCCAATAACATGGCCAGACCGCGCAGGGCATGCCAGGGGTCACCATTGGCCACCCCCTTGATTTGCTGGTCTATGCGCGCGCATTCGGTCAGGGCCGTCATCAGCTTGCGTGGACCGATACGACGCAAGGCCGGTTCCGCCAGCCTTTGCTTGTCACCCCACAAACGCAGCTCGCGCGCCAGATCGCGCAGCTGACGCCCGTCCTTCAAACCCTGCCGCAAGCGCAGCAGCATGCGTACATCTTCGGTGAAGGCCCACAACACCAGCACCGGCGATTCGCCTTCGGCCAGCAAACCTTCCAGCATGCGCTCCACCCGTGCGGCATCGCCGGACAGCCAGGCTTCGGACAAATGGAACACATCGAAGCGTGCGACATTGGCCACCGCTTCGCGCAATTGCTCGAGGCTCAGTTCGCCAGCCGGATACAGCAAGGCCAGCTTGTCCACTTCTTGCCGTGCCGCCAGCAGATTGCCTTCCACCCGGTCGGCAAAAAAACTGAGCGCCTCCGGGGACAGATGCTGTTGCTGGCGTTTCAGACGACGCGCAATCCAGCCGGCAAGCTCATGCCGCCCGACCGGTTTGGCTTCCACCACCACGGCGGCTTTTTCCAGCGCCAGATACCATTTGGATTGCAGCTGGGTCTTTTCCAGCTTTGGCATGGTAATCAGGGTGATGGTGTCTTGCGGAGGATTGGCGGCCAGTTGTTGCAGCGCCTCGCCGCCTTCGGTACCCGGCTTGCCACCAGGGATGCGGATTTCCAGCAATTTGAGACTGGCAAACAGCGACACGCTGCTCATGGCATCGCGCAATTGCGACCAGTCAAAACCTGCCTCCACGGTGAGCACTTCCCGTTCCAGATAACCCTGGTCACGGGCATGCTGGCGCAGGCTGTCGGAAGCTTCCAGCGCCAGCAGGGTTTCTTCACCATGAATCAGATAAAGCGGCGCCAGAGCCTTGTCCAGCACCGCTGCCAGTGCATCAGGGCTTAGGCTGGGCATTGACTGGCTTCAGGCTTTGCGGGCCGGACTGGCCTTGTGCGCCCGGACGCTTGAGATAGGACAGGCGGCGGGCCAGCTGCTCGGCGGCGTCGTGACGCATGTCGTTCCACAGCAGGTTTTCTTCCTGTTCCTTGCCCAGTACGTCGCTGTCGGAATAATTCATGTAACGGCGCACGGTCAGGTTCATGTCCGGCTCGACGGGTACGCCGCCAATCACGGTACGCACCGTCGCGCTGTAGCTCAGCTGGTACTCGTTGACCTTGCCACCGCTATTGATGGTGGAAACGTCCTTGGACTGGCTTTCACTCACCACGCTGACCACTGCCTCGGCCTGCTTCGGAGCCGAAAGAACAATCAGCTTGTCGTTATGGGCCAGGGTTTCGCGCAGCACGCCACCCAGCTTGCTGCTGCCCTCATCCACATACACACTGCCAAACGGCAGCGGGCGGACATTGCCGCCGATGCCCTTCAGATGAAAACCGCAAGCGCCAAGCAGGAACACCAGGCTGGTCAGGACCAGTCCGCGCAGGATTCGCTTCATGCCTGTTCTCCGTAACAGGAGCCGGTCAGGCCCTGCCCCACGGGAAGGGGAAGGAAAAGCTGACCGGCAGGATTGCTGGCCCACCCCGTCAAGGGCGGACCGGGGTTTACACGACGATGTTCACCAGACGGCCCGGCACCACGATGATCTTCTTGGCCGGTTTGCCTTCCATGAACTTCTGTACGTTTTCGTGCGCCAGTGCGGCAGCTTCGATCACATCCTTGGCGGCATCGGCAGCCACGGTGATGCTGCCACGCAGCTTGCCAGCCACCTGCACCATCATCTCGATCTCTCTCTTCACCAGCGCAGCCTCGTCCACCTTCGGCCAGGCTTGTGCCAGCAGCTCGCTGCCCGGCTGCAACACCGACCAGATGGCGTCAGTGATGTGCGGCACGATGGGCGACAGCAGCAGGGTGACGCTTTCCAGCACTTCCTGTGCCACGGCACGGCCGGCGGCATCGCTGCGGTCGGTCTTGTCGTAGGTGTTCAACAGTTCCATCACCGCGGCAATGGCGGTGTTGAACTGCTGGCGACGGCCATAGTCGTCGGCCACTTTCTGGATGGTGCTGTGCAGCTTGAAGCGCAGTTCCTTCTGGCTGGCATTCAGCTCGCCACCGGCATAAGCGGCCACCACACCTGCGTCGGCATGTTCCTTGGCCAGTTTCCACAGGCGCTTGAGGAAGCGGAAGGCACCTTCCACACCGGCGTCGGACCATTCCAGGCTTTGCTCCGGCGGGGCGGCGAACATCATGAACAGGCGCGCGGTATCGGCACCGTATTTCTCGATGAATTCCTGCGGGTCCACACCGTTGTTCTTGGACTTGGACATTTTCTCCACGCCGCCCACCACCACCGGCAGGCCATCCACGCGATGGGTGGCACCGGTGATCTTGCCCTTGGCGTCACGTTCCAGCACCACGTCTTGCGGGGCGATCCAGTCCTTGCTGCCGTTGGGCAGCTCGCGGTAGAAGGTTTCGCAGATCACCATGCCCTGGGTCAGCAGGCTCTTGAACGGCTCGTCGCTGGATACCAGGCCTTCGTCACGCATCAGCTTGTGGAAGAAACGTGCGTACAACAGGTGCAGGATGGCGTGTTCGATACCACCCACGTATTGGTCCACTTGCAGCCAGTAGTCGGCAGCTGCCTTGTCCAGCATGGCGGTGTCGCACTTGGGGCTGGCATAGCGGGCGTAGTACCAGCTGGATTCCACGAAGGTATCCATGGTGTCGGTTTCGCGCTTGGCGGCACCACCACACTTGGGGCAGCTGGTTTCGTAGAATTCCGGCATCTTGGCCAAGGGCGAGCCGGCACCATCCGGAATCACGTTTTCCGGCAGTACTACCGGCAGGTCTTTTTCCGGCACCGGCACATCGCCACAAGTCGGGCAGTGGATGATGGGAATCGGGCAACCCCAGTAACGCTGGCGGGAGATGCCCCAGTCGCGCAGGCGGTACTGGGTTTTCTTCTGGCCGGCAGCCTTGGCTTCCAGATCACCGACGATGGCATCGAAGGCTTCGCTGAAGGACTTGCCGTCGTACTTGCCGCTGTTGACGGTGCGTACGCTGTCGTCCTTGGCGGCATACCAGTCCTGCCAGTTGCTGGCATCGAAATCATTGTCGCCAGCCACCTTGGCATACACTTGCAGCAGCGGCAGGCTGTATTTGTTGGCGAATTCGAAGTCCCGCTCGTCATGCGCCGGCACGGCCATCACCGCGCCTTCGCCATAGCCCCACAGCACATAATTGGCCACCCATACCGGCAGCTTGGCACCGGTGAGCGGATGGATGACGAACAGGCCGGTATCCATGCCCTTCTTTTCCATCTTGGCTACGTCGGCCTCGGCCACGGAACCTGCCTTGCATTCGGCAATGAAAGCCTGCAGCGCCGGATGATTGGCCGCAGCCTGGGTGGCCAGCGGGTGTTCCGCCGCCACGGCAACGTAAGTTGCGCCCATCAGGGTGTCCGGACGGGTGGTGTACACCTTCAGTTCGCCACCATGGCCGATGCTGTCCTGGTCGTAGGCAAACACCACGTCAGAACCGTGGCTCTTGCCGATCCAGTTCTTCTGCATGGTCTTGACCTGTTCCGGCCAGCCATCCAGCGTATCCAGGCTGGTGAGCAGTTCATCGGCGTACTTGGTGATGGCGAAGTAATACATCGGGATTTCGCGCTTTTCCACCACGGCACCGGAGCGCCAGCCACGGCCATCCACCACTTGTTCGTTGGCCAGTACGGTCTGGTCCACCGGGTCCCAGTTCACCACGCCGTTTTTCTTGTAGATCACGCCTTTTTCAAACAGGCGGGTAAACAGCCACTGCTCCCAGCGGTAGTAATCGGGCTTGCAGGTGGCCAGCTCGCGCTCCCAGTCCAGGGCAAAGCCCAGGCTGTCCAGCTGCGTCTTCATGTATTCGATGTTGGCGTAGGTCCAGGCTGCCGGAGCACCGCCGTTTTTCATGGCGGCGTTTTCGGCCGGCAGACCGAAGGCGTCCCAGCCCATCGGTTGCAACACGTTGAAGCCTTGCAGGCGCTTGAAGCGGGCCAGCACGTCGGTAATGGTGTAGTTGCGCACATGGCCCATGTGCAGCTTGCCGGACGGATAGGGGAACATCGACAAGGCGTAGTACTTGGGGCGGCTGGCGTCTTCGACGGCCTTGAAGGCGGCAGTGCGCTGCCATTTTTGTTGCGCTGCGGCTTCGACTTCGCGCGGGCTGTAGGTTTCTTGCATGGCGATCTTTAGTCTGGAAAGGCTGAAAACAAAATGGCGGACTGCCCAAGTCCCCGCCTGGCAGGGCAGCTTGGGCAGTCCGTCGCAAATTCAATCGGGCCATTATAGCGGCCAGAGGGGCATGTCGATAAGAGCTGCACAAAAACAAACGCTTGCCCCCGTTGCCGCCAGCCCTGGCAAACCCGGTGCCGGCCAGTCGCCACACAGGCTGCACCAGGCAGCGGGCCATCACAAAGGCGTTTGCATTTTTTTACCGGCAGCCGACTACCGGCAGTTCAGCGCGGCAGCTGCTTGCAGCGCTCCAGTGCCTGCAACAGCCGCTGCAAAATGCCTTCTTCCCACAAGGAGTGACCGGCAGCTTCCACCAGCTGGAATTCGGCCTCCGGCCAGTGGCGGGCCAGTTCGTGCGCCGTGGCCGGCGGGCAGATCACATCATGACGGCCTTGCACGATGATGGCCGGCAAGTGACGGATGCGCTGAAGCTGTTGCAATAACTGCCCTTCGGGCAGAAAGATGCGGTGGATGAAGTAATGGGCTTCCAGCCGCGCCAGTGGCAAGGCCAGATACTCGCTGCCGGCACGCAGCATGGTGTCGGCTTGGGGACGCAAGGCCACGCAACTGGCCTCGTAACGGCCCCAGCTGCGCGCCAGCGGCAGATGGACTTGCGGATCGGGATCGCACAGGCCGCGGTAATAGGCTTGCAGCAGCTGCCCGCGCTCGGCGGGCGGAATCGGTGCGACAAACTCCTGCCAGGCTTCCGGGTGAAACTGCCCCATGCCATGCATGAACCAGTCGATTTCACTTTGCCGCCCCAGGAAAATGCCGCGCAGGACCAGTCCGGTCACCCGCTGCGGATGAGCCTGGGCATAGGCCAGTGCCAGCGTACTGCCCCAGGAGCCGCCAAACAGCAGCCAGCGCTCGATGCCCAGATGCTCGCGCAAGCGTTCGATATCGGCAATCAGATGCGCCGTGGTGTTGTCGCGCCATTCACCTCGCGGCACCGAACGGCCACTGCCGCGCTGATCAAACAGGATGGCTCGGTAATGGGAGGGATCAAACAACTGGCGACTGGCCGGAGCACAGCCATCACCCGGCCCGCCATGCAGGTAGAGCACGGGCTGGCCATCCGGCGCACCACATTGTTCCCAGTACATTTGATGCAGGCCATCCAGCGGCAGCATGCCCTGGCTGAATGGTTCAATCGGCGGATAAAGCATTGCGCTCCAGACAGACTGCCTCAGCAAAGCTGGGTGGTGATGTATTCCCACTCGGTCTGGCTGACCGGGGTAATCGACAGGCGGTTGCCTTTTTTGAGCACCTGCATCTGCTCCAGCGGCGGGTGCTGCCGTAACAAGGCAGGTGTCAGCAGCGGGGTCTTGCTCAGGAAGCGCACGTCAACACACTGCCAGCGCGGGGCCTCGGGCGTGGATTTGGCGTCGTAATACGGGCTGGCCGGGTCAAACTGGCTGGAGTCGGCATGGGCGCTGCCCACCACCTCGGCCAGACCGGCAATGCCTGGCTCGGCACAGCTGGAATGCCAGAACAGCACCCGGTCGCCTGCTTGCATGTCATCACGCATGAAATTGCGCGCCTGGTAATTGCGCACGCCGGTCCACTCGAATGCCCGCTGTGGCTCGGCCATCAGGTCATCAATCGACGTTTCGTCCGGTTCGGACTTCATCAGCCAATAACGCATGGGAAATGTCTGTTAATCAATGGAAGGTGGTCTTAACAATTTACGCCATCTTGCAGCAGCTGTGTTCGATTAAGCTTGAAAGCAGACAAACAACTGCGGCCGTCTGGCCCTTGTTCACCGGAGAGAATCATGAAAAGCCTGTTGATTGGCGTATTGCTGGCCAGTGCATTGAGCGCCTGCGTCGTTGTTCCGCCACGGGTTGCCTACCGACCTGAAGTCGTTGTTCCGGTTGTAGCCGTCCCGGCCTATGGCTATGGCCACCACTGGGAGCGATAAACAACCGCCACGACCTGCCACAATCCCGCCCACAGCCTCCGTCAGGAGGCTTTGGCGCGCTGGCGACGGGCAAAACGATGCAGGCCGCTTTCGGTCAGCAGATAATCCAGCTGCACATCCCAGGCTTCACGCGGCACCTGCTGCACCCGCTGGCAATCGAAAGCCACGCCCACCAGCAAGGGCTTGCCGTAGCGACGCGGCCGCTGCCGGAAAGCCAGACTGCTATCGTAAAAACCGCCGCCCTGCCCCATGCGATAACCGTCCTCATCCACCGCCAGCAATGGCACCAGCAGCACATCCAGCTTTTCCGCTCGCAAGCAGGGGCCGTCAAACTCCACGATGCCGTAGCGTGCATGGCGATACCACCGCCCGTCCCCCGTCAGACGCGAGAACCACATACGGCGGCCACGGGCCGGAATTTGCGGCAACCATACGCTGGCACCACGCTGTAACGCGCTACTGAGCAGGATTTCCACATCCAGCTCGGAACCGGCCGCCAGATAACCGCCAATACGCCGCCCGCGCCGCAATAAGCGGCTGGCATGACGTGCCACCGCACGCATGGCCTGTGCACGGTAAGCGGGCGTCAGTGCCATGCGCTGGCGACGCACGGCCTTGCGCAGGGCAATCTTGTCGTTAACGGCAGTGTCGGGAGTGGACATGGCGCAAGCCTGACAATCAAGGGACAAATGAAAACGACCCGGAGCAAGATGCGCCGGGTCGTGGAAGGGAGACCCCCGCGAGTGTCGTTTGGGCATAATTCGCTTGTACCCTGTTTCCAGGGAGGGCTACCTGCCAGTCACTTCGGGCGCATCCTCGAGGGACGCGACACACCCGTGACTCACGCTGGCGGCCAAAAGCGAACGCATTGGTACAAAGGAATTGTTAGCCTTCACGAACACCGCAGGGGATAAGCTGATCTGGGTGTCTGCCAGTTCCTGCCTGAAGTAAGAAATCAGAACAAGGCTTGCTGGCTTTCGCGAAGCGCTGTATCAGCTGCTTCGCTCATGTTGCGTATTTTACGCTGGAATGAAGCCATTTCCAAGCCCTCTCCCACTTTGGTACGCAACAAATCATGGGCAATGTTCAAAGCAGCCATGATGGCGATCTTGTCGGCATCCATCACCTTGCCGTGCTGCTGGATCAGATCAATCTTGCCTTGCAGCAGACGTACCGCCTCCAGCAGGGTTTCACGCTCATCCACCGGCGAGCCGATGGTGAAATGACGGCCCAGGAGTTCAATGTCGACCTGCACGATATCGCTCATTCTGCCTCTCCTTCAGCCTGCTCCGGTTCCTCTGCCTTGGGCAGACGTTCTACCAGCGCGGCCACGCGGCTGCGTGTTTCGTTCACGCGGAAATTCAGCTCGGCGTTTTCCTTCAGCGCTTCAGCCAGCGCCTGGGCAAAACGGCCGTTCTGGGTTTCCAGTTCCTTGATGCGGGCAACCAGGGCCTGCACGCGGGATTCGAGATATTCCAGTTCCTTGTCCATGGCGGCGAGGATAACGGCCAGCTAGTCCAGCGTCAAACCCAGTCTGTGCCGTGCTGTGTCCAGCGTGGCACACAGTGCCGCTGCACCTTGCGGCAAACGTGGCCCCGGAATGGTCAGCAGGTCTTCATCCAGCACGTAACGGGTGTCTGCCGCCACGGCCGGCAGGGCGGACCAGCGATCCCACATGCGCAGGATGTCAGCGCGTGCAGCCAGCATCACCTGTGGCCGGGCCGCCACAACCGCCTCCATGCTTACTTGCGGTGCGGCTTGCCCCAGGCTGCCAAACACATTGCGCCCGCCACACAGTTGCATCATGGCACCCATGAAGCTGCGCTGGCTGACGGTAAAAATGGGCGCGGCACTGATCTGGTAAAACACGCTGACCGGTGTACGGCGGGCATAGCGCTGGCGCAGCGTGGCCAGTTGCTGGCGGTAAGCAGAGGCAGCTGCGGCAGCCGTGGTCTGCGTTCCGGTAAGGCGGCCCAGGCTTTGCATTTCTGTGGCCACATCATCCAGTTGCAAGGGATGGCTGATGAACACGGCCACGCCCAGCTGGCGCAAACGCTCCAGCTCGCGCAGGTTGCCGCCGTCCTGCCAGGCCACCACCAGGTCCGGCCGCTGGCGCAGTACCGCTTCCAGGCTGATGCCGCTATAGCCGCCCACCCGCGGCAGCACACGCGCTTGCGGCGGGTAATTGCTGTAGTCCACCGTGGCCACCAGCCGTGGGCCGGCACCAATGGCGTACAGCATTTCGGTGGCATGGGGCGACAGGGAAACAATACGCTGCGCCGCCTGCGGCAGGGTCAGCAGTTTGCCACTGGCATCGGGTGCACTGACTGCCGCACGGACCGGGCCGACGCACAACAGCAGCCACAGGGCAAAAGCGCGCAGCAGCATCAGCCGCCCTTGAGCAACAAGGGCAGCCCGCAGGCCACCAGGGTGACATGCTGACAGCGGGCCGCAACGTCCTGGTTCAGCCGCCCCAGCAGGTCGCCATACAGGCGTGCCATGCGGCTCATCGGCATCACGCCCCAGCCGATTTCATTGGTGACCAGCAGCAAGCGGCCCTGTACTGCATCGATGGCTTCCAGCAGCCACTGCCGCTGCCGGGCGAATTCCACTTCGTCGAAGCTATCGTCCGGACCGAAAAAGCGCATCAGCCACATGCCCAGACAGTCCACCAGCAACAGGCCGTCTTCCTGGTCGTGGCCCAGAATCAGCCCGGCCAGGTCACGCCCGGCTTCCTGCACTTGCCAATGCGCTGGCCGTTGCAGGCGATGCTGGCGCACCCGTTCGGCAAACTCTTCGTCACGCACTTCGGCGGTGGCGATATAGCAGACCGGGCCGCCATGCTGGATGGCCAGGTGTTCGGCATGGCGGCTTTTGCCGGAACGCGCACCGCCGGTGATCAGGTGGGTCATGCTGGTTTCCTGATGATCCGGGGGGCGGGTCAGGTGCCCCCGGGAGTAGCACGCCATGGGCGTGCCGGTTTATTTCTGCTGGTAGCTTACACCGACAAAACCACCCAGCCCGGCTGTGTTATAGCCATACAGCGTGGTGTAGTGACGGCCAAACAGATTGCTCAGTTTGACGGTGGCCGCCCACTCGCGGGTAAAGCGGTAATTGGCATACACATTGGTGAGTGTATAGCCACCCAGCCAGACATTGCTGCCGCTATCGGTGGTATCCCGGCGCTTGGCGCTCAACTGCCACTCCACCCCGGTGGTGACCTTGCCCCAGTCATAGGCAGCCGCCATTTGTCCATAGGCACGGGCGCGACGTTGCAATTGCTGATGAGTGGCGTTGTCCAGCGGGTCCTGATATGTGGCGGATGCAGACAAATCCCAGTTACCCGTTGCCATGGCTCCGGCCAGCGTGCCGCCCTGAATGGTGGCTTGGCTGATATTGGTCACGGTGCTGTAGTCGGAGGTCATGGCAATCATGTTATTGATGCTGTTGCGGAACAGCGTCAACGATGCCGAACGGCCGTTATCCTTGAATTGCAAGGCCAGTTCGCTGTTGTGCGAGGTTTCCGGTTTCAGGTTCGGGTTGCCGGCATAGCCATATTGGTCCAGCGGATAATAAAGGTCGTTGAAGGTGGGGGCTTTGAAAGCGGTGCCGTAGCTACCACGCGCGATCAGGGCATCGCTCAGACGGTAGCCATAGCCCAGCTGACCAGTAGTTTTGCCACCAAACTGCTCGTTCTGGTCGCGACGGACACTGACTTGCAGCAAATGGCGGCCAAATTCACCGCTGTAACCGAGGAAGCCGGCCTTGTTACTACGCGAGTGGGCATCGTAGGAGGTGCTGCTGTCCACATGTTGTTCGGTGTATTCGGCACCGGCCAGCAGCTTGCCCCAGCCGGTTTGCAGGTCGTTTTGCCACAGAACGGCATTTTGGGCGGTCTGATACAAGTCGACCCGGGCGCTCAGATTACCGTTATTCCAGTGTTCCTGGCGGTCCATGGTGTAGCTGTAACGCAGGGTGCTGCTCCAGATATCGTTGAAGCGGTTTCTGGATTCCAGTGCCGCGCCGGTCTGGCGGCTGTGCTGCAAGTCCTCACCGGTGCTTTGATAGCCGTCGTAGTCCAGCTTGCTCATGATCTGGAACAGTTGCAACGAAATATCATGTCCGCTGGCAATGGTCTGGGTGAGGCTGGCGTTGTAGGACAGGTTGCGATAGGGATCGCGGTCGGCATTGTAGCTGCTGCTTTGCGGATTCGTGGCGGAGAAACCTTCGGTCTGCTCCTGGCTGAGCTGCAGATTGAAAGCGGTATTGTCCACCTTGCCGCTGACACCCGCCGAGGATTTGACCAGACCATGGTCGCCAAATCCCAGCGCGGCGTTGAAGCGCGGTGCACCACTACCCTGACGGGTGAAGATCTGGATTACTCCGCCAATGGCATCCGCGCCATACAGGCTGGAGCTGCTGCCACGCACCACTTCAACACGCTCGATGCTGTCCAGCGGAATGTTTTCCAGCGCGGTAGTGCCGCTGGTGGCGGAGACGATACGCATGCCGTCCAGCAGGACGATAGTCTGGTTGGCATTGCTACCGCGCAGATACAGGCTGGTCTGGCTGCCGACATTGCCCGAGCTGACCACTTCGATGCCCGGCACCCGCGCCAGCAGCTGCGGCAGATTGGTGGCCGAGGACTGGTCGATGTCTTCACGGGTGATCACCGACACATCCGACAAGGTCTTGACCACCGATTGCGGCTGACGGGTAGCGGTCACCACTACTTCATCGCCCTGAAAAACGGGCAGGACGTCGGCCTGGGCTGCACTGGCCAACACCAGCAGCCACAGGGATTGTCGGGCTTTGAACATGAAACACACACTCCAGAAACATGAAACCGGCCGGGCAAACGCTGCCACAGCCACAGGAAGTTCGAAGAGGATGGCTTGCGCCATGGAGAATGGATGACACCGGAACGGGCTGATGAGCCTGCCTGCTGTTTGCCAGATCGCCTCCCCGCGATATACAGCGACCGCCTGCCATGCGGCAGACGATAAGCGACAGGCCGGTCTCCGGGCTTGGTCTTGCGCTGTCGCGCCTTCCCGTTGCTGATGGGCAACAGTGGCAATGGCGACAACTGGGCCGGTATCCACCAGCCAGACCTTACCGTTGCGGGGGCAGCGCCGGCTTGTACCGGCTTCCCGTTTCATCCGGATCATGCAAATCCGGACACCTGTCCGGCAGCGATTATACGGCAGAATAGAGCGAAACCGCGGCAATCTGGCACGAACAGTCTTGATATGCAACAAGCAATGCCATTGCCATGAGGGCATTCAGCTTGCCGTGCTGCCCCCCATGTCTTAGAGTCGCGCTCTAGTCCATGCCAACCTCGAGAAACCACACCATGCCCCAGGCCATTGCCCTTCCTGCCCACGCTTTTCATGAAGCCGCCCTGCAACGCCAGAATTCGCTGACCAAACCGGCTGGCAGCCTGGGTGTACTGGAAACGGTGGCCTGTCGCTTTGCTGCCTGGCAAGGCAAAACCATTCCGGCCCCCCTGCAGCCGGCCATCACCGTGTTTGCCGGTGACCACGGCGTAACAGCAGAAGGTGTGTCCGCCTATCCGTCCATCGTGACCGGCGAAATGGTGAAGAATTTTGCTGCCGGTGGCGCTGCCATCTGCGTGCTGGCCCGCGCCATTGCCGCTCGGCTGGAGGTGGTGGATGTGGGTGTGCTGGGTCAACTGCCGGAACTGCCCATTGTGCAGGCCAAGGTAGCCGCCGGTACCGCCAACCTGGCAGTGGAAGCCGCCATGACGGCAGAACAATGCGCTGCTGCGCTGGAAGTGGGCCGCGCTGCGGCGCGTCGCGCCGTGGAACACGGTGCCAATCTGCTGATTGCCGGTGACATGGGCATTGGCAATACCACGCCGTCTGCCGCGCTGATCTGCCGTCTGGCGGGCTACAGCGCGGACAGCATTGTCGGCCGTGGCACCGGCATCGACGACGCCGGCCTCGTCAACAAGCGCCGCGTGGTGCAACAGGCGCTGGACCGTCTGCAAGGCCAGTCTCTGGATGGCCAGGCTGTGCTGGCCGAACTGGGCGGGCTGGAAATTGCCGCCATGGCGGGTTTTTATCTGGAAGGCGCGGCACTGGGTGTGCCTGCGCTGGTGGATGGTTTCATTGCCAGCGCCGCCGCCCTGGCCGCCCGCGCCATCGACCCGGCAGTGGCCGACTGGCTGCTGGCCAGCCATTGCTCGGAAGAAACCGGCCACAAGCTGGCACTGGAAGCACTGCAACTGAACCCGCTGGTGGCACTGGGCATGCGGCTGGGCGAAGGCTCCGGTGCGGCCACCTGCGTGCCCTTGCTGCAACTGGCCATCAAGCTGCACGCCGAAATGGCCACGTTTGCCCAGGCCGGTGTCACCGAGAAAGACTGAGGCATGAACCCCTATACGCTCACCTTGCTGCGCCACGGCGAAATCGACCACGACGGCCGCCTGATCGGCCGCACCGACCTGCCACTGAATGAGCTGGGCTGCGAGCAGATGAGCCGCAGCTGGCAACGGCTGAACCAGCTGGCACCGGTCACCAGCATGGCCACCTCGCCGCTGCAACGCTGCCGCGAGTTTGCCGTGCATCAGGCCCTGCATGGCTCCCTGCCGCTGAAGGTGGACGAACGCTTTGCCGAATTCGATTTTGGCGACTGGGATGGCATGTCGCGCGCGGTGCTGTCCGGTCAGCATCCTGACTGGGGCAGCCGCGTGGCGGCGGGCGAGCTGATTCCGCCCGGCGGGGAAAGCTATGAAGTCTTCCGCACCCGGGTGCTGAGCGGATTCAGCGAATGGATTCAGACCGCGCGTGGCAGCCACCGGGTACTGGTATGCCATGGCGGGGTGATTACCGCCCTGTTGGCCGAGCTGCTAGGCACTGAGTTCGACGTGGCCAAGCTGATGACCGTGCAGCGCGGCGGCTTTGCCCAGCTGTCCATTCTGGAAGGCCACCCGGCCTATCTGATGCATCTGGAAAGCCCCGGCGAAGCATGAGCCAGCCGATAGCCGCCCCTCGCGCCCGCTGGTGGCAAAGCCTGATTCTGGCCATCCAGTTTCTCACCCGTCTGCCCACACCGCAGCTGCGCACCTTCCACCCGGAATGGCTGGCAGCCAGCGCCTGCTGGTTTGCGCCGGTCGGCCTGTTGCTGGGCAGCCTGCTATGGCTGGGTGTGTGGCTGGGCAGCTTGCACGACCCCTGGCTGGGGGCACTGGCCGGCCTGTTGCTGTGGATAGGCATTACCGGTGGCCTGCATCTGGACGGTCTGGCCGACCTGAGTGATGCCATGGGCGCAGCCCATCGCTCGCGCGAGCGCTTTTTCGAGGTACTGAAAGACCCGCACGTGGGCAGCTTTGGCGTGATTGCGCTGATTTGCGCCATCGTCAGCAAACTGGTGCTGCTGATGTTGCTGGCCAGTCAGCCTCAAAAGCTGCCCGGCCTGCTGCTGTTACCGGCCTGGGCGCGGCTGTTTGCCCTGTTCTGGTCGGCCACCCTGCCTGCACTGGCACCCGGCAGCGGTGAACGCTTTGCGTGGCAGCCGCAATGGCGGGCACAAGTCATCGGCCTGCTGGCATTGCTGGGTCTGTCGCTGTGGCTGGCCCCGGCTTTGCTGCTGGCACCGCTGGCCGCCTTGCTGTGGCGCGGCTGGCTCAAGCGCAAGCTGGGTGGCATGACCGGCGACTGCCTGGGCGCAGGCATCGAAGTGTGTGAAATCCTGCTGCTGGGCCTGTTGCTGCTGCCGCTACACCAGCTGGGGTCGTGGTAAAAGACTTGTCATCCTGCCGTCACGGTGTGGTGATGTAAGCGCCGGATACTTGCCCACATCCACCTTGAGGGAGGAGCGCGCATGCAACTGGACATCTCGCACGACCCGGCACGGCTGGACCGCGCCATGATCCTGCAATTCCTCACCACCCAGGCGCACTGGGCCAGCGGCATGGATGCTGCGCTGCTGGAACGTGCCATCCAGCATTCCTTGATCATTGCCGCCTATCAGCAGCAGCGGCAGATCGGCTTTGCCCGGGTGATTACCGATTACGCCAGCTTTGCCTATCTGTCTGATGTCTTCGTGCTGCCCGACTGGCGCGGTCAGGGCGTGGGACAGGCGATGATCCGCGCCGCACAGGATCATCCGCAATTGCAACAGTTACGCCGTTTCTTGCTGGTTTCGCGTGATGCCGGCGACTTTTACCGCCAGCTGGGTTTTACGCCCTTGCAACACGGGGAACGCTATATGGAATGGCAGCGCGGTGCAGCAGAAGGGCGCTGGCTGCGTGGCCACCGCGCCCAGCCCAAGGCAGACCAGGCGGCCTGATCAGGGCAGCAGGTCGGGCCGCGCACCCGGATGCTGCTTGACCACACTCCATGGCAGCACACTCCATTCCGGATATTCGCAAGCACGCGCCACGCGGGCGAAAGACGGCCCCAGCACCAGCCCCTGCGGCGTGGCATACCAGCTGACAAACTGCCACACCTGCGGGTCGCGGTAATCGCACTCGTCCTCCTTGCCCGGCTTGGTTTGTGCCGGATACAGCCGCGTCATGGTGCTCACCAGCCAGGGCGCCAGTACCTTCTCCTCGTACTGGAAGTCAGCCCGCTCGCCACTGACCTTGCGCGCCAGTTGCGGTTTGCCCTTGCCTGCCCATAGCAGGTCCTCCAGCTGCAAGGGCTTGCCGCTGGCCACCTCCAGCGTCAGCGGATTATCGGCAAAGTCGGGATGGGCACCACCACAGTAATAGCTGGTGAAAATACTGACACTCAGCAGCTTGCTACCCAGCAGACGCGGCGTCACCGTTTGTTCGAAGTCGGCCCCGGCAGTCCGTGCGCCGCCCAGCTGGCAGTCAAAATAACTGGCCACTTCCTGCCACTGCCGCTCAGCCAGCAACTGGTTGATGTGCTGCAGGCTGGCCTGTGGATAACCATCCACCACGCGGAACAGGCGGATCTTGCTGACCGGCTCGTCCCACCATTGCAGGGTATAACCCTGCACCCGCTCACGCTTGCCGGCCTTGAGTGGCAAGTCCACCATGCGGGCATAGTCGTAGCCGGAACGCTGGCGCACCGGATTGAGCGCGCTATCGCTACTGGCCGGCCACTGCGCCTGGGGATAGGCACTCAGGCTGACCGGCACCGGCCTGGCAGCCTTGGGACCATGCCACTCCCCCACCCAGCCACCGTTTTGCGGGCGCAGGGTAATATCATTGCGCTGTTCGTCGTATTGCAGGTTTTCACCCAGTTGCAGGCTGCCATCAGCCTGCTGCTTGCCGGTGAGGGCGATATCGCGGTGATGCTTGCGATAGAAATAGCGCCCCTCCACCGCACCGTCCTTGGCAATGTCCAGCTCCATCACCACCGCAGCCTGTCCCACCTTGCCTTGCAATAACTGCGGTGCCGCCAGCACACCGTGCGCCAGTGTCAGCAACAGTAACCCACCCAGCTTGCGCATCATCCTTACCCCCTTCTTCAAGCAAACCGTGCCACAGCGGCACAATGCTGTCAGTACAGCACAGAAAACGATAGCCTGCAGGCAGCATGCAAGCTGGCAGAGACCGCAAGCTGCCCATAGCGGCGGACAAGGCCTGCCCGGCGTGAGCGCACCGTTGCCAAAGCAGTCGGCTTGCGCTACAGATTAGGAAAGAGAACAACACACAGCCCTTTACCAGCCTGCCACCCGTTCGCGGGTTGCGCGCAACAGGATTCATCTGCCATGAGTCTGCCAGGCAATTATCTGGATGGTCGCAGCCAGATCGGCAAAGCCGTGATGCTGCAACGCAATGTCCATCATCTGGTGTTCACCGACGGGGTGCACACGCATCGCTATCCGGCACGGGAGGTCAGTTTTCACCCCGGACGGGCCGGTCGGCCAGACCGACTGCAATTGCCGGACGGCGGCATTATCGAAGTGGCCAGTGCCTATCAATGCCAGCAACTGACCGGCCACCTGCCACTGGCCGCGCGGATACTGGACGGCCTGCGGCGCTGCTGGCCGCAGCTGCGGCTGGCTGGCTTGCTGTTGTTGCTGCTGGCCTGCTGGTTTGGCTACCGCAACGGCCTGCCCTGGCTTGCCAGCGAAGCGGCACGCCGCACCCCGCCAGCGGTGGAACAGGCGATGGCCAGCGCCACCCTGAGCCTGCTGGAGAAAACCAGCGCGTTGCGCCCTTCCCGCTTGCCGGACAGCCGTCAGCAAGCACTGCAACAGCAATTGCAGCAGCTGGTGCCGGGCAACAGCCCCTATCGTTATCACTTGCAGCTGGTGGATGCGCGCGAGCTGGGGCCGGACATCATCCCCTTGCCCGGCGGGCAAATCATTGTCACCGACCAGCTGGTACGCAATAGCAAAAGCCCGCTGGAAATGCAGGCCATGCTGGCCCATGCGGTAGGCCATATCGAGGCGCGGCATGGCTTGCGCGGCCTGATCCGCTCCGGTGGCGTGTCGCTGGCAGTCAATCTGTTTGGTGGCGACCGTTCAACCCTGCTGGCCGTGGCACCCATTCTGCTGGCGGACATGAAATATCCGGCCGACTTTGAGGCCGAGGCCGACGCCTATGCCAGTCGCCTGCTGGGTACACAAAGCCTGTGCGCGCGTGATGCCTTGTTGGCCCGGCTGGACGGGCCGGACCATAGCGCCGTCGCCCTGCTGGCCGCCCACCCCGGCAACCGCCAGGCAGACACGGCCAGCCAGTGCGCAGCGCAGGCTGGTTGACGCCTCAGGGCTGGCGCAAATCGTGGTGATGCTGCCACCAGCGCCAGCGCAAGCGCATGTCGTACCACACCGGGCGCAAGCCCAGCGCAAACAGCAGCAAGGCCAGCGGCAGGGTAAAGGCATAGCCCAGATGCTTGAAACCCAGCGCACCCACCACACCGCCCAGGAAGAAGGCCGTCAGAATCATGCTGTATACCCACAGCCGGCTGCGGTTGGATTTGATGTCTTTGATCTTGGGGCTGTGCAGATGATTGTAGTAACTCATCTTGGTCAGTTCGATGCCGATATCGGTGGCAATGCCGGTCATGTGGGTGGAGCGCAGCAGGCCGCCGGACAGCTTGGTGACAATGGTGTTGTGCATGCCCATGATGAAACACAGCAGCATCACGGTGGGAGGCGTGAACAAGCCCTTGTGGCTGGCCAGCCCGGCCCCCAGCACGCCAAACAGCAGCAGGAAACCGGCCTCTTCCATCATCGACACCCCGTAGCCACCGCGCAGGCGCTGGCGTCTGGCCCACAGGATCAGCCAGGTGGAGTGCATGGCACCGCCAATGAAGCACAGCAGCATGATCAGCATGGATAGCGACAGGCGGACTTCACCCAGGGCCAGGTCGTCGGCCATGCCGGACACCACCCCGGATACATGCGAGGTGTAACGCTGCACCGCCAGGAAACCACCGGCATTGAGCGCGCCGGCAATAAAGGCCATCGAGCCGCCCAGCTGACGCAGGACGCGGTCGTTGAACGCGCCACGGTCCAGCAGGCGGGTGATATTGCTTGAACGTCGGGACATAGCGAACCATGAAAAAACGGCAAGGCGGGACAACCGCCATTGCCGTTCATCATCCATCCTGCAAGCCCCTGCTGACAAGCCTGATTGCCAGCGCGCTTGCGGCAGCGCAATGCCTTGGCGTTGCGCCCTGCTTCGTCAGCACCGCTTAGGTCAGCAACAGCACACCGTCTTGACCGCCGCGATTAATGGCAAGGCTGCAAGGCAATCCCAGGCGTCAGACGCTTTTGCAGCGCTTGCAGACGCTCGGCCTGCTGCGGCTCCAGCGCCTTGAAGCTGAGCACCGTCGCGGCAGACTTCTGCCCTTTCTGCTCGATGGCCACCTTGTCAAAACCGGCGGCTTTCACCCTTGCCTGCATGGCCTTGGCAGCAGACTCCTGGCCGAACAGGCCAAGCGATACGCTGCCCTTGAATTCCGCGCTGTGCACGATGTAATTGTCAAAACCCTTGTCTTTCAATTCGGCAGACAGCGTCTGGGTTTCAGACTGCGTAGCCAGCGGCGGGTGATAGACCCAGAACTTGCCATTGCCCTTGGCCTCGCCCTTGCTGCTTTCCACCAGTTGCTCGGGCTTGAGCTTGAGGCCGGGCAAACCACCCTTCACCCGGGTCAGCAGCCTGGCATCCAGCGTGCCCCAGTCGTAGCAGGCCAATGCCTTGCTCGGCTCGGCCTTGATGGCTTCGGTCTTGGGTTTTTCAGCCGTTTTCCCGGCGGGCTTTTCCACCGGTTTGGCTGGCGGCAGGTTCTTTGCTTCAGCCTTGGCGGTGGCTGCCGATGCCTCAGCCTTGGCCGGTTTGGCGGCCACCGGCTGCGACGCAGCCTTGCTGAGGTCTTCCGGCTTCAGCGCTTCGGTTTGCGGCATGGATGCCAACACCTTCAGCGGCGCACTGGCCTCACCGGCCGGGCCGGAAGCCGGCTGCCAGTCGGCCGGTAACAGCTTGACCTGCTCCGGGCTGATTTCCTGCGCATGCACGTCCGCCGGCGGGCGTTGCTTGAAGCTGCCATAACCGGCCACCGCCAGATTCAGCACCACAATCAGTACCAGAAACCACTTCATGATTCGCACGCTACTCTCAAGAGTCCCATCAGCACGAGATTATCCACGATCGTCGCCGGGACGGCGAGTTGCGCAGCAATGGAGGCGGCATCGCCACCGGTCAGCAGCAGCTGCGGCACGGTGCGCCCGGTATGCACAGCCAGCTGCTGGCACATGCGCTCGATGGCACCACACTGGGCGGCCAGCACGCCGCTGGCCAGCGCGTCTTCAGTGCCTTGCGGAAAGGGCGTCACCTGGCCTGCAATGCGGTCCAACTGGGCGGTTCCCTGTGCCAGGCTGCGCAGCATCAGCGCCTGACCGGGCAAAATCATTCCGCCCAGATAATCGCCCTCTGCGCTAAGGGCTTCCACCGTCAGTGCCGTACCGGCACAGGCTACTACCACATCGCCCGCACACAGGCTGCGGGCCGCCAGCACCGCCAGCCAGCGGTCAGCGCCCTGCTCGGCCGGATTGCGGTAGTGATTGCGCACATCGGCAAAGCTGGCGGCAGAGCGCACCCACTGCACCGGACAGGGAGCGGCCTGGGTGATGGCATCGGCTACGGCCGGACGGGCCACTGATGCGGCGTAAACGCTGTCTACCGGCCATGCAGCCCATTGCGCGGCCAGCTGTGCAATCTGCTCATGACTGACCGCACCTTGTGCCTGCCAGCACTCGCCATCATGCACGCCCCATTTCAGGCGGCTGTTGCCTGCATCCAGCAGCAGCTTCATGTGCGGCTCCGCAGGCTGACTTCACCGGCATGGAAGATACGCAGGCTGCCATCTGCCATTTCCACTTGCAGCGCACCGTTTTCCGCTACGCCTCGGGCAATGCCGTCCACCGGTTCGCCATGGGAAAAACTCAGCCGCACCGGTGCGTTTTCGTGGCTGGAGCAGCGAATCCAGTCCTCGCGGAAAGCAGCAAAGCCTTCGCGGTTGAAGGTATCCAGTACCACGGCCAGTTCGCTGAGCAAGGCAGCCAGCAACTGGTTGCGCCCCAGTTGGATGCCCGCCTCAGCCAGCGAGGCCACCGGCTGATCCACCGCGCCGGGGTTGTCGATATTCAGGCCGATGCCGATGACCACCGCAGCCGGCCCCAGTGCATCGCCTGATAGCTCGATCAGGATACCTGCCAGCTTGCGGCCATTGAGCAGCACGTCATTGGGCCATTTGAGCTGTACCGGCACCGCCAGCCGGTGCAGGGCACGCGCCAGCGCCAGGCCAACGGCTAACGACAGGCCAGCCAGTTCGGCCAGACCACGGTCAAAGCGCCACAGCAGTGAGAAGGTCAGCCCGGCACCCAGCCGGTTTTGCCAGCGTCGCCCCAGTCGGCCACGGCCTGCGGTCTGCATTTCTGCCGCCAGCACCAGGCCATGCAGGCCGCCGCTGGCCGCTCGCGCCATCAGCTGGCTGTTGGTGGAGTCGGTACGTTCGGTCACCGCCAGCGTGAAGGTTTCCGCTGCGGGAGAGGTCAGCGCCTCGCGCACGCGGGCCACGTCCAGCCACTCGAACGGCTCGGCCAGCTTGTAGCCCTGGCCACGCACGCTGAATACCGTCAGGCCGAATTCCTGTTCGATGGCATGTACCGCCTGCCAGATCAGCGTGCGCGAACAGCCCAGCTCGCGGGCGATGTCGGCGCCGGAGTGGAAGCGGCCATCGCTGAGCTGGCGCAGTACGGCAAATGCATGTTCGCTCACGCCTGATCCTCGGCTGCGCGGATCTTGTTGATGGTTTGCGTGGTGGAGGTGGCAAACAGGAAGGGAATGGAATGCACCTGGCCGCCACGGGCCAGGGTTTCAGCGCTGCCGACAATCTTGTCCACCGCCCAGTCGCCGCCCTTGACCAGCACATCCGGCTTGACCAGCTCGATCAGCTCGGCCGGGGTGTCGCTGTCAAACCAGGTCACCAGGCTGATGCTTTCCAGCGCAGCCAGCACGGCGGCGCGGTTCTGCTCGTTATTGATGGGCCGGTCCTCGCCCTTGCCCTGACGCTTGACCGAGGCATCGGTATTCAGCCCCAGCACCAGGCTGGCACCCAGCGCCCGGGCCTGTGCCAGGTAGGTGACATGACCGCGATGCAGGATGTCGAAACATCCATTGGTGAACACGATGGGACGCGGCAATGCCGCCAGTCGCTGTGCCAGTTGTTCCGGCGGGCAGATCTTGTCTTCGAATGCAGGTGTGGGGTAGGACATGGCAAGGCCTGTAAGGAGCGTGACTGGCCGACATTATACGGTAGTCACGCCCTCAGGCTGCATGCCGACACAGAAACAATGCGCCGGAATGCGGCGGCGGCCCTACTTCCAGCAATCGGCGGTGGAATAGGTGCCACTAGACCCTTTGTTGCCCAATGAATCCAGCGTCAGCGTGCCGCACTGGCTCTCGGGAGACTGGCTGTTGGCCGGCACCGCATTCACCTGGAAACCGGCCGGGGCCGTGCCGCTGGCCACGGTGATGTTGTACAGGATGGAGGTGCCGGTGGCCCCCAGCGGGCTGACCTGGGTGGCACCGATGTTGTACTGGTTGTTCATGGTGTAGTAACGCTCCTGCTCCTGCGCCACTTGCAACATCACGGTTTCCGCCTCGCTACGGTGACCACGAATGATGTAGTTGCGATAGGACGGCAGGGCAATCGCCGCCAGAATGCCGACGATGGCCACGGTGATCATCATTTCGATCAAGGTAAAACCGCTGTTTCTATCCGTCATGTTCTTGCTCACCAGGATTGAATGATTTCCCGCCAGGACAGGCGGCCATACATGGTGCTGTAGTTGGCATTCCCCTGCATGCTGATTCCCCCGCTGGAGCCGGTGCTGTTAAGGATATAGCTCTTGCCGGCCACCATCACCAGCATGGGGCCTCCGGGCGCAATGCCGTTGCTGGTCACCGCGTTGGCTGCCTGGTCGGTGCTGTTCATCGAGCCATTGCCTGAGGTGTCATAAATTGCCGAGGTCGTGCCGCCACCGGTGGCATAGTTCAGGCCGAACAAGGTGGTGGTGCCACCACTGCCGCACACGCTGGTGGACGAAGGCGTGATGGCGGTGAAGTAGGACAGCGTGTTCTGGTACAAGGCCGGCGTGGTCACCACCCGGCTATTGGTGAAACCGCTGGCGGTCAGCGGCAGATACCAGCCGTTGCAGCCACTGGGCAGATAGCCGTTGACCCCGGAGCACGACGAGATGGTGGAGGTCGTGTTGTTGCTGATGCTGTAGTAGGTCAGCGAGTTACCGTTGCTGATATCGGTACTGGTCGTCACCTGCGAACCGATGCTCTGCGCCAGCAGGTTGGCCGAGATGGTGGTTTTGCCGGACAGGGTGCCATCGTCGCGGATGCCGTACAGGGTCTGGGTATTGCTCTGGCTCAGGTCATTGCCGGACAGATATTGTCCGGTGCCGAACAACACCAGATAACCACGCAGCGGGTCACGGGTCACCTTCACCCCGGAAGTGATGGGCTGCACCGTGCTGGCGGTGCACTGGGTGCCACCGGTCTGGCCGGTGGATGCACCGGCACAGGCGGTGAACAGCGGCGTGGTCGGTGCAGTCCAGTTGCCCGGCGTGGCGGATGACAGGTCGAACTTCCACAAATTGCCGTTCAGATCACCCGCATACACGGTTTTTACTGCACCATTGCTGATGATGATGCCCGGCTCGGACAGGCCATTGGGCGACGTATTCAGCAAGGTGGGGGTGGGCAGGTCGATACGGAAATAATTGCTGCCCTGCGTCCAGGCCGTGCCGGGCTGCTTGTCCAGATACAACACGAACAGCGAGGCCGTGGTGCCGCTGCTCTGGTTATAGCCATTGCCGAATATCACGGCCGGCCGGCCATTTGCCAGCTTGGTGATGACAGGACTGCCAATGGTATAGCCCAGCTTGGCATCGTCCTTGGCCGAGAACTCCCACAGCACATTGCTGCTGCCCAGGCTGTCCACATGAGTGACATCCAGTGCATACACGCTGCTGCCACCCGCCCCGGTCGTCCCCACCACCACCGAACGGGCTTCCGGAGTTGCCAGTGCCGAGCCATTACTGCCATACCGGAAGCACACATCCTTGTAGAGCGGCGAGCCGTCATTGAAGAACTGGTGCGAATAGCTGGTGGAGCTCAGATTGGGCAGATTGGGGTAAATGCTGGCAGGCAGATAGGCAGCCAGTTCATTGCCCACATTACTGCTGCCGTAAGTGGCATTGAAAATGTGCAGGAAGCCATCGTTGGCGGCCACGGCCACCGCGGCCGGCCGGGCAAAAATGGTCGCCCGGTCCGTTGCCGGACTGGACAGATTGGCATCGTAGGAACAACCGCTCGGGTCCGCCGTCGGCGTGGGAATGAATACCGGCGTGGAATGCACCACATCGCCCATGCGGTAGTTGCGGGTGCGGAACTGTGGCGAAGCGGAGCTGCCCTCCTGGGTTTTGTCACCACGCAGGTAGTTGACCCGGTAAGTACCGTAACCACCGGCATTCAGCCCGGTGTACTGGAAGCTGGTGGTACCGGTCGGGACATCGGTCTTGGTGCTGAGTGCGGAATACCAGCTGGTATTGAATGTTGCACCGCTCATGGTGGTGTAGTCGTAAGTCAGCACATTACGCGAGCTCACACTGTTGTTCAGCTGGGTTTCCAGTTTCAGCTTGGCCTGCCATGCCGGGGTGTAGCTCACGGTAATGCCACCGGTGGAACTGGTAGTCAGTGAATAGGTGTTGGCGATCAGGTCACCACTCCAGTCAGTGGAGTTGAACGCTGGCTGGAATATATAGGTACTGTCAGTGAACACCTTGCTGCCAGTGAAGGAACCACTCAACCCGGCTTGCGATGCATTGGCAGCACCGGACACTGTACTGAGCGCATTGGTAAGCGCAGTCACCATGGCAGCCGGGTTATTGGCCGGGGCATAGTTGGTTGGCGTGCCGGTATAACCGGTGGCCGGGCTGGGGAACACTGAAATGGAGCTGGTGCCGGTAGTGGATGTGCTGCCACTGGCCGCCGACGCCCACTCCTTGGGAAGGTCCGGCCAGCTATTGGCATTGGAGTCGGTAAATCCGCCATATTTTGCCGCCATGAAGAAGGCATTGCAGACACTGGAACTCCAATTGGAGGAGCATGGAGAGTTACCAACCCCTTTGTAGTTACCGCCCTCCACCACATCAATCATGAAGGAGCTGACACTGGCCGTTTTGCTGTCCCCGGACTTGGTACGGATATTGTTGGTATTCGCCCACCAGGCCATGCCGGCGATATACGGTGGCGAGTTGGTGGAACCGGTATTCACCGTCTGGTATTGGGTGCCGGTCATGCCCTCATCCGTGCCCAGGTTCTTGGTCCAGGTCGTCACGTTGAAAGCGGTGTCATCGGTCGGCACGGCAGCGCCGGACCAGCTGGAACCGGGCACGTCAATATCATTGTGCGTATTGGTGTCACCAATATAAATGATGAAGTTTTTCTGACAGGAATTCAGGATGGGATCATCCCAGTCGGTAATGGCCGGAAAGCCACCTTGCCAGCTGGTATTGGAACTAAGTGAACTGGTAAAGGTGGAGTAATTGCCGTAATTACGGAAATAGCGAAGCGCGGCATAGTACAGATGGGCGGCAGGGTCGTATTGCTTGTAACCGATATTGCTGGCAATGGTGTCGCCAAACTTGTTCAGGTAATTGACTACCCCGCTATTGGACACCGCCAGCGTGCTGCCATAGGTTGTTGAGGTATCGGTGGAGGTAATGGTATGTGCAACGGCGTCGTTGGCATCCGGATTCACCACGAAAGTCCCATCGCTGTTCCACTCGGCGCCCAGCGTGTAACTGCTGCCCGATCCACCCGTCACTGTCTGGGAAATACCCGGGTATTTCAGACGTGCTCGCAAGGCGCCACCATCCTGGGTGTATTGGGTGTTCACCAGATAACTGGCAGCACCAAAACGCATCTTGCTGCCATTGGACTGAATCAGCCCTTCCGGCTTGTAATTGCTGCCATATTGCTTGCAGGTGTAAGGCGTGGTGCTGCCGGTTTCCACCATGCCGCTGACACATACTTTGGCAATGGCGTTATCAATTTCATAAGGGGTGCTGGGTTGGCTATTACTGCTGGCCCGATAAATGGACACACTCCACGGATGAGAGCCGCTACCGTAATTGGGGCCGTTGCTAAACCACACATTGGTATAGGTACTGGCATATGGCGTGACCTTGGCCAGATAATTGGTACCGCTTACCGTCAGGCCGGATACTGCCTTGCCGGTAAGGTTGTAGCTCTGGTTCTGACCGGGCACCACGGCAGCACGGCGCAAATAGGTGGTGGTGGTGGAGTCACCGGCAGAATAATCACTCACCAGCGTGGATGCTGTGGTACTGCCCGATGACCAGCCCCCGGTTCCCAGCGCGCGGTTACCGCCAGTCAGGGTGGCACGGAAAATATCAATGGCCGTCATGGTGGCCCAGTTCAGCAAATTGCCGCTCCAGGCCGTGCCATCACAGGTATAAATCTTGTAAACAGTGGAGTTATACGTGACCGATGTCAGCGTGGCGCTGGCATAGGGCGAAAAATAGCCGGTCGATCCAGACCCGCTGTATTTGTAGCACTTGGCATAATCAAAATATCCCAGAAACGGGGTATTACCCACGCCGGAAACATCCAGGTCCGCCACGCTGCTGATGGATGTCTTGGTATTGAATGCCGAACCCGCAGTCGGAAATTCCACCGACAGGGCAAACATCACGTTCGGGCCATAGGAAGAGCCGATACCGGCCAGCGGCAGGGAACCGATGGACACCGCCGAAGCAGCCTGCGCCAGCGACAGGCAGCAAGCCCACAGCAACATTCCCGACAGGCACAATCTGGTTTTCATTGCCGACTCCATTTACTTCGACGGGCGGTAAACCGACTCGGTCACCGTCACGATATTGCTGTTGAAACCAAAACCCCAGGCGGTAATCCGGTACAGATAACTTTCCGTGCTCGCATCACTGCCCGGCGCCTGATCCGGAATGGCTTCAATGGCATAGCGCGGGGCTTGCAAGCTGAAACTGCCCAGGCTGCCGCCATTCCAGGCACTGCTGGGCACCGTAGCCACCGTAGTGGGCGAGGTGGAAATCGCAGTAGAGGCCAACAAAACACTCATCGGCCCACTGGCATAGTTGGAACACAGCCCGGTGGATGCGCTATTGGGACAGCTGTTGAAACCCAGGTTGCCGCTGATCACGCCACTGGCAATCTGCCCCTCGGCATAGCGCAAGGCCGCCTCCGCGGCCTCCCGCGCCAGCAAGCCATCACGCCCGGCGCGCGCCAATCGTTCCTCTTGCTTGGACGAATAAAACGCAGTGAGGCCGATCAGCATCATGGCCACCAGCAGCACCAGCACCACCAGGAGGGCGGCCCCGCGTTGCGCAGGATTGATTGGAAGCGCTCGCATCACGACATCCTGTTGCGCAAGACAAAGGTGGAGTCATACAGGCGACGCGCCCAGCACGGATTGCTGACACTGCACGCCACCGTGCCCGAGGCCAGCGGTGCCACCCAGGAGTTGTCGCTGGACGACACCGTTGCACCGTAATTGCTACCGAACATATTGAAGGTGGCACCACCAAAAGCCTCGGCCCGCGCCTGGTTGTAAACCGGGTCCTGCCTGGCCAGCAGTACCACACGCACCGCATATACCTTGTTCATGCTGATGGAAGCGCTGGGCGGCGTGTAATAGTCGGGCTGACCATCGCTGGCACTGTCCACACCCAGCAGCACACCGATTCGTTCGATGTTCTCCGCCACAATGCCCGATGAAACCAGACTGCTGGTCAGCGCGCTGGACAGGGCGTTGCCATTGATGTCGGTCCAGCTGACATCACACATCAGCTGCGGTCGCACCACCTGCGGACTACTGCCAGTCCCCACGCCCTGAACCTTGATGTAGAAGCGGTTGGTCACAATCACATTGCTGGCCGCCGGCGACGGATTACCCAGACAATCCGGCATGGCGGTATTGGAAGAAGCCTGCGGGCCGGTGATGTAGCTGATGGTCAATTCATCGCTCTTCTGCCCCATGGCACTCAGGCTGGTGCTATTGCCATTGCTCAGGGTAAAACTGCTGGTGCCACTGGCAATACTCACCGCAGCCGATGCACTCAGGCTGATCTGGCTGAAACCATCCGACCCGGCACTACCCGATGCAGCGGCAGAATTGATGTGATTACAGGGCACCACCCAGTTACCACTGGCATTGGTATTGCTATACGCCGCTTCATCACAATAACCCGACTGCTTCAACAGACGGCCAATCACCGCCAGGCCAATGCGGCCGTTATCTGTCATCAGCGCATTACCCGACTGCGCAGCCAGGGTCTGCTGGTTGGCAATAAAGATATTGGTTACGGCCAGCAGGATGAAAAAGCTGATGGTCACCGACACCATCAACTCCAGCATGGTGAAACCCGCCTGAAAACGGCCACCACCATGCAATGCGGACACAGGATGCTTGCTCATGGTTTCACCAATACCGACATGGACGCGGTCGCTGTCTGCGAAGCCACACTGGTCGCCCGCTCCTGCCAGCTCACCGTCACCTGATAACCGAATGTCACACCGCCACTGGACACCTTGCTGACTGCCAATGCCGGGCTGCTCAGGCCACTGCTGGCAGCAATGGCCTGCATCTCGGCCAGATCGAAGGCCGCGCGATTGGCTGGCGTGGTGGACGGACAATTGCCGGAAGCAGCATAACAATTACCGCTGTAACTGCCGGATGCAGTGGAGTAGTCCGCCGCCGCATTGGCCCGGATACGGTCTGCCAGCTGCTCGGCCACCAGTGCCGCCTGCTGACGCCCGCTGCTCATGCTGGAATAGCGCAGATTATTCAGCTGCAAGGCAGCAACACCCAGCAAGCCAATAGCCACAATCACCAGTACTACCAGCACCTCGATCATGGTCACCCCGGCCTCATGCCGGATATTTCCTGGCATGGGACGGTTCATGGACAGGTCCCCAGGTTCAGGCGCTGCGGACGGCCATTGGCCAGGATGTTGACCTGTTGCGCCATGGTCGAACTCTTGCCTGTCACATCACAAATGGCAATCTTGGTGGTGGTTGTGGCTGCCGATCCGCCAGTACCGCTGGCCTGCAATTGCAACTGGCCACCGGGCAGATACTGGAAGGCCGTGGTCGCACTCGGGGTCACGGTGACATACAAGGAAGACGGAATCGAACCATGCACCACCAGCACCCCGGAAGCCGTCGGGCTACCGGTACGCTGATAGTCAACAAAGGATACCCAGCCGGAACTCCAGCTGGATGCGTCACAACTCGGAACATTATTGCTGGTGGCCCCGGTGGAAGCGCACACCACCACAGGCACACCCATGCGCATGGCGTTGCTGCGTGCATTCAGCAAGGTCATGTCGAAATCGGTGGCAGCTTGCTTGATCCGGTTCTCCGTCACAAACTGCGACATCGACGGCAAGGCAATGGTCAGCAAAATGGCAAACACCGCCATCACCACCACCACCTCAATCAAGGTAAAGCCACGCAGGCAGCGCGTCCCGGCCATGGCGATTCTCAAGAAATTTCTACGCCATTAGCGTAAACCGTCAGCAAAACAGCAAAGAATTTTCCGACAGACGATAGTTTTTTTCTGATCAGCGGCGCGCAGAGGGCAAAAGAATCCGTTGTGCGGAGGGAAGGTCAGCGAAGGAAGGCAGTAACAGGAATCAGGACAGCCAGCATGGCCGTTACCCGAGCCAGAATGCA
This sequence comes from Aquitalea pelogenes, assembly GCF_041914625.1. Classification (NCBI taxonomy): domain Bacteria; kingdom Pseudomonadati; phylum Pseudomonadota; class Betaproteobacteria; order Neisseriales; family Chromobacteriaceae; genus Aquitalea; species Aquitalea pelogenes. The sequence goes on along the minus strand of NZ_JAYSDA010000005.1, from coordinate 52 downwards.
CAAAGCCCAGCTCGTTTGAGCTGGGCTTCGAATGGGGAGTCTGGCAGTGTCC